>DAOVGR010000030.1 GCA_030672305.1 Thermoplasmatales archaeon | reverse complement strand
TCCATGTTTTTACTTCACCATTCGATCGGATTTTTGCTTATTTTAGTTATTATTTATCATTGGTTATATGTCTATGTTTGATTTTAGCAGTTATTACCTCATTGGGTTTTATTTCATTTTTTGGACAGCAGGGTTTAGATGGAGAAGCTATGGGTATATATGTCACTTTTATTGGTCTTGTGTTTCTTGGAGTATTTGTTTACTCTGCACTTTTTTTGTTAACTAGTGTTGTTTTCAAAAGACCTATTTATTTTGGTTTGTTTTTTGTTTTTATTTGGGAGGGGTTTATTGGAAGTATTCCAGGTAACATTCAAAAAATCTCAATCAATTATTATCTAAAAAGTATAGGATCAAAACAACTTGAATATATTACATTAAATGAAGCAGCTGGTGTAAATACCTCTTTAATGGTAATATTTGCATCAATTATAATTTTGTTAATATTTGGTAGCCTGATTTTTAAAACAAAAGAATTTATATAAAAAAACTGGCAAGAGTTTTTAATAAAGTTCTTGTATTATCTCCTCCTAAATTGCTAAAGAATATCAGGATCCAAGTGAATCAACAGGAGAAAATGTTATTATTTTACCGGTAAAAGCATATTCAAATCTCGTCCCCTGCATTTTTTACCAGGAATTTTTGTTTCTATAACTAATTAGGTATAATTTACTCCAATGAGTAGCTAGAAATAAATAAATATAATGAAGACATTATTTTTATTTAGGGAGGAAAATCTTACATGAAAAAATTAATACCAATTTTTATTGGTATCATACTTTTTGCATCATCAACCCAAGCAGTTTTTAATACATCAACCAAGTTTGCTGATGAAAATTTCTGGATAAAAGAAGTAGCTAAACAGAAAAGTGATAATTATGATTTTATCATAATTTCCCCTGAGAATTTTTCAGCTGAATTAGAACGATTAAAAGATCATAAAGAAAATCATGAAATTGAAACACAAATAATTACGCTTAATGACATCTATAATAGTGTCTATTTTGCAGTTCAAGGAAGAGATGATGCTGAAAAGATAAAATATTTCATTAAGAATGCAAAAGAAAGTTGGGGAATAGGATATGTTATGCTTGTTGGTGGAAAAGAGGCCATGCCTGTCAGATTTGTAGAAAATATATATGGGCGTCATTATAATCTTTTCATATGTGATCTTTATTTTGCAGATATTTATAATAAAAATGGGAGTTTTTGCAGTTGGGATTCAAATGAAAATAACATTTTTGGCGAGGTGAACGCTTCTCTTATAATTGATGAAGTAGATTTATATCCAGACGTATGTATCGGAAGACTTCCTTGTAGCGACATATCAGAGTTACAAATTGTTATAGATAAAATCATAAATTATGAAGAAAACACTTATCAAGCAGATTGGTTCAAACATATTGTGTTATTTGGAGGAGATACACAGCCATCATTTTTAGAATTTATCTATCCACTTTTTGGATTGAAAATTGGATTTATAGCTTTCGAAGGAGAATATATTGGAAATAAAATCAGTAAAATCTTGTCTGATTTTCAAGCAACTAAAATATACGCAACTGGTTTTTTTAAACCAAATATTAATTTTTTAACAAATAAGAATATGAATGATGCAATAAATGAGGGTGCAGGTTTTGTTTTATTTTCAGGTCATGGTAATCCTGATAAAGTTTGGAGTCATTTACCATTCTCTTCTCAAATGCGTCTAAGATTTCCCTATCCTTCAGGTTATACTTTAGATGAGGTTCATAATCTCACAAATGAAGAAAAACTTCCTGTTGTTGTTTTTTGTGCATGCTCCTGTGGAGATTTTGATTATATTGATTCTCCTTTAGCATGGGAATTTATGAAATATGAAAACGGTGGAGCAGTTGCATGTATTGCTAATACAAATCCGTCATATATTATCCCAAGTACCTTATGTACAAAAACAGTTATTGGTCATCTGACCATGACTTTTTATAAAGCTTATTCAGAAGGAATGGACATACTTGGTGATATCTGGCAAGAGACAATTGTTAAATATATGAACGATGAAACCGCATGGGATTTAACACCTTTAAACTGGAAGATTTATAATGTCAGTGTGATGACATTAGAGGTGTGGACAATTTTTGGTGATCCCACCTTAAAGATTGGCGGATATCCATAATCAAAATATTTTTCCTTGATTTCTATTTATAATTAACAAGTAGTATTTAATAACAATATTGATAATTATAATATGTTACTTTAGTTACAAATAAAAATTTTGTATGTATATAGATAATTGTATCAACTATTGATATCTTAGATTAAATTTATATAGCAGTAATATAATACATTTATTGTATCCTTGAGGGAGGAAAAAATATGAAAAAGAAAATAGTAGGTATTTTAGTCTGTATGCTGCTGATTGTTACTGCTGTTTCAACAACTGTAAACTCTGAAGATAACAATATTGATAATCAAATTTTAATTGAAAACAATTCTTATGAGAACTGTGGATGTGGGATAACAAATAATGCTAAGTTAAGAATTAGGTTAATGGAGGAAATGCCTATATCTAAGGATTTAGATGAAATCTCAACAAAACCAATGGTTATTGAAACTCCTGATTATTTTAATTGGATGGATTACGAAGGACAAGATTGGACAACTCCTATAAAAGATCAAGGAGATTGTGGAAGCTGTTGGGATTTTGCTGCTATTGGAGCACTTGAGAGTATCATAAATATTAGGGAAGGTAGGGCTGATTTAGATCTTGATTTATCTGAACAATATGTCCTTTCTTGTCTTCCTCGTTCAGGAAATTGTATTGGTGGAGAAGCATTTTCTGCTTTTTATTACATAATGTGCAATAGATCTTCTGGAAACAACTGCAATGGCATTATTCCTGAATTCTGTTTTCCATATAAAGGCATTGATCCAGATGGTTTTAATGGTTTTAATTACGATAATGATCCCGTTCTTTGTGATGAGAAATGTGAAGATTGGGAGAATTATTTGATCCCAATATCAGATTGTGCAGTATGGTACCCTGATGATACTCCTGAAGATAGAGAGGCTATTAAATCACAGATTATGCAGAATGGACCAGTTACTACTGCTTATATGGTTACTTGGTACATCCATGAAAAGGATAATTTTATAGATTGGTCATGTAAAAATCATGATTCTGATGACTATTTTTCTTCTTCATTACAATTCAACATGACAAACCATCTTGTTGTTATTGTTGGATGGAAAGACGATCCTTCAATTGGTAATGGAGGTTATTGGATTTGTAAAAACAGCTGGGGGACAGTTTTTGGAATAAATGGATTTTTTAACATAGAATATGGTTGTTTAAGAATAGATACTACAGCAATATCCTCTGTTGATTACAATCCTGATGTCGTTGTGAATTGGGTTCCTGTTGCTGATGCTGATGGATTATATTATGGTGATGTTGGAAGTGAGATAATTTTTGATGCCAGTGGAAGTTTTGATCATGAAGGTGAGATTGTCTCATATTTATGGGATTTTGGCGATGGATACAACGAATATGGAATGGTTGTTTCTCATAACTATGATTCCCAAGAAGTATATCCTATAACATTGACTGTTAGTGATAATGAGGGTAATGTAGCAAACGATACAACCTGGGCATTTATTGGTAGATCAAATGGTCCACCTATAAAACCAACAATTGAAGGTCCAACAGAAGGAAAAAAAGGTATCGAATACGATTTTAGTTTCTCTTCAACAGATCCAGATGGTGATGATATATATTACTTTATTCACTGGGGGGATGGATTAATTGAGAGGTGGTTTGGTCCATATAGCTCAGGTGAAACAGTAACAATTAACCATACTTGGTATGGCAAAGCAACATTTGCAATTACCGCAAAAGCAAAAGATGAGTATGAGTTTTGTAGTGACTGGGCGAACTTTGAATTATCATTACTGAGAATCAAATCCTTTGATAATAACTTAAATATTTTCAACTGGATTTTTGAAAGATTTCCAAATGCATTTCCAATATTAAAAAATATTATTAGATTAGCATTAGAAGGAAATTATGAAAAATTGTTTTTACAGGAGGTTAAATTATGAAAAATAAGATTATTGGAATATTTCTATGTATACTCATGATCTCTGCAATAGTATATCCAGTAACTGCAATAAATGATATGTACAAAAATCAAACAATTTCATATGATGCTGATATCCCAATTTGGGAAAAGGGAGATAAATGGACATACAATTTTATCGAATCAAGATCACAAATGTTTAGTTATACCCTGTCAGGAGACCTAACCTTAAAGGTAGTTGAAGATTCTGGTGACTCATATGTTTTGGAAGCTAAAACTAGACCTCATGGGAATTTTGATATGGGTAGTTATGGATTGAAAACAACAAGATTAACATTTTTAACAATGAGAATACAACTGAGAAAAACTGATCTTGCACTGGAAAACTTTTTTTACCAAATAAAAGGTTTTTTATTTATTACAATTGGACCTGTTACTATCCCTATTCCAATTCAAGTTGATGGAAGTGCAAATGTGGAATTTGATCCCCCTTGGGTAATTATGCCATTTCCTTTATATGATGGAAAATCTGGAGAATTAAGTGGTACTGAAATCTTAAATATCAATGTATATTTTACAATATTTTGGGGACTTGTATCTGTTTATGGACCACAGAATTATTCTATCCCATATTTCCCAATTCCATATACATGTTCTCAAGAGCAAATTAACGTCGAAGCAGGGCCTTTTGATGTCTTTAATGTATCAGCAGTAGCAACGGATGGTTCTAGATTTGAATCATTTTACTCTGAAGAGGTAGGAAACGTTGTCAAGGAAGTAATATTAATACCCTTTGGAGGTGGAAGAGTACAATACTCCTTGACTCTAGAGCTTAAAGATTGGAGTTATACACCATAAATATAAAATTAAAAATCCCTCAATTTCTCTCTTCTTTTTTATTATTTAAATATCTATAACCACTCTAAACCTTTTTTATAATCGCATAAAATGAATTAGCTAATTCTGGATTTGATTTGCACATATTAATTTCGTTTTGGTCTTTTTCAATTTCACTTCTAATCTCAGAGTCGTTTGGATACATACCTCTATACTTTTGAACAAGTTGTTCTAAGGGTGTAAAATATTCACGCCACCAGATCGTATCTGTTAGTTCAAATTGAGCGATAAGCAAATAGCCATACTTACTTATCAATCCAAGTTTTTTCGTTTGATCCTTAATTTCATCATGAATTACTAAAAATCCATTAGGCTTTATAAATCGACGCCACTTATCTATACTTTCTTCAAAGCCAATTACGAATACTGAACCCTCTGCCCAGATAATATCAAAGCTTTCTTCTGGAAAATCCATTGTTAATATTGATCCCTTAATAACACTTATACGATTATTTAAACCTGCATCTTTTATATTGATTTTAAGTAAATCCAAAGAAGTTTCATCAATATCTATTCCAGTAATATGTCCTTTAGATATTTTTGCAAGCTCAATTGTTGGAACTCCTGTACCACATCCAACGTCTAAAATATTAGGATTCTTAATACTTGGAATTAATTTATATGCTTTTCTTGTGTATTTTAGTAAATCTTCTCGTAATTGATCCTTTTCCATTCTGTATAAATTTAATTTTGACATTTAATACCAAGCAAATAAGATAGTTAATATAAATAATACGATTTTACATAAAATCTATACATTATTTATTTCAAGAAAAGCTGTTTCTCAGTTATAATAGCATACGCTAAATGTTTTATTTTTTTCATTAGACAACAATTGCCGAAGTTATGCAGATATTCTAATCTGGAGGCCAATCATATGGATCAGGAACTGGGTATAGATCAAAGTTTGGCCATGGGACAAATCCCCATCTTCCCCAAATAAGATACCACCAATTTGGAATTAATGGTTCATAATCATCCCAATAATTTTCTCTCCAACCATTCAAAAAGCATGAAAGAAAACCTACATGAGGAGTATAAAAAGCAGTTTTTACATCATCATTATTCATAAAGTTGTTCAAAGTAATTGTGTTACCATCACATTGGAATTTAAAAAACAATCCTTGGTTAATGTTTCCTGAAATATTGTTACGATTTATTGAATTAGCAATGCAAAGAAATTCAAAAAAGATACCGTAATTATCACTGTTACCAATAAAGTTCTTTTCAATTGTATTTAGCCTAGACCTTTGGAGATGAATTCCATTCTCCGCATTTCCTGATATAGTGTTTTCCCTGATGAAGTTGCTATGTCCTCTAAATGTATATATGCCATCATTTCCGTTATCCTCAATTGTATTTTCAGAAATGGTGTTTCCTCCTGAAATAATTGAAAAGAGAGCAATACCATCATACGCATTGTTTGATATTACATTATAAGTTATTTCGTTTCCAGCTGAATTAGATATGTAAATTCCATCTCCTAGATTGTCTATAATATTATTATTAGTAATAGTGTTCAAACTAGATATCACGTGAATCCCTGCATCATATACCTTACCTTCTTCATAATCTCCACTGTTCTGTATTGTAAATTTCTCAATTCTTGAATTAGCTCCAGATAATTTGACAGTATTTCCATTACCTCCACCATCAATTATTGATGTTCCGTTGTATCCTCCGATTAAATCTAATGTCTTATCAATATTTACATTCTCAGGATAAAATCCAGCATAAACTCTGATTTCGTCACCACCACTTGCAGCATCGACGGCATCTTGAATATTATTAAAATCAGGATTAGGATAATCGTTACCATCATCATCAACATACCAAACATTCGCTATTGGTGTACCAACTGGTGACTTTTGCGTGTCAATAGCAGGTATTGTGGGTATTACACTTGCTCCAAAAAATAGTGCTACTATTCCAATTACAACAAATATTTTGCTCATATGCTTTCCCCCAATATAATTTTGGTAAAAACTAATATCGTTTATATGGATATAAATCTTTGTATTAATACTATAAATTTAGCGATATAACATTTAACTCATATAAAATATTTAAAAACGCAACAAATATCACAATAATTATAAGATTTTTTATTAACACTTTTTATAGATAAAATCTTATAAATTGATAAGATTATCAAATCCCATTAAAAAAAATACCTATTTGTCAGTAAACTAATCTTCCCATCTAGGTTTAATCCATGATTCTATAAATCTTTTAGTAAGCTCAGGTCTGGCATAAGCAATATCTGTAATAGTTATAATTCCTTTTATTTTACTTGATGAAAGAACAGGTAGTTTTTTTACTCTATTCTTTTTCATTATTTTTAAAGCAGTTTCTAAATTATCCAACGGTGAAATTGTAATTACTTTTAAACTCATAATTTCTTTTACTAAAGTCGTTCTTAGGTCTTTATCGATTGTTTTTTCGATAAGGTCACGTTCTGTAATAATACCTACTAATTGATTATTTTCTATAACAATTAAACTCCCAACTTTGGTGTCACGATATAATTTAAATGCATCAAGAATAGTTTGATTGCTATCAATACTTATCAATTTCTTATTCATTATTTCACAGACAAGCATGTTTATTTTCCCTGTATATCCTCTTAAATCATATTTTCTTAAATTAACAAATAAACCTTTGATAACAAAATGCACAGATGTATTATTTCCATCTAGTTTTTATCCATGTCTCAATATATCTTTTAGTCATTTCTGGTTTCGTATGAACAATATCATTTATTGTGATAATCCCTGTAATATTATCATTATATAGTACAGGGAGCTTTTTAATATTATATTTCTCCATTACATCCGAAGCAGTATCTAAATTGTCTGATGGGGAAATTGTTCTAATATTAGATGTCATGATATCTTTCACTAAAGTGGTTTTCAGGTCTTTATCTATTGCTTTTTCGATTAGGTCACGTTCTGTAACAATTCCAATACATCTCTCACTATCTGTTACAACTAAACTACCAACCTTATTATCGCGATACATTTTATAAGCATCAAGAATAGTTTGATTACTGTCTATTGTTATTACATTTTTAGTCATAACATCTTTAACAAGCATACTATTTTATCCCACCTTAAAAAATGTAATATTTTGCTTTTATAATAGTATTTGGGTAAATTGAAAATTGGCTATATTTTTTAATTATGTACTACTGATGGGAGGAAGATTAAATTTCTATCCAAAGTGGCATATTCCAGTTAGATATGTTCTATTAGATGATGATGCTGATAGATATACAACGTTCTTCAGCGATCATTACTATTCTGACATATACAAAAATGGAGATGAATTCGAAGATTGGAACTCAAATGGTGATGATGTTTTTGCAGAATGGGGAAACGATCAAATGGACCTGCACCCTGATGTATGTGTTGGAAGACTGCCTTGTAGGAATTTTTTAGAGGCTAGAGTAGTTGTTCAAAAAATAATTGATTATGAAAACAATGCCCATGGACAAGAGTGGTTCAACAATCTAGTTTTGGTAGGAGGAGATACTTTTATTCAATCTCCTGGTTATGAAGGGGAGGAAACATGTGATTATGCAGCAGAATTCATGGATGATTTTGAAAAAATCAAACTATATACTTCAACTGGGAATCTTACAGGTCCAGAAGACGTATCAAATGCAATAAACAATGGATGTGGATTCCTATTTACAAGAGGAAAAGGCGGGCAAGATCGTTTAAGGACAAACTTACCTGAGGGGGAAGAGATTATAGTTTTTCTAAATAAATATGTAAAGAATTACAAAAATAAAGACATGTACCCAGTTTGTATATTGGGTGAATGTATACATGCAAAATTAGATGTAGCATTACTTAACTTCTTTAAATTTCTAAATGGAGAACCCAACTACTTTCAGCAAGATTGTATATATGAGTGTATTGCATGGAAATTAGTAAAGAAAAACAATGGTGGAGCAATAGCAGTACTTACAAATACAAATATATGCTATGGAACTAGTGGAGATATAAATGGAAATGGAATACCTGATGATGCCGAAAGCTTTGGAGGAAAACTTGCTGTTGATATATTGAGATTATATGGTGAAGAAGAAATAAGAATTCTTGGACAAATCCATTGTCAAACCGTAGAAGACTATGTATCAGACTTTCCAGTTTCTATTAATAAATATCATTGTAAAAGCGTGCTAGAATGGATTTTAATCGGTGATCCAAGTCTAAAAATCGGCGGATATGATTAGATATTTAATCTAAGATTATTATAAATTTAAATTAGCCCTCTAACGTTAAAAACAGGGCTGATTTTGTCTTCATTTTTAATTTGTACATTTTTTTTGTTTGTAGTCTGTGAATATTCAACATCATTTGCTGGTGAAGTCGTATTATTTGAATCTTCAACATTATCAAAATCTTTCTTTTTTTCTAAAGAGAGCAAATAAAATATTCGTTGTTTTATTACAAAGGCTTTTACAATATCTTCGATATCCAAAGCTTCTTTATAATCGTTTACAACCCCCGCAATTTTCAATTTTTATCACTATATTAACGATTGTTAATTGACTTTAATAAACCTTTCGTTTATCAAGATTTATAAATATATTTATAAATATTTATTCAAAACTTAATCAAAAAAATGATGAAAATAAAATTTTTTTAATTTAGATATCACGATTTCATCTATTTGATTTGATAATAACGGATAAAAATATGTTTTTTATGCGATGGGAAGGTATTTATAATAAAAGTTATTGTATCCCTTGAAAAGAATTTAGATAAAGGTTTCGTATTTTCGTTTATTCGGATTTTGGAATTTTTTTTCTAATCATTCTTTTTGTAACAAATGACTATAAAGTCAAAAGAGGTAAATATATATGAAAGGAAAAATAAAATGGTATAATGCAAGAAAAGGATTTGGCTTCATATTAGGAGAGGATGGAAAAGATATCTTTGTTCATAGATCCGAGATTCCAGATGGGATATATCTAAATGAAGAAGATCCTGTTGAATATGAAACAGAAGATACAGATAAAGGACCACAAGCTAAAAATGTAAAAAAGTTGTAAATTTTTCAATTATATGTTTTTACTATTTAATTTCTTTATAGGTTTGATTTAATTGAAAGAAGAGCCTAAGAAAAATAATAAAAATAAACAGATAATTGAAGAAACAATTAAATGCCCTAAATGTGGTAGTACGCATTTAACTAAAGACTACTCTAGAGCAGAACTTGTTTGTGAGGATTGTGGACTTGTAATTGATGCAGATTTTATTGATCAAGGTCCCGAGTGGCGTGCATTTGATAGTGAACAACGTGAGAAAAGAGCTCGAACGGGTTCTCCGATGACATATACTCGTCATGACAAAGGTCTTTCTACAACAATAAGCTGGCAGAATAGAGATGCATATGGACATTCTATTCCGACTAGAAACAGAGCACAGCTGTATAGGCTTCGTAAATGGCAAGTTAGAACTAGAATCAGTGATGGTATAGAACGAAATCTAGTAATTGCTCTTGCATCTCTCGATAGAATGTCATCCACATTGAGTCTTCCAAGAGCAGTTAGGGAGACTGCGGCTATGATTTATAGAAGAGCAGCTTTAAGAAAGTTGGTCAGAGGGAGAAGTATTGAAGGAGTTACTGCTGCGGTATTGTATGCTGCTTGTCGGCAGTGTAATGTTCCACGAACCCTTGATGAAATAAGCAAGATATCTAATTTGCCTAAAAAAGAGATTGGTAGAAACTATAGAAATATATCACGTAAATTGGATTTAAAATTGCTTCCAACAAAACCTCAAGATTATGTTTCAAGATTCTGTAGTCAGCTAAGACTTAGTAATGAGGTTCAAGCAAAGACAAGTGAAATATTAAGAAAATCAACAAGTATCGAACTTACCAGTGGCCGTGGTCCTACAGGTATGGCAGCTGCAGCTCTTTATATTGCATCGGTACTTTGTTATGAGCGTAGAACTCAACGTGAAGTAGCCGAGGTTGCAGGTGTAACAGAAGTAACTATTAGAAATCGTTACAAAGAGCTAGTTAATAAATTAGATATCGATATTATTATGTAAAAAAAATTTAAAGAGAACTTTGTAATACATTAGTGTTTTACTATAGTTATTGGGGAGTAGAAAATGACGTATTGTGATGAATGTGGGCAGAAAAATGATGATGATGCACAATACTGTACTAAATGTGGTAACTATTTAACCAAAACAAGTTCAATTGAAAAGAGTATTGACAAGGTTGCCGAAGAAATTGGACGAAAGGCTGAGCAATTTGGCAAACGGATTGAAAAAAAGGCAAAAGCATTTGCGAAATCAATAGAGGAAAGCTCATCCTCAACGACAAAGCGGTGTCCAGATTGTGAGACAGAGCTTGATAGTGATGCAAATTTTTGTAGGACATGTGGAAAGAATATAAAGTGATTAAGGATATTTTTATACCTCCGCACTATCAAACAATTTCCATTAATTTTAATATCTATAATATTCTTTAAAAAATGAAATGATTAAAGAAAAAGATTATAAAAAAAACAAAAAGAAATCTTGGAAATCTAAAATAGAAAGAGATATAGAGCTTCTTCAAGGAGCCTATTTTGGTGGAAAACCAGAGCATATTTTGAAGAAAAATAATAAAAGGAAAAATAAAAAGAAAACTGAATAGTAACATTTAACCGCATTTTCCTAAATTATTGGAAGAATAAGTAATTGTGTTAATTTATAGCACACATTTAAATACTTGTATTTATATGAGATATTATCTGAGGGGGGTAAAATAAATGAGAAAGATACAAATAATTGTCCTACTAATTAGTTTGTTATTAATTGGTACCTTATTTTTTTCTGGATGTATTGCACCAAATATGGTAACATATGAAGTTACTTTTGATGCTACATGGAGTGAGGAAACTCACCCTGATGATTTTCCTCCAAATCCACATTTCTCAGGCCTAATAGGAGCTACTCATAATGAAAGAATATCCATTTGGAGGGCAGGGGAACTTGCATCAAATGGAATAAAAAATATGGCAGAAACAGGTAACAAAAATCCACTTAATATGGAAATTGGGCTGTATATGCTTGATAAAACAGCTTTTAGGATTATATCTGGTGGTGGAATAAGTCCCTCTCCAGGATCAGTAAGTTTACAGTTTAAGATTTGTGAAGATTATCCACTTGTAAGCTTAGTTTCAATGATAGCACCTAGTCCTGATTGGTTTGTTGGAGTGGATAGTTTAAATCTTTTTGAAAACGGAACCTTTGTTGATGAAAAAGTTGTAGCACTTTATGCATATGATGCTGGTACAGATAGTGGTTACACATATACCTCACATGATAAGCCAACAGTTCCACAAGAGCCAATTTTCAAAATCGAGGGGTATCCATTCTTGTATAATGATGAATTGGTACCACTAGGAACGTTTACATTTACTAAAATTCCAGATGAATAAAACAAATAAGGAATTATTCAGTTCCAATGTAAACTTCTCTAAAACTTTTTTCATCCCGCATTAGAGCATTTTTTATAGTTTGAAGCATTGAATCTCTATCATCAGGTAATTTTCCATTAACATGTATATAATTTGTATAATGATCACTATAAACTTTAGATGTTACTTTCAGATTTTTTATCAGCTCATAGGTTTCTTTTATTATTTCATGAGGTTTGAGAATTTGAAGTGTCCCAGTGCGGATTTCTTCAAGTATTGGTGTGTTTATTTTTGGTAAAAAGGTTCGTATTCTAATAAAATCTGGATCTATCATGTTAAGTGCTTTTACTGTCTCATTAATATGCTCTTTTGTTCTTTGGTTCCCACCTAATCCAAGTACTATGTATTCACTAAGTTCTATTCCTGCTTGTTTTACCAGTCTACCAGCTTTAATTTGAATATCTTTAGTTGATCCTTTATTTATATTTTTTAGAGTAATATCGTCTCCTGATTCAAGTCCAACATGTATTCGAGATAGTCCTGCTTTTGCTATTTTTTTAAGGTCGTCTAATCTTTTTTTTACAATATATTGTGCTGAACCATAGATTGTTATTCTTTCAAGGTTTGGAAATAGTTCTTTTGTATGATTTAGGATTTCTACGAAATCTGCTGTTTTCATAATAATTGTGTTTCCAGAGGGGAAAAAAACAGTTTTTACAGAATTACCATAATAATTCTTTGCCCAAAGAAGATCCTCTTTTATTTCTTTTACAGGTCTTATTTTGAATTTTGGACCTTTTTTATAGACCATACAAAAGGTGCATTTGTTCCATGGACATCCAATAGTTGCCTGTACAAGTAGACTATTTGCTTCGCTAGGTGGCCTATATATTGGGCCAGTATATCGTAAACCATTAGTCATTATTCTCAATTTTTGTGAATACTGTTTATGATATATCAATTATCATATCTGACAGGTTATATTAACGGATGTTTCTGGTTCTGAGACTATTATGCTGAAGATATTAATTTAACTGATAGCCCAGTTTTTGTTGAGATTATAAAAGATTATAAGTAACTCCTTAATTTCGAAATATACGATGAATATAAACTATGAGTTTGGTAGTGATAATCACTCTGGTGTTCATCCAGATATAATTAAGGCAATCGAGTCTGTAAATGTTGGGTATTCTGTTGCATATGGTGATGATGAATTTACAAATCGTGCAATAAATAAATTCAAAGAACATTTTGGAAAAGAAATTGATGTTTATTTTGTTGGAAATGGTACTGCTGCAAATATTTTAGGTTTAAAATCAATAACTGATTCTTTTAATTCGATCTTTTGTGCAGAAACTGCACATATGAATGTTCATGAATGTTGTGGTCCAGAGAAATTTACTGGATGCAAGCTTACTGTAATTCCAACATCTGATGGGAAGCTTACAGTTGATTTATTGAAACCTTATATCATTGGATTTGGTGATCCTCATATGGCTCAGCCTAAGGTGATTTCTATTACTCAGGCAACTGAGTGTGGAACAGTTTATACAACAGAAGAGATCAAGGACATATCTGATTTTGCACATAAGAATAACATGCTTCTTCATATGGATGGTGCAAGGCTTTGCAATGCTGCTGTGAGTCTTAACGTTGATTTAGCAACTATCACCCGAGATGCTGGAGTGGACGTATTATCCTTTGGTGGTACGAAAAATGGAATGATGTTTGGTGATGCAGTTGTTTTCTTTGATAAAGGCCTTTCAAAAAACTTTGAGTTTATAAGAAAACAGGGAATGCATCTTACTTCAAAAATGCGGTTTATATCTGTACAATTTCAGGAATTATTATCAAATGATCTATGGCTTAATAATGCCAAACATGCAAATGATATGGCTCAGATATTGTTCAATGAAGTTAAAGATATTCCTGGGGTAAAAATTACTCAAAAAGTGCAGGTCAATGCAGTTTTTGTATCTCTTCCAAAAAATATTATTACTAATATTCAGAAGAAATATGGATTTCATGTTTTTAACGAACAGAATTCAGAGGTAAGATGGATGTGTTCCTTTAATACCACAAAAAAAGATATAATTGATTTCGTTGAGGCAATTAAGGAAGCATTTATCTAATAAATTAATAATTTTAATATCGATCTGGCAGTTTTTTAGGTAAAAAGATTAAATGAAATTTAATATAGAGATGAAGAAATGCCTTATTTCGTTTATGTCATAGAGCTTGATAAAGAAGTGTTAAAATCAAAAAAATTTAGGATAAAAAACCCTGAAATGAATCCTAAGAAAGCATGTTTTTATGTAGGACAATCCGCACACGAGCCAGTAATAAGATTCAGGCAGCATAAGGGGGGCTATAAGTCAAATAGCTATGTGAGAAGGTACGGCTTATGGCTAAGACCAAGGAAATATAAGAAATTCAATCCAATTCAAACCCGTAAAGAAGCTGAAGTAATTGAACAAAAGCTAACAGAAAGATTAAGAAAAAAAGGACATGGTGTATGGTCAAATTAACGGTACATTAAAATCATCATCATTAGATGATAAATCAGAAAAGATATCATGTATCTTCAGATTTTTTATTCTTCCTTTAACCTCTTCAGGTTTTAGTATTTCTTTTTCTGTTATAACTCCTGTAATAAATTCTAAAGGTGTATAATCAAAATAGTAATTTATTGGAATGACATTTGATAATTTACTTTTTATTATTTCATTTGGATTTTTCAGATGATCCAGAGTCACAGGGTATTTTTTTGGGAGGAATTTTATAGTTGAACACAGAGCGTAAGTTGGTGTTTTGTAATGTTGTGCCGTCATTGCTATTCCTTTTGTTCCAATCTTATTTATTAGACCAGTATCTGTTACTGCATCTCCCCCAATTAGTATCATATCAGCATATGATATCAATGAGAAAACAGCAGAATCAACCAAGAGTTTTACTTTTATTTTACTTTTTCCCAGCTTTTTTGCAAGTTTTATACCCTCATTTTTTGGACGTGATTCAGTGCAAATAACAGTGAATCTTTTTCCAGATTGTTTTGCATAAAGAAGTGTACCTAAAACTGTTGAACTATATGAATGAGTAATTATTGTTGCATTGTTTTTGATAAGTTCAGTTGCTTGCTTGCTTATCTTTTTCTCTGAGATTTCTAAATTTTGTATATATTTTTTACAAAAATAATAAACTATGTTTTTTGGTTGTTGGTTTTTGTTTTCATCTATGTTTAACATCCAATTATTGATAAGATTGAAAATAGAGGCCATGTTTGGTTGGGCATTTATTAAAGAGTAAGAAGCGTTTTTAATTTGAGCCGAAGAACCATCTTGGTTTATAAGATCAATCAATATTTCTGCTGATTTCTTTGCAAGTTCTACTGACCCACTAGTATTATCCAGTTGGATTTCCTCTATTGCTTTATGGATGTTTTCAGGTAGTTCGTCTTTCATAATTATCCTAGATTAACCATCTATTCAGTAAAAAATGTTTTGGAAGTAATTATTATTGTCCCCAATGAGTAAACTCAGTTATATTTAAATTATATACTTAGTAGATTTTTAATAAAAAAATTACTACAGTTACATTTAAATCAAAATATTATATAAGAATTTCTAAAATTGTTCTGTAGGGAGGAGTTTGGAACACGCAAAAGAGTATGTTTAGAATAGGTTTGATTTTTACAATAATTCTTTTGTTTGTTGGAATAGGTGTTGTACTAGCATCGGGGATGGTGATAAAACTAAATAATGCACCTATTAGTCGAGGTATTTTATATGTCGGTGGCTCAGGTTCTGGTAATTATAGTTTGATTCAGGATGCAATTGACAATGCAAGCAATGGTGATACGGTGTTTGTCTATAATTATAGTTCACCATATATTGAAAATATTGTAGTAGATAAATCAATAGATCTTATTGGTGAGGATAGAGAATCAACAGTTATCGATGGAGGTGAAAGTGGAAACACTATTGAAATAACATCTAATAACTCTGTTATTAGATGTTTTTCAATTATAAAAGGTACTTATGGAATATATCTTGATGCTAATTGTGAATACAATAATTTTATAAATAATACTATTGAGGAAAATTCTGTCGGCATTTATCTTTATGATGAGTGTAAGTGGAATACCTTTGATTCAAATATTATAGAAAATAATACCGGTGATGGTATTCATCTGCATTATGATGGTGGTAGTGGCAGGGAGGATAATGATTTTAATAGTTTTTTGAATAATTCTGTTAGTTTTAATTCTGGTGATGGGATTGATATAGGTAGTACTTGTAGTGGTAATGTCTTGGATGGTAATGAGTTTGATAGCAATGGAGGTTTTGGTGTAAGACTTTTTCAGTTGGATAATTATATTAATCGGAGTAATACTGTTCTTGGCGAATCTATTCATTATTTTTATGATGTTCATGGTACTGTTGATGATCCTGTTGTTGTCGAGGATATGGTTTTAACTGTTGAGAATGCTATTAATAAGGCCAAGATCTATGTCTATGGTTCTTCTTATATTACTATTAGGAATTGTACTTTAGAAAACGGTAGTAATATGAATCTATGTTTGGATTCCTCTGAGAATATTTTAGTGGATAATTGTACTATTGATAATCAGTTTTATGGTGTTGTTTTTTATAGTTCTGATTTTAATGTTGTTTCTAATTGTTCGATTTTTGGAAATTCTTATGGTGTTTATTTGCAGTCTTATTGTGATTATAATATTTTTGATAATAATTCTATTGAGGATAATAGTCTTGAGGGTGTTTATTTGCAGTTTCGGAATAATTTTAATGAGTTTGTTGGTAATGTTGTTAGTGGTAATTCTGTTGGTTTTTATCTTTTTGATGAGTGTAAGTATAATTCGTTTGATTCAAATATTATAGAAAATAATACTGGTGATGGTATTCATCTGCATTATGATGGTGGTAGTGGCAGGGAGGATAATGATTTCAATAGTTTTTTGAATAATGTTGTTAGTTTTAATTCTGGTGATGGGATTGATATCGGCAGTACTTGTAGTGGTAATGCCTTGGATGGGAATGAGTTTGATAGCAATGGAGGTTTTGGTGTAAGACTTTTTCAGTTGGATAATTATATTAATCGGAGTAATACTGTTCTTGGCGAATCTATTCATTATTTTTATAATGTTCATGGTACTGTGGATGATCCTGTTGTTGTTGAGGATCTTGTTTTGACTGTTGAGAATGCAATAAATAAAGCTAAGGTTTATCTTTACAGGTCTTCCAATATTACAGTTAGGAATTGTACGTTAGAAAATGGTAGTAATATGAATCTTTGTTTGGATAATTCCGAGAATATTTCGGTTTATAATTGTACTGTTGATACTCAGTTTTATGGTGTTGTTTTTTATAGTTCTGATTTTAATGTTGTTTCTAATTGTTCGATTTTCGGTAGTTCTTATGGTGTTTATTTGCAGTCTTATTGTGATTATAATATTTTTGATAATAATACTATTGAGGATAATAGTCTTGAGGGGGTTTATCTGCAGTTTAGGAATAATTATAATGAGTTTGTTGGTAATGTTGTTAGTGGTAATTCTGTTGGTTTTTATCTTTTTGATGAGTGTAAGTATAATTCTTTTGTCGGTAATACCGTTGTGAATAGTTCTGGTGATGGTATTCATTTGCATTATGATGGTGGCAGCGGCAGAGATAATAATGATTTCAATAATATTTATGAGAACATTATAAAAGATAACAACGCAAGAGGTTTGTATATTGGTTCTACCTGTGATAGTAACAAAATTTTCAGTAATAATTTTATTAATAACACTGAAAATGCCTATGATGCAAGTTCAAATACTTGGAACGAAATTTATCCAATAGGTGGTAATTTCTGGGCTAATTATTCTGGGTCTGATAGTGACGGTGATGGTTTAGGTGATACACCATATAATATATCTGGTGGTAGCAATATGGATAATTATCCATTGATTTTACAATGGGGCGAAAACCCACCAGTAGCAAATTTCACATTTAAAGTTTATAATCTATCGGTATTATTTGATGGTTCATCATCTTATGATCGTGATGGAGACATTAATGATTATACTTTTAATTTTGGAGACGGTAATATTGAGGTAGGTATGGTTTACAATCATACATATGCTGGTTATGGAATGTATACTGCTTCATTAACTGTAGTAGATGATGATGGTAAATCAAGTAAAACTTCAAAGAATGTTTTTGTAAAAATCCATATTACTAATTTTCAACCTAAATGGAACTTCTTTTCACTTCCTTTCAACCAAACTGTTGTTAAAACAAATATAACTATACTGTTTAATGGTTCTGAATATTCTTGGGGGGCAGCAGTAAACGAAACCATCATCGTTAACTTCATTTACGAGTGGAATAGATCAAATCAGAATTATGATTTGGTTGATTCCTTTAAACCAGGTCATGGTTATTGGATATATTCTTATGAAAACTGTGAGCTAAGGGCAATAGTGGAGAGAAATCTCACTGATGATAGTCTAATAACAGATCTACTTTTTGAATGGAACCTTGTAGGTTTGCCTAATGATGAACTAGTAAATAAAGAGAATATATCAGTGTATTACAATCAGGTGGTATATACATGGCAGGAAGCAGTTGACAACATCATCATTCTAAATTTCATATACCTCTGGGATGAGATAAATCAAAAATATGAAATTTCTGACGCCTTGGTCCCTGGTAAAGCATGCTGGATTTATGCTTATTTTGATTGCAGACTTCTTAAACCTGTCTAATAAATTATACATTTTTTAGATAAAACTTATATAATTTAGTTACAATTTATCTATATTAATGGGGGAAAATTTATGATTAAGATTTTCAAGGATTGTAAATCATTTTCTCTAAAACTCTCAAATATTTACGTTTTTGTTTTAATAATCCTCATTATTTCTTCAAATTTTATCTTCTCAGTTGACAATGCTTACTCAACTGCTGATTCAATAAAACCTATTGATTCTCTTGATATCAATCTTGATTACAAGCAAACAAATGGTATAATTAATCCATTCAGTGAAATCAACTGTGGACCCTTACCAAATCATGATGTATTAAATGCTGTTGATCTTACAGATGAATATCAAGATATTGGAATTTCATTTATTAGGACACATGATTTCTCAGGTCCAACAGATATAAGCTCTATTTTTCCTGATTTTAATGCTGATCCAGACCTTGAATCAAGTTATGATTTTACAGCAAGTGATCAATATATCACCTCAATAATTAATGCAGGATGTAACGTTTTCTATCGTCTTGGTGAGAGTGCAAGTGCTGATGAAACTCTCTGTAATCCTCCAGAAAACATAAGTAAATGGGCTGAAGTCTGTAAACACATTGCTATGCATTACAATGATGGTTGGGATAATGGATTTTTTTACAGCATAACTTACTGGGAGATTTGGAATGAACCAGACCTTTTAGGATTTTGGAATGGTACTGCTGAGAAATACTACCATCTATACCGTAAAACTGTGGAGACTCTCAAGGCCTATAATTCATCTCTGAAAATTGGAGGACCATGTACATCTTCACTTTCAAATGCTGATTATACAACTGGTTTTCTTACTTATATTTCTGAAAATAGCCTTCCTTTAGACTTTTTTTCTTGGCATCAATATGCTGATTCTCCTGATCAACTATTCGTTTCATCTTCAAATGTTCGTAATCTTCTTGACAGCTATGGACTGACTGATTGTGAAAACATTAACACTGAATGGAACATAAATATCATTTTTCCACAACGGGACAAAGACAATGCAAAAAATGCTGCTTTTACAACTTGTGCTCTAACTTGTTTCCAGGATTCAGGTCTTGATTATTCATTTAGATATAGAGGTACGCAAGACCCTAATTGGCTTATGCGTCTTATTGGTTTTGACCTAAGTCTTTTTACTTGTAAAGGAGTATATAAAAATCCAGCCCTTTCCTATCTTGCTCATAATTATCTTACAAGTGATACTCCTATTCGTCTAAAAACACCAGTTATGGATGCTTCTACTGGTATTACCTATCTTGCTGGAATATCTGAAGAAAATACCGATGTTTCAATTATTATCAGCAACTTTAATGCAGATGATACTATGTATGATCTTGAACTATCAAATCTTCCTTGGGATTCTTCTTATATAGAAGCAATTTATCTTATAGATAATTCACATCATTTAGAAATTATTGAACAAAACACCTTGTCTTCTTCTATATATACAACAACACAAACACTTGAAAGTTCTAGTATTCATTTCATTCGTTTAACAAATTCAACAACAATTCCTGATGAAGGACCAAATACTGCTCGTATTCCTTTTATATTGCGTCTCCGGATCCTTGATCCTTTTACAAAAGCTCTTGGAATTTTACTTTTGATTCTTATATTTGGTTAATTGAACTTATTAGATTTAATTTAAAACCATAAAATATTTATATAAAACGTGTATACATGTAGCACGGTAACAATATACAAAATGGGTAATTGAGGGTACTTATAAATGAAAAAAAATATGTGGTTAATTATTGGTATTGCAACTTTATTTATTGGTGTTGCCGTTTCACCTTTAACCCTAGGTATAGAAATTGAAGAATCTAATACTCCGATATCTCATGGTAATATTTTGTATGTAGGTGGAAGCGGTCCAGGTAACTTTTCAAAAATACAAGATGCAATAGATTTTTCAACAGATGGAGATACTGTTTTTGTATTTGATGATTCATCACCTTATTTTGAGAATATAATCATAGATAAATCAATATGTCTTATTGGAGAAAAGAGACATTCAACAATAATTGATGGAAATGAACTTGGAATTGTTGTTAGTATTAATTCGAATTATGTGAATATTAGCAAATTTACCATACAAAATTGCAGTATTGGCTCTAGTGCTGGAATAAGGGGTTCTACAAACTATAGCGCGATATCAAATAATAATATTATTTCTAACAACTGGTCTGGTCTGGTTCTCTTATATTCCCATTTTAACACAATTTCAGGAAACATTATAAACTCAAACAGATGGTGTGGAGTTCATCTTGGTACTTGCAATAACAATATTATTTCTGATAACACAATGATATCAAATAATAACGAGGGTTTTAACATTTATAATTCACAAAACAACACAATTTCAGGAAATGTTGTTTCAAGAAATGAAATGGGAATAAATATTGGGAAGTATTGTAAGAATAACACAATTATTGGAAATATTGTTATGTTTAATGAATATGGTATCCGCGTCTATGAGTCCTATGAAAATAATTCGATTAGAAGCAATTCTATTCGCTGGAACATGTATGGATTGTTTTTAGAATATTCTTACTTAAATAAAATTGAAAATAATAACTTCATAAGAAATTTCATGAATGCTGGTTTTAACTATTATCTACCTGATGGAGAAACTAAAAATTTCTGGAATGGAAATTTCTGGAATAGACCAAGAATTCTACCAAAAATTATTTTTGGAACTCTTTTTATCTATCCCGGGTGGATTTGGGAACCTGATCTAGAGTTTGATAGAAATCCTGCTCTAATTCCAAATAGAATTGGTGAATGAAATGGATATAGGAAAAACATTAACATTTTCCACTATCTTTTTATTAATTGTTCTTGCAGTTTCACCATTAAATGAAAGTAAAGAAGTTGAAAAATTTCGTTTTCCGTTATCAAATGGTAATACATTTTATGTCGGGGGAACAGGTCCAGGGAATTATACCAGTATTCAAGATGCATTAGATGATTCGTCAGACGGTGATACAGTATATGTTTACAATGATTCTTCTCCCTATATAGAATGCATTGAAATAAATGACAGGATTTCACTGATCGGTGAAGAAAAGGAAAGTACAATAATAATTGGAGATTGTATAGAAAACATAATAACAGTTGATGATTGGGAGGTTACAATTTCAGGATTTACCATTAAAAGGAACGAGAGTAAAAGATATCCATATTATGGAATTTATATTAATAAGGATGAAGCAACGATATCAGGAAATATCATTTCAAATATAGAAACCGGAATTTCAGTTATGTCAAATTATAATCAAATAATTGATAATGAATTTATTAACTGCGGAATTTATATTTCACAATCCAAGTATTTCAATACAATTTTGAATAACTATGTGAATGGTAAGCCTCTTATCTATAAAAAGAACAAATTTAATGAAAAAATTACCAATGCCGGACAAATAATTCTAATAGATTGTATAAATATAACAGTTGAAAATACAAATATTTCAGATGTTTATTATGGCATTTTTTTAAAGGATTCTAGATATTGTACGGTTAAAGGAAACAAACTAAACAATAGCAATATTTTTCTCAGAGGTTCTAAAAAAAATGAGATTATAGATAACAAAATATGCTCTATTAAAAGAAGAACAATGTACACATCCATAGGGATTAATCTACAAACTTCAAATGAAAACACAGTTTCAGGTAATGATATTTTTTTAAATCAAGGAAACGGGCTTCATATTTATTATTCAAATGAAAACATTGTCACTAATAATAATATCCAGATGAACAACAATGGAATTAGACTTGATGATTCAAATTCCAATACTATTACTAATAACAATTTATATGGAAATTTAAAAAATGTCTTTTTTATGGATTGTAAAGATAACAAGTGGAATAGTAATTATTGGGGGAGAAGTAGGATTTTACCAAAAATAATCACAGGATCTATTACAATCGTTCCTCCAGGATATCATTCTCCCGGAAAATATTTACCATGGTTTAACTTTGACCTGCATCCAGCAAAAGAGCCTTTCGAAATATAATGATTTTTGAGAAGATATCCTCATCTGAAGTATTTTTAAAGTTTTGAAAAATAATTCTAATTACTAAAAATATATATATAGTATCCTATTATGTAACATTTAAATAACCTATCTCTGATTATATTATCAAGGGAGGCAACGAAATGAAAATAAAAAAACAAGCATATTTTACTGCAATATTAGTAATATTAGGGCTGGTAATATCAAATGCGACTAGTTTTGGTGGCACATTAGAGGAAAATAATGAAGAAGTTGTTTCAGTGTTAGTTTACTTAAAAGATCAGGTTGATCTTGATGCAATTACAACACATATGGATGAACAACGTGCATCACTTCAACTTCGTCATGAGACCGTAGTTGTTGAACTTCAGAATACTGCATCTGAATCGCAACCTGAACTTGTTGAATATCTAAATGAACTTAAAAGTCAAGATCTTGTGAAAGATTTCAAATGTTATTGGATAGGTAATATTATTCGGGTTGATGCCTATCAATATGTTGTTGATGAAATCGCTGAGCGTAGTGATGTTTTAAAGGTCTATCCAAACTATGAAATTGAACTTATTGAGCCAGTTTATGAAGGCCCTGTTAGTGGCCCTGGATCTACAAGAGAGGTTGAACCGGGTATAGAAGCTATTAGAGCACCAGAGGTCTGGGATTTGGGCATTACTGGTGAAGGAGTCCTTGTTGCTACAATTGATACTGGTGTAGATGGAGACCATCCGGCACTTGCTGATAGATGGGCAGGTGTGGCAGATCCCAGGTATGAAGGCCATCCAGAATGGGCATGGCTTGACCCATATCTTAATCAGAATGATTTTCCTTACGATGGCGGTAGTCATGGCACCCATACAATGGGTACTGTATGTGGTGGTGAACCCGGGGATCAAATTGGTGTTGCACCGGGTGCCCTGTGGATATCTGCAGGAGCTATCGATAGAGGCGGAGGCATTCCTCAAACTGTTGAGGATGCAATAGAATCTTTTGAGTGGATGATTGATCCTGATGGCGATCCCGAAACGAATTGGGACGTTCCCGATGTTTGTTCTAATTCATGGAGGTTAATTACATCGCATGGATATCCACCCTGTGATGAAACATTTTGGACTTATCTTGATGCCTGTGAGGCAGCAGGTACTGTTATAATATTTTCAGCTGGTAATGAGGGTTTCTCAGGTTTAGGTAGACCACCTGATCGTGCAACTGATGATTATCGATGCTTTGCCGTTGCGGCAGTTGATGCAAATGATGAAGACTGGCCAATTGCAGATTTTTCATCTAGAGGGCCAACATATTGTACTCCAAGTGGTGATGAAGCAATAAAACCTGATATTGCAGCACCTGGTGTTAGTGTACGTTCATCAATACCCGGTGGTGGTTATGGTGATAAATCTGGTACTTCGATGGCTTCACCACATATCAATGGTGTTGTTGCACTAATGCGTCAAGCCGCTCCAAATATGAGTGTTGAGGCTATTAAAGAAATCATATTCCAAACAGCATATGACCTAGGTGATGAAGGTGAAGATAACGATTATGGCTGGGGAATGGTTGATGCATATGAAGCAGTTTTGAATTGCAATGAAGCACCCTTTAAACCAACTCTAGATGGTCCAACATACGGAACTGTAGGCTTTACGTATGATTATACTGTTAATGGAGACGATCCAGAAGGAGACGACCTCTATTACTTGATAGATTGGGGAGATGGTACAACAGGACATTGGGATGGACCACATCCTCCTGGAGAGGATGTAATATTGAGCCATGTTTGGGAAGAACGTGGAGAATATGAGATAACAGCCAAGTCAAAGGATGATTATTATGAGAGTGCTTTGTCAGATCCAATTACAATTACCATTGAAACCTTACTTAATATAGAGGAAATAAAGGGTGGACTTTTCAAAGTAAAGGCAGTTCTTAAAAACAATGGTGTCGATCCTTTATCTAGTGTTCAATGGACTATTTCTCTTGACGGTGGTGCAATTATTGGCAGTCAATCCTCTGGGGAAGTAGATATTCTTAGTGGCGAAGAAGTAACTATTGAATCAGGACTTATATTAGGATTTGGAAAAACAAGGGTTACAGTTACTGCAGAAGTTCCCGAATGCTCAGATTCAATGTGGAGAGGCGGATTTGTCTACGTATTTTACGTACATGTAAACTTTGGAGGCGATTGATCTCTAAGATATCAAACGATAAGAACCCTCTCATTTCTTTATTCTAGAGAATCAGCAAAAGATATTGGAATACAATAATTAGTCTTTAAAAAAAATATACTACTAATAAACAATATTATTATATATTAGAGTTAACATGTGTTAACCTAGAAATCCATAAAAAAAAGGGGGATTTGAAATGAAAAAAATATTGCTGATATTAGCAATCGTTAGCGTTGGACTAACTGGAATGCTTAGTGGTTGTATACAGGAAGGCAGGGGAACACTAGTACTACAAATAACAGATGCGCCAGGTGATTTAAATATCACTGAGGCTTTAGTTACAATGTCTGAGGTGAGAGTACATTACGCAGGTATAAATGAAAATGATACGATGGGTGAATGGATAACTATAGTTAATGAATCTCAAACATTTGATCTTATTGAACTACAAAATGTAACTGATCTATTTGGTACTGCAAACCTAAGTGCAGGATGGTATACACAAATACGTTTGTTTGTTGAACAAGCTCTAGTAACAATAGATGGTGTTCAATACGATCTAGAGATATCTCCACAACATGTTAAATTGATAAAACCTTGGAAAATATTAGACGGTGAAACCCTAGTATTAACTTTAGACTTTGATGTGCAAAAATCAGTCCATGAAACAGGCAATGGAAAATACATAATGAATCCAACCATTAAGGTTATACAAGAATAAAATAACCTCTTTTTTTCTTTTTTTTTACAATAATTTTAGTTTTCTCATATTTTCGAAATATTATTATTTGGTAAGTTATTCCTTAAGTTTAAATTAGAGGAGAAAATTGGTGATAGATGATGAAAAAAATAATTATATTACCTCTGGTAATTATATTGGTATGTGCTTCTTTTTTCAGCGGTTGCGTTGAAGAGGAAAAGGATAATGGAACTGTTGTAGGAATGGGCATTCTTCGCCTTCAAATAACTGATAAACCTAGTGATCTGGACATAGTTTTTGCATATGTTACAATTTCTATGATACAAGTACATAAATCAGGTGCGGATGAAGAAGAAGAGGCAGAAGATGATGATGAATACGAGAATGAAGATGAAGAAGATGATGGTTTTATAGCCGATGGAGATGGACCATATTTTGGAGAAATTGATGAAGATATAGATTTTAAAGGCAATGCTTCAGGTGGAACTAAACCATATAATTACTCTTGGAATTTCGGTGATGGAAAAAGCTCATATGAACAAAATGTAACGCATAATTATTCTACTAATGCCACCTATAAAGTAAATCTCACAGTTGTCGACAATGATGGTAGAGTTGATTGGTATATTACATTTGCTATAATTGGAGAAGTTGATGACGACGATGATAATTCTAAAGCTGGTTGGCACACAATAGTAGAAGAATCTCAAACATTCGATTTGATTGCTCTTCAAGATGTCAAAGAAGAATTAGGTTTGAAAAATCTTTCCGTTGGAAAATATACACAAATACGCTTAACTGTTGAAAAAGCAGAGATTACCATTAATAACAATAGTGAGCTTGAAGTTCATAATCTAAGTATACCATCTGGTAACGTTAAACTTACTAAAGGATTCTGGATTAATGAAGATGAAACAACTGTTCTGACCCTTGATTTTGATATTCATAAATCAGTTCATAAAACAGGTAGTAACAAATATATTTTGCAACCAACTATCAAAATAATACAAGAATAAATCTTCTTTTCTTTTTTTTATTAAGAAATCAGCGTTAGGGTATACTCTTTCAATACTCTTATTTAAATAATAATTAAGAAATGAAATTTTTACATTTTGTTATAATCTTATAACTGGAGTTTTTACAGATAAGTTTTATATTCTATAAAGTAAAGAAATATAAATTGGTGGTGAAGATGAAGGGAAAACTATTGGTAATTGGTATAATATTGGTGCTTCTGGCATCTCCGTTCATAACATCATTACAGGCAAAACCCAATAAAACAAACGATGGACCCAAACCAGGAACTGATTTTAGGGGAGAACATTATACACTTAATATCCTTGGAAAAAAGAATATAGGAAATGGTTCCTATGACAATCCAGATAGACATACAATATTTGTCCCACTAGATGGAGATACAAGAATTTTAATGCACCTTGGTAGCGGTTTTGGAGTTTTGGATGGAAACGGTTTAGACGGTGAATGTATTTTCCAGATGCCAAGAAAAGAAAGGAATTTCAAAGTATATATTGTTGCCCTAGGTAAACCTATGGATGGATCTAGTGTAGAATACGCAGATGAATGGATATTTGACAACGACACGAACAGTTGGTATTGCGAGCTTCTTGACTCATTTGATATAAAGGCACATAAAGGTAAACCTAAGTGGGCAGATGTAACAAGTGCGTTCTTGCTTAACCTCACGTACCTTAATCAAACATCCGGTGAAACCGGTGTTTTATACCTAGGTTGGCTATGGCAAATACCAGAAGAAATATGGGAGCAATCTTACTATTTCTGGGACCTAAAAGGATCAGATAGACATATTCAAGTAAGATTCTATCCTTACTAGTTTTTTTCTCTCTCTTCTTTTTTTTTAAAGAATTATTAGGAATTTATTAATAAAAAATAAAGAAAGATTATGTTTACGGAATCATATCCCCAGCGTAGTTATCAACGTAAAATGGATCAACTGTTATCCCAAAATACTGTGATGCCCAGTCTTGCATACCTTGTATTGCATATGCGGAATCATCCTCAAAATTGTTGTTATTAGTATTCCAACCTTCCATTTGATAATAAGTAAAGACTCCGTTTTCAAGGTCAGGGTCTTCATATGAATATTGATTGTTACTGCCAAATGCTCCTAATCTGTTTGTTGTAATTGAATCTTTGAAACCTCCAATTTGACAGGCATCAAGTGTGAAATAGATATGTGGTGAATCAGCATTTTCAAATTTTGATTTAAACCATTTATGGGGAATTAGGTAAAGATCAGTTGAAAGCATACAAGAGCCATGTTTCTTATACTTAAGTCCATGACCTGAGTATGTGAAAACAACATAGTCATCGCCGTCTTCATTTGAAAGTAGGTCGTTTATTTTTGCTTCGATATTTGCTGCAGTCGCCTGTCCGTCTGTTAAGATTGTGACTGTATAACCTTCCCCATTAAGGAAGGATTTCCATTCTTGTGCATCATCGTCACAATAGTTCAAATCATTTCCAGTTCCCTCATAATCTGATATACCAATGCATAATGCATATTTTTCTACAACACCATCTGGCGGGTCTTGTGGTTCCTCTGGTGGTTTTGGAGGCTTTGATGGTTTTCCTTTTCCGTTACCAGGTTTAGCTAATAGCTCAGTATAACTATCAGTATTTATTTCCCATTCAACTCCATCCTCTGTTAATACTGGAACGATTGGTCTTTTTTCAATATATATTCTTGCTACTGGGTTTTCCTTATTTTCAGCATCAACAACTGATATACTTGCTAAAAAACTAGCTAAAAACATACATGCTATTAGACTTATCACAAATTTCCTCATTTTTAATTCTCCTGGAAAAATAATAATAAAAATACTGTATATAAAATTGTTGAAATTATAAACCTATTCCTAACAAATTTCAAAAACAATTGCTAAGGGTATATTTATATCAAAGCATTTTATTAGAATCCTGAGAATTTTATTGCCAGGAAGGAAATAGTACCATGAAAAAGAGTACCTTTAGAAAGGGTTTGCTTTTATTTTTAATTATTTTATTTTTTGGGATGAATGTTACTCTATCTGCTCCTGGAGTAATTATTATAAAAAATGATTGGTGGCCTATGTTTCGTCATGACCTTATTCATAGTGGATATTCAACAGCCGATACACCAGAGACAAACATTGTTTCATGGTCCTTTGAAACAGGGGACTTTGTTTATTCCTCTCCTGCAGTTGTTGGTGGAAAGCTATACATAGGCTCCGATGATGGCAAGATGTATTGTTTGGATGCTGATATTGGAACAGAGATTTGGAACTTTTCAACAGGAGATTGGGCGGATTCATCTCCTGCTGTATTTGATAATAAGGTCTACTTTGGTTCAGTAGATAACAATGTATATTGTGTGAGTGCAGAGAATGGGTCTGAGATTTGGAACTTCACAACTGGCGGGTGGGTTTATTCTTCTCCTGCGATTTTTAACGAAATGGTCTACATCGGTTCCTGGGATGCTAAGGTGTATTGTCTTGATGCATTTGATGGATCTGAGATATGGAACTTCACAACAGGTAGTTGGGTATTTTCCTCGCCTGCTATATTTGACGGAAAAATCTACATAGGTTCTGATGATGGCAATATGTATTGTCTTAATGCAGCAAATGGAAGCATGATATGGTCGTATCTCACAGAAGATTGGGTATGGTCATCTCCTGCTGTATTTGATGGTAAGCTCTACTTTGGCTCTGGGGATTGGAAGGTGTATTGTTTGGATGCAGGGACCGGACTAAAGATTTGGAACTTTACAACAGATGATTGGGTGGATTCTTCTCCTGCAATATTTGACGGTAGGGTCTACATCGGCTCTTATGATGACTATGTGTATTGTCTAGATGCAGATGATGGATCTGAAATTTGGAATTATTCTACAGGGTATTTTATTGACTCTTCTCCTGCTGTTTGTGATGGTAAGGTCTACATAGGCTCATGGAATGGTATGGTGTATTGTCTGGATGCATATGCTGGAACCGAGATATGGAACCATCATACAGTTGATCATGTAAGGTCCTCACCTACAGTTTGTAATGGTAAGGTATACATTGGTTCAGGAGATAACAATGTGTATTGTTTTGGTGATGAGGTTGTAAATCATCGTCCAAATCCACCAAAAATTGATGGACCTACTAGTGGATCTGCGGGAACAAAATACGATTATGTTTTTAATTCAGTAGATCCCGACGGTGATGAGATATATTTCTACATACTATGGGGTGATGAACATGTTGAAATCTGGGATGGTCCTTATACTTCTGGAGAGGATGTAATTTTTTCACATACTTATGCAAGACAAGGGACATTTGCTATTGAAGCAAAAGCAAAAGATACTAAAGGTCTAGAAAGTGATTGGGTAACACTTAATGTAACAATTCCTAGAAATCATGCATTCATTTTCAAATTTAATCTACTTGATTTGTTTATTAAATTGTTTCCACATCAATTCCCAATTTTAAGATATATATTAGGAGTAATGTGAAACAAATCAAAATTCTTTTTTAATATCATAAGAAGTAAACAACTATAACAGTTACATTTGTAATAATTTATATTACAGAACATTTAAATAATATAATAGGAATGTTATACTATCGGGAGGTGAAAAATATGAAGAAAGTTCTAATATTTAGTGCGCTGGTAGCTATCTTGATTATTTTAGGTGGATTATCACCTAGTATTTGTTCAAAAGATATTGAACCAGTTCAAATAAGCCAAAATAGTGAAATTATACCTGTTGAGGTTAACCGGTATTATGGGCAACAATCTGAAACAATCCTTTCAGAATTAAGTTATGAAGAGGCAGAAGAATTAAGAGAGATTTTAACACTTCTTAATGAAGCAATAAAAAATAATGACGAAGACGCCATCGATCAATATGAAAAGGTACTTAACGAAAAAGGAATATTTGGGGATAATTATCAGGAATTTTTCTCTCATAATACTTATAATGAAATGATGAAAACTTTCAGATTTCATAAATTAGCAAAATATCTAGGAATTCTAAATAATGATAATGTTTCAAATTTATTGTGTTATTTCAATGCAATAGGAAACGGAACAATAGTCTTTGCTCTTGGTGTAAGAGTATATGAGGCAATTGTTCGGATAGTTGAAAACCAAACAAGTATAATTGCTGCCTTAATTTTATTCATAGCACTATTACCATTATTAGCAATGGTCATGCTTTTTACAAGTTTGATACCGTTTAGAATCTTGATGGCAGAAGGAATAGTAGTTATGTTTAATGGAAAGATATCTAGCATAGGATTGCAAGGCCGTAAAAAACTTATAGTCGAGGGTGATGACATTGCAGTAAATATTAGTTGGTTTACAGGGATTACACTTAACCTAATGTTTACAGAGAATCGGTTTACGTTTGTATCGGGAATTGCTCTGAAGGTAGAAGAATCAGATTATTAATCTAAATCAACCCAAAAAAAGTAATGGTCCGAAAGATTGATATTTCCTCTGTAGAAAATCTCAATTTACTCAATTCTGAGATATAGATGATATATTGTTATAAAGAGGAAATATTATATGAAAGCCAGTAAGAATTTATTGTTTTTATTTACATCATTATTTTTGATTTTTTCATTGATGATTTCAGGATGTTTTAATGATATAAATCCAGAAGACCCCGATATAACAAATGGTTTGGTTGCTCATTGGGCATTTGATGAAGAAAGTGGAGATATTGTTGAGGATTCTTCAGATTATGGTAATAATGGCACTGTTTATGGAGCTACAAGAACAACAGGAATGATTAATGGTGCCCTTGATTTTGATGGTATAGATGATTTCGTACAAATCCCAGATAATAAGTCTCATCCACCAGATCATCTTAAAGAAATTGATCAAGGTTCAATTTCATTTTGGTTCAAATGTGACTTTATACCAATTGAGAATGCAGTTGCACCATTGTTTCAATATGGTTCCAAAGAACCATGTGATGTGATTAACAATGCAAATGGCGGATTAGTAATAGAGCTTGGGCATGACCCGTTACATAAACAATCCAAAAGACTGTATTTTACTTTTTTTTCAAATGGTTGTGAATTATATCCCTCATTATGTTTTGATTCAAATGAACATTTAAATGAAGGAATATGGTATCATTTTGTCGCTATTGTTGGTTACTTGAAAAATATTGGTTATAACACAGGTTATCTAAATGGAAAGGAAATAATTAATCGACGTTATAATTTTGGAAATGCTTTAAAAGCGGAATTTTTTCAGGATGCTATAATGCATGAATCTTTATTTTTTGGGAAAGGATTTTGGAATAAAGAAGTGTTATATTTTGATGGAATAATTGATGATGTAAGAATCTATGATAGGCCGCTTAGTACTGAGGAAGTTCACATATTGTACGATTTGGGTGAATCCGCAAAATAATATTTCGAAATTTCAATTAACCGCATTCAGCAGATAGAAAAACCTTTTCGATATATCTCGATTAAAAAAGATTCTAGGTTTTCTTTTTCATCTCATGGCGTATCCACCAGAGGCCTCCTAAAGCCATAGGAATTCCGAAGATTATTAAAATCCAGATTAATGCCCAGAGACAAGAATACACGAGATAGTTAAATTTCCAAGTTGCAATAGCAACACCCCAGTTTCCATCAAGGTAAACCTTTACACAGAACACAATAAAGACCAAAAACGATATTCCTCCACTTGCATCTGTCCTGCGTGAATGTTTGCCAAAAAGATTTCCGTCCCTATATTCTTTCCTTTCCTTATCGGGTAATTGTTTCCACCATAGGAAATATGTAGCTGCTGCAGCTATTATTACCGGGATTCCTATTAAGAGAAATTCCCAGAAAATCAAATGTAACAAAAAAGTCACGGAATGTCCCATTGTCCATAGACCTAAAGTCGCAGGTACCAGATCAGTTAATTGAGCATTTTCTACGAACCATAAATAGATAAGAATTGCACCGATTGATGCTAGAATAGCTCCTAATACAAATAAAACAAGCATTTTCCAATGCTTTCTCAAGAATATTTTCCAAATCTTATCACCATTTTTTGACTCAGTTTCCGCTATCATAAAGTTCCTCTCCTTTTTTAACCTAAAACAATAGTGAAAATTGTTTTACATATATAACTATTTGCTCAGCATCGGCTCTGCATCTAAAGTCTATATTCTGAGTATGCCCGATGTGGGCATAAAAATATTAAATGAAGTTTTATTAATATCTAAAATGTTATTCTGAACGGTAGTTAGAGTGATATTATGAAAGTAATAATTAGAGTTGTTTCTCAAAAAGGATTTTGTCATTTGAATCATAAACCTGGAGATGAGATAATTGTATCCGAAAGTGGTATTGAAGGTAAAATCTGTCTTCATGCACTTTACAGCATTCTTCCAAAAGCATTTGCAATTTTATATGGTGCAAAATTTCCTTGGCTTAAGGAAGGACAAAATCCAAGACATGCGTGTCCAGATGGTGAAAATCCAGTAATATTTGAACTGGAAAGAATTGAATGATACGGATAGAAATAATATGTTTTATTCGCCTAGTCTTGAGGGTAGTCTAATACTTCTTGCATTCCTTGGAATAATTCTATTGATTTTTTTTATAATGTATATCATTGGTGGAATTACTGCAAAGAAACGAAAAAAACCTGTAAAATGTTCGGTAAACCCTAAACAATCACCTAAAAAAGAATATGCATAAAATAAGTCTAGATTCTGTTTTGAATATGGTACAAAAATTATACCTAATACAAAATTCTGCAGAATATTTCATTTAATAATTCCTAATAATATTAAAGAAATAGGTATATGTTTTATTTGATTGTTCAAGCATAAATTGGTAATATTTCTTTTTTGTTTGTTTTTCTAGTCCCTTTGAAATGGCATTGAAATAAGCTTGAGAATTCTTTGTATAAACAATAATTGGAAAATACTCCTGATCCATCAATATTTTATTCATAATTAATCTTCCAGTTCTCCCATTACCATCTAAAAAAGGATGAATGTATTCATATCTCAAATGAAAGTCAAATGCAAGTTTGAATGAGTAGGTTTCTTTTTTTTGTTCTTTATAATTTCTTAAAAGATCCTCCAATGCCCGTTCAACTTGATCTGGTGGTACTGTTTGTTGATTGTTAACAATATTTTCTACTTTTTTGAATCCTCGAGGATATTTTTCCCCATCAGACATTGTTAAATCTTTTGTTAAGATATAATAAAGTCTCTTGATTGACGCGGTATTAAATTTAAACCCCTTTTGAATATAATTAAGCGCGTCAATAGAGTTATAGACCTCTTTTACTTCGTTTCGGTTTTTATATCTGCTATCACCCGTTTCAATAATTTTTTTTACTTCTTTGACCGGAATTTTTGAACCTTCTATATTATTTGAATTGAAAATAAATTCTTCTGCAAATTCATTAATTATTAGTTCCTTTATTTCCTTTATTTCCAAAAGATTGTTGATCTGTATTGAAATAAGTTCAGCATCATATAATAGATTAGTATTATAGGCAATGTCTAAACTCTCAATTAATTTTTTTCTAATTTCAAATTCTTTACTAGTAATTTTATCAAAATTATTTTTTAAATACTCTTTTTCATTTACAGTTGAAATATTTTTTCCAATGTGTTCTCGAATTCTAAAACTGTTTCCCATTAGACTAAATTTTTTTACAAATGAAACATATTCAGTATTGTTTCTTTTAGAGACTTCAATATATGACATAATATAGATATATAGCTGCTAATAGTATATAAATTTTTACCATTTAGGCCTGAAAAATAATTACTTTTTTTACAGATTGGGCAGAAAGCCCATTTACAAAATCATATCTAACTGATTTTTCCATAAACATTTTTAAGGATATATTTATATTAATATAAATTGTTACATTTAATAATTGAAGGAGGTAAAACGAATGCATAATAGTTTATTCAAAAAATCACTTGTTTTTATTGTTATTATCTCGTTTGTTGCGATTAGTTTCATACCTATTATTTGTAGTGATAGTGAACTTTTTTCAGTTAATGCAATTGAAAATCTGAATGCTCCAACTGTTGTAATCAATATTAAACCATATGAAGAGGTTTATGAAGGTGATGTGATTGATTGTGATATTACGGGTAGTCCAACAATTATTTATTGGCAGATAAATGACCAAAGCATTCATACCACGTTCTTTGGAGATGATCCAATTATCTTTGATCCTGAACCAACTCCTCTAGATGACGTGTTTGTAAATCTTACTGTTTATGCTGAAAACGAAAATGGTTCTGATTCTGATATTGTTCCAATAAAACTTTTTAGAATATTTTTTGGAGATATCCATTGGCATACTGTATTTTCAGATGGAGATTTTGAAATAGATACGATGTACAAAAATGCAGTTGAGGATAACTATTTAGATTTTACAGCTTGTACCGATCATGGAGAGCTTCTTGACGGGATTTCAACTAAATTTGGTGGAGTGCGTGAATGGGACATTATAAAGACATTTATTGAAAAGATCCTAGGTTTTTCTGAGTGGCAGATGATGAAGGATAAATGTATAGAGTATTATGATCCCGGAAGTTTTACAACACTTCTTGGTTTTGAGTGGACTGCTGCCCAATGGAGTCTGGGTGGTAAAGACTGGACACCTCACGGTTGGGAGGATGTTGGTCATATAAATTTCTATTATAGGGACATTTATCCTGGTGCACCGGAATTTGCGGACTACCAGAAATTCAACTATGATAGTATCTTTAAGGCAATGGCGAAGGAATATGATAAGGGTCATTTGAATATTGGTTATCCGCATCATCCTTTGGGTAGGGCTAGTAGGTATAATTTTACAACAAATTGGACGTATATGGCAGATAAAATGAAGTATACATGTTGTAGAGATAAGATCCTTCGAGGTGTTGAAACATTTAGCAGATGGGGCAACTCCATTGGTTGTTTTACACCAGGCGTTCCTTGGTTGTGGCCGTATAACCTAAGTCAATTTACCAATCAGACTGATGCCTGGGTCGAAAATGCGTTGTGGGAGTGGAGCGATGATGAACTGAAAAATCAGAAATTTGTTTTCATTGCTAGTAGTGATACACATGATTATGATAGACCGGGTAGTGCGGAATTTAATGTGAGCTATTTAGGAAAACCATCTGGTATTATTGCTGTTTATAGTGTTCATAATACAAGAGAAGAAGTTTGGGATGCAATGGATGATTGCGACAGTTACGCAACACAGCTTCTGAAGATCAGAGCAAACGTTCGATTGGATGGGAATTTCTGTAATGGTAGATGGATAAACTGTAGTTCACCACTTAAGATAAGAATATCTGCACATTCTACCTTTCCCGGAAATGACAGTAGTGGTAAACGAATGTGGCCACATGGTTACTTACCAGATGAGCTTGATTATCCGATTACTGATATTTGGCTGGTAAAAAATGATAGGCAGCGTGGTCGGCCATGGTGTAAGGTAATAAATCATACAAAACCAGATGATAATATGGCTGTTGTTATCTTTGAGGATTCTAACGTACAACCGAATGATTTCTATTGGGTAGCAATTAGACAAAAGGGACAAATGCTAAGCCCAGAAAATGGTGATGAGTTTATTGCATATATCGGACCATTTTTTATAAATAATGTTACCTAGGAGGATCCTGTACCAATAAAAATTTATTTTGTAAAAATGTCAAATTTAGAAAAATATCAAAATAAACAATTTCTAGTTTTGTAATTATTTAATAATTAAATTTTCACAACAAAACTTTATTTATAGGTTGTTAATATATACACTACGTAGATGGGATATGAAGGGAAATAGAAAATTTAAAGAAGAAGCGGAAGCAGTTTCCGCTGTTATTGGTGTTATTCTTATGGTTGCTATAACTGTTGCTATTGCTGCTACAACTTTCATATATTTCACTAGTATGATGGGTGGACCTGCAACTGAAAAAGAACGAGCAAGTGTAGTTCTTATAATTGATAATAATAAAATTAAGGTTACACTGATAACAGGTGGTGACAATATTCCAAGTTCTGGCTATGCATTTGATAATAGCGTAACTATTAGAGTAGATGGGGCAGAACTATCTGAAACCGGTCTTTTTGCAGGTAATACTGGTTGGGAAATAGGTGAAAGTCTATATATTGGTGATACACCTCCTACTTTAGATGATTCTGCAGCAGATGTTACACCGCTTATTGCTGGAGATTATTCTATTACTGTTACAATTGTTGCTACAGTTATTTTCGATGGTACAATGACAGTAAGGTAAACATTGATAACAATTATTTACATAACATATATTGCTTGGTTTATTGTATCCCTGTTTGGTAAGTTTAATCTTGGGATTTCCAAATGAAGCCAAAACTCATTTGGAACTTCATTTTTTGAAAACAATATCATTTACAACATTATTTAACCCTCCAATATTCATCTTATACATGATTTTCACCATTCCCGGTGATCACGCTTCGTTTCTAGTG
>DAOVGR010000042.1 GCA_030672305.1 Thermoplasmatales archaeon | reverse complement strand
ACAATTCCCAATATTGGAAAGACTGCTGGGATTGATAATAACTTAGAAACTAAGTTCTGTCTTAAATAAAAACCAGCTATTTGTCCCATTTTTATAAGGAGAGTTGGGACAGTAGTTAGGCTGGGTGTAGGCCGTAAGCCTCCTTCTGTTTTAAACGGCATTCTACTATGCGTCCTACCTATGAGCAGTCTGAACAACTGATCTCAACGTTTGGACTTGCTCCAGGAGCAGATTGACCGTTTCATCAAATCTCAAGAAGACCTCATCACCTAGTGAATCACAGCATAATTCTTGAGCTGTGTCGTTTCTGCGTCTCTGCAAAGACTCTCGCCTTTACTGCTTGCACAGTTTCCTGGTTCAGAACGAGGGAGGACTTTCCTCAGCGATATCCGCCGTCAACCGTCCACCTACGCCCAGCGCAGAGGAATTAACAACAGATACTTATAAATGTTTGGGAAAAAAAAGTTGATAAAAAAGTAAAAAATTAATCGCAAAAATCAAGCCTATATTATTTTATTTACTACAGAAAATAATTATTTTTGCAGTCAAAAACTTAAAAAACACAATATTTCATGGCCGATCTCATAAAAAAAGAAACGTTTATTCTACCTTACAGTAACAAAATTGCATTACAAATATCCAGTTTATGCTCATTAATCCTAACCCCCTGGATCAATGTAAAAGAAAGATGATCGGAAAAAATTTGCTGTTACCAAATGTTTTGATTCAACTTTACCATTTATCTCAAGGCATACAAGGACATCAGCAAGGATCCACATATTATAAAGAAGGACAGCAAAGAAGAAATAGAATAATCTTATCCTGTAATCTTTTGAGCTTGTTTTTGGTAAGTAGGATTGTTTTTTCGTTCTATAAGAAGTTTCAATCCCCCATCTTCTGCTATATTCACTAGCAATCCAATTCGCCTCTTTTTCCATATCTGTTCCATCAAGAGGAATATTGGTTGCATATGCATAAATTACTTTTTTTCCCTTTTTTAATCTCTCTACTGCGGCCATGTTATAAGAGACTTCACCTTTCATCACACATCCATTCAAAATGAAAGGAATTGGATTTACTTTAAGAATCTCCTTGATGTTTGAATCCTTTCTAATTAACATAATATAATGAATTCCATATGATTGCAGAAGTTTTTGAGATTCCGTGTTGAAGAATCCTCTATCAAGTAATGCCAATTTGATTCTAACATGTGCCCTTGCAAATTCAATCAACTTCTTTAAGAGATCCTGCTGACTATCAAATTGTGTTTTTGGTAAGGTATAAAGAGTGTATCTTTTTCCAGCTTGCACAATGTTAATAGTCATGAATCGATAACACCAAGTCGTCCCGCGATCTTCTTTTTTACCAACAATATACTTGTTGTCTCTTTTTCCATAATAGAGCCACTCAGTTGTATCAAATCCAGCAATTACATCAGGTCTTTTCAATGCTTTAGATTCAGGGGTCATTTGCCATAGTACTTCGAAGATTCTACTGAAATTATCAAGGATTTCTGATGGAGATTTCCATCTTTTTAATCGATATCTGAATGTTGCACCAAGTGGTGAAATTCTTTTTTCATAATCACATTTCAAGCAAACGAATTTGTTTTCATCCTCGCAATCATCTGAAAATTCATCTTTCGGGTAAAGGAAGCTTTTGCATTTAGGACATTGGAATTTCTCTTTTTTTAATGCAATGCGCAATGTATCTGCACCATTTTCTGCAAATTCATTTTCTTTTGCAATATGAAGAAAGAGAGTTACCATGATCCTTTCGTTATAGATACAATTATGTTTGATTTTTAAATCAATAAAAGGAAGAATTCTCCTTTTAAAGAGTTTAGATACTTCATGTGTCATTCTTTTTTTCAAATAATGTTTTGCTTTATTCTTCCCTTTCTTTTTATTTGTTTTTCTTTTTATCTTGATGCTATCAAGGACTATGTCTTTTTTTCCAGCATGTTCTTCAATTTTTTTAACTGTAAGATTAATGATTCTTAGTATTTCTTCATCAATTTTGGTTCTGATAAAATTAGATATATTTGTCTGGTCAGGTGTTCGTTTTAGACCAAGTTTCTTTCGTTCATTCTTATGTGTTTTTAAGTATATTTCGAGATTCTGCTGGTTTAGTCCTTTTAACTCCATGAATAATATACATTTACAGAGTGATTCGGATGTGAAATCAATGCTTCGATAAGGGATATCAAGGAAAATCTTTAGATTAAGTTTGTTTAGAATCTCAGCTATTATTTTTTTCTTGTTCGTGTTTGCCAGTAGTAAGGCTTTTATAATCTCCTTTGTTATTTCTTCTTGGGAGATATCTCTTATGTTTGGCGACATGGGATTATTTTCCTGCCATGGTAGGAGGAGCTATCTCCTACCAACTGGCTTTATAGAGGATTATAGGACAATTTTGATTCTCTTCCATAACTCATAGGTGAGTTCCAAATCATTTTGATTATACTCGATCAGTTCCTTTAATCTCCCCTGATTGTAAAGTTCAGGTACCTTGGTATTGTCAAACAATTTATTCTTTCCCAAAAGAGCCTTGGACCAATCATCAAGTGTTCCAGGTTGATTAAAATTGTAGCTTTTTCTAACGTTTTTCAGAGTCATCATTATATCTGTATGAGTTTTATTGAAGAATCCATTTGTTGGTAACTTGTACAACAAACATCTTGCAAAAATAAAACGCATATCAAACGCAAGATTATAGCCTATGATCTCGTCGTATTGTTTTTTGTTTATATGTCTGAAAAATTGAATGAGTAGCGATTCTTCATTTCCATCGTAAAAAACTTGGATTTCTCCATTACTAATGTCTTTTACTCCGATGCATATGATTCGGCCAGACCATGGTTGAAATGAAGTGGTTTCTATGTCCAAGATGCATTTATTATGTTTCCATGCATATTGTTCATTCAAGGTATATCCCCCTGAATGAAATGTTGAGTTATTTCATAGTGACATAGTGTGTTTATATCAAATGGTTGATCCTTTTTAGTGTCATCAAATACTTCACCTGGATATTTTAAAGGATATCGTGTGTAAATCTCCTGCTTCAAGATATCTATGTCAAAGATATCTTTTTTCATATATTCTTTCAATTTTCTTGCCATTTTTCGTTTTATTGTTTTTTCTTTTTTATCCATTTTAATTAATACCTCCATTGTTGTTTTTAATAATGTTCCGTACGATTACATATGGCTTGTCGTATATTTAAAACTTACTATTGATGAATATATCGTACGATAATTGGATTTTTGAACAATAAAATATATAAATGGTATGTACGATTTAATATAAGAAATGAAAGAACAAATCAAAAGAATATTGGATAAAAGAACCATTAGAGAAGCAAAAATTGAAAAAACTGTAACAATTAGCTTTGATGGTGACCAGTTTTTAGTCCGTATTCCAAAGAAAATATCTGATGCATTAGAAATCAAAAAAGGCTTTAAAATGAAATTTATTGCGAACCTTGCTTATAATGAAGAGACTAATAAAAAACACATGGTGGTTGAAATATATGATGAAGAGAAAAAGAGTAGGATGTAATAAGGGAGATTTAGTCCCTCATGAAAGAGTTGCCTGCGAAGTATTAGAAAATGCGAGACGTCCTTTAACTACAAATGAAGTTGCTGGTTATGGTAATATGAGTTGGCTAACAGCTAAAAAACATCTTGAGGAGTTATCCAAGAAAAGACTTGGTATTTGTTCACGTAATAAAGGCAGAGCAAAATTATGGTTTATTGAATAATTATCAGAACCATCTGTAGCAAATAAATTTGCTTTTTCTTATTTTATAAAAAATTGATGTTAATTGTAGCTTTGATGGTATATTAAAATCCACCTCAGAATATCTTTTTTTCCTTTCATTATTGAAAATATTTGCAATTTGATTTAGGGCATCCGTCCAAATTTCTAGAGCAGAATTTAAATTACTATCTTTTTTCATTTCAACCATTTTCTAAAACCAATAATTAAATCTATAATCACATTGAAAGATTACATGGTACTATGAGAGATAGAGAAAAGACTATGAGAAGTTTAAAAATAGAAGATACCCCCATCATAGATGGACATAGATTATATTATAACTTTGTAAGACCTCACGAAGCTTTAAACGGTAAAACACCATCAGAGGAAGCGGGTATAACGATAGAGGGTAAGAATAAATGGTTAACATTAATGCATAAGGCAAGGCAATACCAAAAAGCTAAGGCAACAGATAGTTAAGTTTATATTCCTTTTTTCTTTAATTTTTTATTGGGGAACTAGTATGAGTATAAAAAGCAAAAGAAAAAGTAGAGAAAAAAAGGGACCCGCCACTACATATGTTGACGATAAGATTATTCAAGGTGACGATAGAGGAGACTATAGAAAAAAGCCAGTTCGAGAAAATGTACTCAAGGATGTATTGGAATTAAGAGAACAAGGTAAAACAAAAGCAGAAATCCATGATTTTGGATGTGGAAAATATTTTTTTAGAGATGATAATCCTTGGGAAGATAGATATTTTACATATATCGAAGAAAAAGGATTATAATTGGTTATGTTGCGTCTTATAACCAGTGATTAATAAGATTTTTATAAGATTACTCTATTTAAAAAATGGTGAAAAACTAATGGAAATAGACATTGGAACGATAATTTCTATTGTAGGAGGTACTTTTTTCGTTGGAATAGCTATAGGAGGGTTTATTGAACGATTAAGAAATAAACAAACATACTCAAATGCATATGAGCCGATTATATCTAAGTATCTACAGCAAAAAGATAAAATGTTTGATAAAGCTATGGAGAGGATAAAATGATATTAGCCATTTTTTATTTACTTATTGGACTTTTTGTTTCAATTCTTGTTTTTATTAAAAGACCAAAAATAGAATTTCAAATACCAAAAGAGTTTGAACAACTTGAAAAAGATATAGCAAAATGGTTAGAACTACCAATAACTTATGCTAAAAAGGACATCCAAATGACGACTGCCTTTGATACAGGTTTAGACCCATATGTTTTAGAAAAACCTGCGAATGCTACTCCAGTAGTTGTTGTTGAAAGAGCTGATGGATTGCATATCACGGAACAGGTGGTATAATGGCAACTAAAAGAACTATATATCTCAGAAAAAAAATGGTAGATGAAATGAGATACGCATTGAAAAAAATGAGCGAAGAAAAAGACGAAAGAAAAAAACTTTATTATTTTTCTGGAACATATGCAGTCATTCAAAGAGTGTACAACTTTGAATATGACCCTCAACTTGTTTTCATACATCATGTATTGGAGGATACATACCGCATTATCAGTAATAGAGTAATTGTGATTGCACAAGGAGATAAGACCGTTTTGTTGGCAGATGGTGTTATTGATAAACTTCATTTATATACTTCTAGCATAGTTGATAAAATAGAACGAGATGAAGATGGAATATATGATTTGCTACAAAAAATTGTAATCTTAGGCTATACAACATCTGGCAATGGATATTACCTGTATGACAAAGGTATTGTAAAGATATAATTTTCAATTCCACCAAGGCGCAACAGAACCATTATAATTAAGTGACCAACTTAATATTCCCAACGTTTATTTCCCAACGTAGTTTTACACGGGACCGTAACGAAATACCAAAAGTATGTCCAAAATGTAAAAGTCCATATTGGAATGCGCCTAAGAAGAAATAGTTTTAAATCAATTTTACTTGTTTTGAATATGTAAAAATTTCATTTTTTTTGAGTTCATCCTTTATTGGAGAGATATTTTCAATTTCTGTAATTTTATATTCTTTCATCATCTTTTTTAATCCTTCATTTGGAAAAAAGTCAAATTGTATTTTTGGGCAAAAAATAGGCACTTTTTGTTCATGAGCATGTTTTAATTGAGTCATGGATCCTCCGCCATTTGAACATGTAGATGCCAATAGTGCATCTGAAAGTCCTGAAGTAATTCTATTACGTTGAAGTAATGCAATTCTTCCGCCTGTGAAGTTGGGTGTATTTTCACTTAATAATAGTCCTTTTTTTCTTATCTCATCAAAATAGGATTTATGCTCTTCAGGATATAATTGTAACAATCCTGTTCCCATTACACTGATTGTTTTACCAGAAATATTTAATGCTCCTTTATGGGATTCAATGTCAATTCCTTTTGCTCCTCCACTTATTGTGACTATATTATTTTTTGCAAGCTCTTCTGCTTGAGCATATGACCATTTTTTAGATCGTTCATCTGACTCTCTACTTCCTACAATGGCGACCTTCTTTAATTTTAATAATGATTCATCACCCTGTAAATAAAGAGTAAGCGGTGGGTTTGAAATATATTTAAGTCTTTTTGGATATTTGTCAGATATTATAGGTAGAATCATTATATTGTTTTCATTACATTCATTGATGATTTCTTCATAACTTTCAGTTGAAGCATTTTTTAATCTGTCCCAATCCTTCAACATAGACTCTTTTAAAAGCCTCGTTCTTAAAAGATCATCAACTTTTGCCGCCCAGACATTGTTTATACTATTATATAATCCATATAATCTCATTATTTTTCTTGGCCCCAATCCCTTTACTCTACAGATTTTATACCAATTAATTAATTCATCTTTATTCATCATTTTAACAAAAAACCTCCTCTTTAAAATCCTCAATTACTGTTGTTTGATTTATTCCAAAACAAACACAAACTATTTCATGGACTCCCGCATCTTTCAGTATTTTTTGAGCTTCCAGAATTGTGCAACCTGATGTTTTCACATCATCTAATAAAAGTATTTTATTCTCAGAAAGAGACCTATTTATTTCCATTGAATCCTTTACTGATTCGTATCTTTCTTCCAATATTTCTGCTCTTGTTTCTGATTGTCGGGAATTTTTAATTCTTTGAATTATTTTTTCATAAGGAATATTCAAGTAGAAAGACATACTATTCGCAATCCTATTAAGAGTGACTGAATAACATCCAACTTTTCCACGGGGAATAATTGTAATAAGCTCTGTTCCTTCTAAAATATTATTCATTTTTAATTTTGAAATTAACTCCTTTACAGGTTTCAGAATATAATGTGTTTGATCTTCATCTTTTGAAAAAAATATTTTTTTTGAATATGTGTCTTTTGTTACACTTTCTTGATAATATGGTCTTGGTGCATATACATCTTGATTAACGGAATAATATTTGTTTTGAGCAATTTCTTTTATCATAATTTTCCTAATGTATTGGTTTTTTACCAATGCATTAGTTTTAATATTTAAATAGTTTTTTATAAGTATATTTAAACTATTAGAAAGGGGATTTGCACAATAAACATTTTTGATTAAAATCTGTTATGGGTTTTGTCACAAAATCGGGACATGGGGGTTTTAAATGACCTCCTGTAACTTATCGGGTGATACGCAATTTTTTCCTACAAAATCTAAATATAATACTCATACAATTCAAAATTATGCGTATTGTAGATGTACTAAGAAAACCAACTACGCTTCATGTAATTTTTGCAATTCTTTTTATAATACCTTTTCAAACTATTCTTTTCTTTCCATTTACATTAGAAACATTAGATTTACTTCGAGAACCTCCAACAGATATAATTCAAACCGAACCAATTTTATTAGTTGGATATATCATTTTACCTATAATATATTGTATTATAGTATCTTTATTTTTAAAGCCAAAGACACTTGTGAATCCTATTCATATTCAGATTGGAGCTTATTTTATATCTTCAGTTATAATTATAAACGGCTTATTAGCGAATACAGAATTTACTTCAGAACTATTCATAAATTTATTTGGTGTACTTGTTTTTATATCTATGTATATTCTTATGATTGCTTTAATTCAATTTTTTATTGTTTGGTGGGTGATTGGATTGAATTATGATGGTTCAACTCGGCAATCATTTGTTATTAATGGTTCTCCAAACGAAATAATGAAAATTCTTGGTAAAGATTTTTTAAGAATCAGAAATTTTAATAAACCTAAACCATATGGTAATCCTGATAATCCTATAATTTTCACAAAATGTAATGAACTTAAGCATTTTGTTATTGTAGCATTTGGTGCTTATCAAAATAGCAATAATAAATGTGTATTGTCTACAGTTGCATTTCATAGGGGAGTATCATGGGTATCAGAATCACCTAGAGCAAATGCAATTAGTGATTCAATCATAAGCTATGTTAAGGTAAAACTTCAAGAAAAAAATACTAAATATAAAATTACCAAATTAGATAAGGTTGATGATTTCGTTTCAAGTACAGCATTTAGTTTTATTGAAGCTATTACACAGCCAAAAATTTATATTATACTGGAATTTTTTGAAAAAATATCTTCTTTTTTCCGTTATGCAATATATCTTACAATTGGTGCTTTTCTTATTTTTTCTATTGCTTGTTTATTTGGTTTTATAATTATTGATAGTTATGTTGTTGCAATTGTTCCTACTATTATCGCTCTTGCTTTTGAAATTGGTATATCGTTAAGAGAGGAATTTTCATTTAAAAAAATGTATGATTATTTTTAAACGGATTAGACCTCATCAAGTTCTTTATGGTTTAACACTTGCTGAAATGATAGGCATTGATTTAGATAATAAAAAATGGGAGAAATTATTAGCTGGATCAATTTGACGGTTGTTCAATTGTTATTCTAGTTGGTATATCATAAAAATCACAAGATATTTCACTTATATCTTTTATTTTTCTATCTGTAGTACAGACACAAGTATCTTGTGTATATTTTTTTCTATATTTATTAATTGATGCTACTAAACAATCACATGCAGAAGGACATTCTAATTTCTTTTTTTCTTCTTCTGTTAAACCACTTTTAGGCATAGTATTATATTTAAAATAAAATTCTCCAGCAATCATTCCCATTTCTTCAGAGAGTTCAACAGTAAAAATTCCATCTGTTGATAGAATACCTTTAATAAAATCCCTTGCTATAGATTCATTATATGTATCGCTTATTATATAATACGCCTCCATAAGAACTGGGGGGGATATTAAACCAGTATGCAACCCTTTTCTTATAGCTATTAAAATTTTTCTTGCTTTTTTTGTTTTAAAATCTGGCTCTTCCCCTTCTATTTGTTTTCCTTTAACATACAATAAAACGCATGTATCCAAGATTAACTCCACAATTAATCCCCTTGCTCTGCCCACTCAATAAATTCTTTTTGAGATTTAAACTTATTAGGTAATTTATCACATAAGGAAAATAATTTGTCTAAAGCTTCTTCATCCTTATCAACTATAGAAGGTTTTTTAATATATTTATCTAGTTCTTTGTCTTTTTGTACCATATATAAAATAGGTTTCTCTTTACTACTTAATAAGGATTCTTGAGAAAATCGCCAAAGTGATGAAACTGGCATTTTGATATTTTCACAAATATTCCAATATGAGTCATCTGAAGGAGGATATGGTTTTCTTTCCAATAGACATTGTTGATACATACTTTCACCTATTTTTCCTTATAATACTCTTCAATAACCTTTAATATTTTATTCAACGCCTCAGAATCTTTTGCATCTACACCAATAATATTTTTATCAAAATCTTCCTTAATTTTTTGAAATAAAATTATTCTATCTTCGCTTTCACATTTTTCGTTAAGTGTAAATATTCCAAAAGTTAAGAAATTATATTCAGGCATGTGTTTTTTCATAATGCCAACAAATGTATTATCAAAAAAATCAACAACTTTCATATCTTTTATTGTTACCTGAGTTGGTTGAACATTTTTAAGAGCCATTAATATTCACCCCTAATATAAAATACGTTAATTTTTTCATGAATTTGCCTCCCCATATTATATTTGTCAAATGTGCTATTTATATTTATGCTTTTTCTTTTTAAAATAAATTTTATTTTGGTCATCCCATCTCCAATAATTAATAATAATGTTTAGAGTGCAATAGAATTAATAATTTAAGTATATTTAAATTTTCACCTTGTAAAAACATTATTGGCTTTTCATAATAGATAAAAGATATATAAATATATTCATGTATGGTTAACTTTATTAAGGCTTTGCACACAAACTAGGGGGTTTATGTGCAGAATTATAATTTGCACATAAACTCATTTTTCAGGAGGTGGGTAATTGAATATTTTTTTGTCAATTCTTTTAACTCAGTTAGTCAAATTCTACGGAGAATTTATAAATGAGTATTAGCTATAATTCTATCATGGCGGAGGAAAAATTTGTTCCAAGAAGTCTTATTATCGGAGATTTATTCTATAATCAAAATAGTTATGAAGTTCCACCGTATCAAAGAGACTTTTCTTGGAAAAAATCACCACAGATAGAAACTTTCTGGGATGATATAAAAGAGATAAAGAAAGATGAACTTTACTTCTTTGGTTCCGTGATATTCCAAATACAAAAAAATGAAAAAAATAAGATAATTATTATAGATGGTCAACAAAGACTTATTACTGTTACTATTCTATTGGCAGTAATTCGTGATAAATTTAACTCAAATGAAATTGATGATAAAGGCGATGGAGCCCTAACTCAAGCATATATAATCAAACCTCGAACAAGAGTATTGAAGATTAAAAAATTAAAATTGAATTTAAGAAATGAGTATTTCTTTTGCCGTTGTATCCAAGCAGCCCCATATGAAGATATAAACCATATGGACTTTAACGAATATGAAAAAAGTTTTGGAAAATTAAAAGGAACAAATAGATTGATAAAAGAAGCCTATAATTTTTTTGAAGAGAAAATTAATGAAGATTTATCAAACAAAAGAACAAAAGAAGAAAAAATTGACTACCTAAATGATTTATCAGAAAAAATAAGAGAAAATCTTTCGGCAATATCAATAACTGTAGATAATTTAGAAGATGCATATATGATTTTTGAGACGATTAATGAGCGTGGATTGGAGCTTTCAGTTTCAGATCTTTTCAAGAATTACTTTATATCAAAATCAAAAGATAAAGAGGAAATGGTAACAATATGGGAGAATATTTTCAATATGCTAGATAATAATTTAAGGACATTTCTTAAGCATTATTGGCATACAAAACAAGGCGTTACACAAGAAAGAAAACTCTTTAGGGAATTAAAAACATATGTTGAAAAAAGAAGTAATAAGGTTAATATAGATGTATTAACCAAAGAACTTGAGAAAGAAGCTATCATATATGCTGTTTTACAAGATCCAGATAGTGATTATTGGAATGATGAAGAAATGGTTGAGTTATTGAGAGATTTTAGAGTACTTAATCTGAAGCAAGCACTTCCGATTTTAGTTGTTGCCAAACTGACTTTTGATAACGATGGTTTTAAAAAATTTCTTAAGTTGATTATAAACTTCGGATTCAGATATTTTACTATTTGTAATTTTTCTCCGAGTCTCATGGAAAGAAGATATAGTGAGATTTCCATAAAAATAAGGAATAAGGAAATAAAAAATGAATTAGAAGCTTTGGAAGAAATGGAGAAGAGAATAGAACGTTATCCGAATGATGAGACTTTCAAGGAATTTTTCTTAAAGAAAGAATTTCAGAAAGAAACAAGAATTGTAAAATATATTTTAAGGAAAATTGAACAAAATAAATTTAGTATGATTGATAAAAAGAAAGAGAACACAGAGCCGATAGATTATAGTAAATTAACTTTAGAACATATTCTACCTCAGAATATGGATGATGAATGGAAGAATTATTTCAAGAATGAAACTATTCCTCTGAAAGAAATGAGAGGGTATATCTACAGATTAGGAAATTTAACTTTACTTGATAAATTTAAAAATGAATTTTCCAAAAACGAATTTATAACAAAAAAATGCGAGAAAGCATATAACATCTCAAAATTAAAGATAAATGCAAATTTACAGAATCTAAATGAATGGGATAAAACTTCAATTGGAAAACGACAGGAAGATTATTTTAACGAAGCGAAAGAAATTTGGAAAATCACTTTTTAGGCTTTACACAATAATCCGTGCTAATCCTTGTTTTGCACAATAAATACCCTTTTTGCACAATAAACATTTTTAATTATAATCTGTTATGTAACATTTAAATATCCTATATCTGATTAATTTATTGAGGGAGGTAAATCTTCTGAATAAGAACATCCTTTCCATTGGAATAACAATCCTGTTCATTGTTACGGTAGTTACTCCTATGACTCATGGGTATAATAATCCTAAGAATAAACCAACTGATGATAACTATACTGGATACCTGTATCCAGAAAACTATGATTGTTACAACATATCTGAAAGAGCAAATTATGAAGCCTCTGTTTATGAGAATCCTGTTAATTACGATGATTCTGAATTAGAAGGAATTGAATATTATAGAATGCCACAGCCATTAGATGGTCCCCCGATGGATTCTGCATGGCCTATGTTCTGTCATGATGTAAGACATACTGGTAGAAGTCCTTTTAGCACTGCTGATAATCCTGGTATTGAGAAATGGCGATCTGTTATAATATATGAAGATTTTAGTGGTTCTCCTGTTATTGATAATAATGGAACTATCTATGTTGGTAGCTGGGATTTTTATGCTTTTAATCCTAACGGTACTGTTAAGTGGGAAAATGATGATTTGTATTGTGTTGAGACTGCCGCTGCTATAGATGAAAACGGTATTATTTATGTTGGAGATCGTCATGGATATTTTTTTGCAATTAATCCTGATGGTACATTGAAATGGAAAATTTCTACAGGGGATAATATATTTTCTTCTCCTGCAATTGCTGATGATGGCACCATCTTTTTTGGAGATGGTGGAAATTGGAACATCAAGGCTCTATATCCTAATGGAACTTTAAAATGGAAATACAAGACAGGGCTTGTCGTGTATTCATCTCCAGTAATTGGTGATGATGGCACTGTGTACTGTGGTTCTCATGATAACTATCTTTATGCGTTATATCCAAATAATGGTACATTAAAATGGAAATTTGGTACAGGTCATTGGGTACGTACTAGTCCTTGTATTGGAGATGATGGTACTATTTATTTTGTTTCACTTGATAGTTATCTTTATGCTGTTTATCCAAATGGAACGATGAGATGGAAAACTGATGTTGGTGCAGGAACTCATCCGACAATTGGTCAGGATGGAACCATTTATTGTGGTTATAGCAAACTTCATGCGGTGAATCCAATAAATGGCTCGATTAAATGGAAATTTGATGTTTCAGGGAAAATTCGTGGAGGTGCTCCTTGCCACTCTGTTGATGGAACAATTTATCTAGGTACCAATGGCGGTTGGATTTATGCTATTTATACAAATGGTACTCTAAGATGGAAAAAGAAAATTGGTACTGAAGTGGAGTCTGCCCCTGCTATAGATAAGGATGGAACTGTATATATTGGATCATATCTCAATAAATGGGTTGGAGGGAGTATTTACTACCCTTACGGAAATTTCCATGCTTTCGGAGATGCTGTATCGAATGATTCTCCAACCATCCCGATGATAACAGGACCGCATTCTGGATTAGCAAATAAAAAAATCTTGCTTAAATTTGTTTCTGTTGACCCAGATTTAAACCCTATTTCTTATTATATCAACTGGGGAGATGGTAATAATGAATCTACAAAAGATTATGGTTCAGATGAAAAGGCATATGTAGAGCATAAATGGATTAATGGTGGAAATTATACTGTTAAAGTCAAAGCAATCGACTCATTTGGAAGTGAAAGCAACTGGTCAGATCCATGGGAGATTACTATCAATGAAAAACCATACATTCCAGCAATAGATGGTCCAAAATTTGGATTTGTTGGACAGGATTATGAATACACATTTAGATCTATAGATCCTGATGGTGATGATGTGTATTATTATGTTGATTGGGATGATGAAATTATCGAAGAATGGATTGGTCCTTATTCCTCAGGAAAAGAAATTATAATTAACCATTCATGGTCTGAAAGAGGAAAATATACTATAAAAGCTAAAGCCAAGGATATTCGTAATAGTGAAAGTGACTGGGGTTACCTAGAGGTTAACATGCCAAGAACCAGAACAACAACATATCTGTGGTATCAATGGCTAAAAGATAAGTATCCCTTATTGGAGGTGATTATATCTCGGATACTAAGTCTCTGAGGAAATGTATCACTGTTGGGGTAATCATTATATTACTTATTACTACAATTACATCATTGGCTCTTGGATACAATATTAAATCAGATAGTAAGGAGGTTACAGAACCTTCAGATACAACATCTGATAGCCCACCTATGGATAGTCCATGGCCTATGTACTGCCATGACGTACGACATACTGGTAGAAGTCCATATAGTACTGCAAGTAATACTGGCACGGTGAAATGGAAGTTTCAAACAGATAATTTTGGGATTGACTCGTCTCCTGCTATCGATGAGAATGGGACGATATATATTGGGAGTAATGAAGGTTATTTGCATGCCATCAACTCTAATGGTACTGAAAAATGGCGTTTTAATTGCAATGATTGGGTCGCTTCTTCTGCCGCTATAGCGGAAGATGGGACGATATATGTTGGTTCAGAAGATCATCATTTTTATGCCATTAATCCTAATGGAACATTAAAATGGAAGTTTCCTGCAGGTGGCTTAGTTGAATCCTCGCCTACCATAGCGGAAGATGGAACCATTTATTTTGGGGTAGTGGGGCCAGGTTGGGATAAAGGTAGAGTTTATGCTCTTAATCCGAACGGTACTGTGAAATGGCATTATGATACAGGCGATTACGTTTTCTCTTCTCCCAGTGTTGGTGATAATGGCATCATTTATATAACTTCCAATGACCGCAATCTTTATGCTTTTTATTTTAATGGGACCCTGAAATGGAAATTTAAAATGGGTGATTGGCTGGGTAGCCCTACTATAGCTGATGATGGAACCATATATGTCGCTTCTTGGGATGGTTATTTATATGCCATCTTTCCAAATGGTACTATGAAATGGAAGAGTGGGATAGGATGGGGAAGCGGAAAGACACCATCCATTGCTGAAGATGGAACTGTTTATATCGGGGAAGATGACCTCTATGCTATATACCCCAATGGAACGAGGAAATGGACATTTGACCTTGGAACATTCTTTGATATTGATTCGTTCTCTCAAGCAATTTCTTCTGATGGAACAATCTATGTGGGTGTATCAAATGATACAGGTGCAGGCGGCTACATTATTGCAATAAATCCAGACGGAACCGAGAAATGGAGGGAACGGATTCATAATGAACGGGTCTGGTCATCTCCAGCTATTGGAAGTGATGGAACGGTTTATATTGGCACTTCGTGGAATGATTTCGGCGTTCTTCATGCCTTTGGCCAGTTAGATCCTAATGCACCAGAAGCACCGACTATTATAGGTTCAACAGAAGGAAAAATCAAAACTGAATATGAATACAACTTCACCACAACAGATCCTAATGGTGACGATGTCTACTATTATATTGAATGGGGAGACGGTGCTGTAGAAAACTGGATTGGACCCTACAGTTCAGGTGAAGAAGTAAAAGTTAACCATTCTTGGGATAAAAGAGGAACATATACAATTAGTGCTAGAGCTAAAGATACAGATAACCTGTGGGGTCCATGGAGTGAACTGGAGACCAGTATACCACGAAACAAAGCAACAACAAACTCTTTGTTCTATTGGTTTTTAGAACGATTCCCAATACTAAACAGGTTGTTACTTCTTATAAACAGTTAATTTGGGTGCAGAATCCGTAATATGGGTGATAGAGTCAGGTTGAGCTGTTACCAGCTCTTCCTGCTCTCATAGACCGTACGTACAGGTTTCCCGTGTACGGCCTTCTCCGTTAGAGCCCCTTTACAGGGAGTGAGAATCAATCAGAGTAACTAGGGAAGCAAGTTTATACTCAGATTTTAAGACATAGTTTGATATTCTTCAGATACTCAAACATTTTACATCTTCCTCACCGACCAAAGTCAGCCTACCTACAACAAATATTGTTGCGTTTCCAAGTCACAACAATGTGTGACTAATCTGTGATCTGCCACCCTTTAGTTCTAACGAACCAGACCCCTTCACATCAGCCGAGTTTTACCCTCGTCAATCTGTTACCAGCAGTCATCGGCTCAGCCTCAAAGCTACTATGGGTCAGCTGACTCCTCATGCAACATCAGTATTTGGTTTTCCCAGATATTTGGTTATACCTTTCCTTACCTGTCTCCCCTTACAGGATTACATGAGGTCTCCCCAGGTGCTC
>DAOVGR010000057.1 GCA_030672305.1 Thermoplasmatales archaeon | reverse complement strand
AAGAAATATAAGAGACAGACAAGGTAGACTAAAACATTAAAATCTAATGATACAGTACTCGCACCAGTAAGACAAATAAAGAAAAAACCTCCAGCTAACACAAAATCCAACCCTATTATCTTTTTACCATAAAGGTCGTATAGACCACCAAAAAGAAGGGCGATAGAGAAAAAAGACATGGTATATATAGATCTATAGAAAAAAAGGATAAGAACATAGCCGCATAGAATTGATAATATTACAATAGATAATGCCTCTTTTCTAGTAATACTCCCACTGACAAGTGGTTTCTCTTTAAGGTCAATAGCTTGTTTATCAACCTCAACATCCGTATATTCATTTAAGACAAAACCAAATATGTGATAACAAATTCCTATAAGAAACAAAACAACTAAATGTAATATATCACGTTGTCCAAGAACTAAACCACCGATCAAAGGTGCAGATGCAGTTACTGCTCCAGTTTGAAGCCTAAGAAGACGTAAATATTCTAACAAAGTAGTTTTTATTGCACTCATGTTTTCCCTGATAGAAAGAATTTATTTCTTTTTTTCTAAGGTGAAGTAATGAATGATTTTTTATTTAAACAATAGGGATTAAATAACCGGCATAAGTATTCCATATAATAAAATAAGGAAAACACCCAGCCAGATAACTGGAAAAAAAACCAAGAAAAGCATACCAACTAAGCCTATGTAAGTAAAGAGTATAAATGGTATTACCATAAACATAAACATCTCATGAAACCCGATCAATCTCATGATTTTTTTCCGGTCGAATAATTTAATGGTAAGAAATCTTATCATAAAGAAAATGGTGATAACAATGAGTAAAAGGCAGATGAAAAACTGCCAGGATTCAAAAGGCATCATCCGGTAAATAAAAGGTGTAATCAGCAGAAATATATTGATCGTTTTTAATATACTGAGGTAAACAATAAATTTCTTTGATATAAAGAGTCTTTTTCCTTCGATTTTCACTCCCATTCTAATAGGGGTGCTTGTGCCTCCTGCAAGATAATCATGGTCAACATCCTTCAATCCAGCAACAATATTTTGAAACAGCATCTGCATAAAAGCTAAAACACCTATAACGTAGACAAGAACATTTGGATTTTGTGAAACTGAGAAACCCCCATAAATAGTGAGGAAAAAAAATGATGTGGCGATAAAGTAGTCTGCATGAGGAAAACGTTTCCCAAGGATGTTATATAACCCCCCAAATAGAAACGCTAAAAGAGTGATTGGTATCAACACCAATGTTTTTTCTTTGAAAAAAACAATAGAGAGTATAAAGGTTAAGGCAATTGACGAGAACACTATTGTTTTTGCACTTTTTATTGAAATGGATCCATCAACAAGTGGTTTCCCTTTGAGTTTTTCAGAGGTTTTATCTACAACGATGTCTCTTAATTCGTTGTATACAAAAAGGTAGAAATGAAAAAGTAAACCTATCAGAAAAAGTTCTAGATAATGATAAAGTGAGAGGGAGGTCCCGGTTGCCGCTGCAGCTACAGCTGGTGCTAAACCAGTTAGAACCGCTGAATGGATTCTAGCTAATCGTAAATATATCCGTATTATATTCCAATTCATGACTTCCACATGTTTTTTCAAGTTAAAGAGAATAAATTATTTATAGCAGATAAAATAGTTTGCCCTATAAATTTTCCGCCTTTTTAGAAACATAGGCTAAATCTTATCCGATATCCATGTACATGTTTGAGATTATCTAATCAAGTTTGGTAAAGAGGCACCCTCGTATATCTTTCTACTTCCTTATGTCATCACCTCATTACTGCTTCCCAAATAATTCTTTTAATTATTTTTTAAAATATATAAAAAAATTAATCAACTTCAATAGCCTTATCTTTCATCCATATGAAAACCTTAACAGCATGGATTAGAATTATCCGTCCCCCTATCATCTTCATCAGCTGCCTTGGCGTGCTAGTAGGTGCATTGAACAGTGCAGTATTCCTAAAAACAGAGTTATCAAACTTTCAAATATTTATGGTATTACTAGGATCTTTTTTCCTTGCTTCAGGCCTCATGGTTCATAATGATGTAACTGATTTAGAATCAGATAAGGTGAACAGGCCGCATAAACCTCTTTCAACAGGTGTTATACGTGTAAAAAAAGCAAATGTTGTAGGACCCATTTTGATGATTTTATCAATTTTCATTGCTTTATTGGTTAATATTAAAGATAATGGTGCCCTTAACGTGAATTGTGGGATACTAACTTTTTTAATTGTTTTAATGGGACTCTGTTATAATCATTACGGAAAATATCATGGTATTTGGGGTCATATCACTGTTGCTGTGGGTGTAGGGATAATCCCCTACTGGGGTTCGATTGCAGTTTTCCCCAATGAAATTTTTCTTATGTTACCTATTGCTTTAGCAATTTTTACTCAGGAGATAGGAAGAGAAATAATGGTTAACGCTGGTGATTTTAGAGGAGATCTTAAAGCAGGTTTTAAGACATTACCAATACAGCTTGGAAGGAAACGTTCCATGCTTATTGCTTTAGTTTTTTATTTAACTTTTATCCCTCTTTATCTTCTACCTGCCTATGACTGGCTTGGATTAGGTGTTCCACAGGTATTTGGTCCCTTATATTTAATCGGGGGAACTTTGTTTGCTACTTCTCTATTGTTAACATGGATATTAACATATAGAGTGGTTTTGCAAGACAATGAAAAAAAGATATGGACCGCTTTTGAAAGATACGAGCGGACAGGTACACGGGTGATGGTAGTAGTATTCCAGATTTTTTTATTGCTTGAGATATTCTACTGAAAAATCGACATTAATTTAATAGTTGAAAATTATACAAAGAATCATAGGAAAAAAGTACCTAACAAGTATAATTTAAAGATAGAGAATGATGATGTGTATTTAAATGTAAAAATTGAATCACTGAATTTCCATCATCTAAACGTTCCAACTGTTAACTACTGGAGACATCATGTAAAAAATATAGGTGAAATAAAAATCGGTTCTGTTTTAAAAAAGATTGATAATATTGAGTTTGTAGAACAAATGGTATTTCTATAAACATAAATTAAATAATTTTTCTAAAACGGCTAAAAATAATATATCAAATAAATTATACACTAAAACATGATTGATCAATTTCCGCAATGGTTGCAAATATTTCTATCATCGATGATACCTGGAGTTGAAGCGAAGTTTGTTGTTCCTTATGCAATATTTACTTTTGAGTGGGAATGGTGGCAAGTCATTCCTATTGCACTGGCAGGAAACATGTTTTTAGTACCAGTAGGACTAAAATTTTTTAAATACGGAGAACAATTTTTTCGAAAATTCGATTGGTCAAGAAAAATTATAGATAGGATTTTATCCAGGATAAGGAAACGAACAAATAAAAAAGTACAAAGATACAGAAACCTGGCATTAATATTTTTTGTTGCATTACCTGTGCCATTAACTGGTGCTGGGATTGGGGTAGTAATTGCTTATTTGTTTGATTTTAAATTTTCTGATTCGATTCTGATGATCTTTATAGGAGTAATAATTGCAACAACGATAACAACAATTTGTTTTCTAATGGGTGCATATATTTTCTAAGAGTAATTACAAATACAATGTATTTTTTTTAAAAAAAATATGATATTCAGTAAATTTTTTTAACATATCAAGGCTTTGCACTTAAAATCCAGTTTGCACAAAAAATACTAATTCTGCACATTTATTCGGTGTTCTTCCTTAATTTATTTACAAAGCCCGCTTTAGGGAAATATTTCAGAGCAGAGTGTCCTAATGATATGTGGCAGATAGACATCAAAGGACCATTTCTTATTGACGGTAAACGTATGAATGCTCTTCTTATCCTTGATGATTACTCAAGATTCCTTGTCTCAGCGCAGCTATTCAAATCTATCACTACAGATGTTGTTACACAAACATTAGATCAATGTATAAGCACATACAACAGTCTAGATAAGATACTAGTGGATAATGGCCTTCAGTTCAGAGAGACATTTGAGAAATGGTGCACTGAACCAAAAAGAGGAATCGATGTGGTTCATGCACCACCATTTCATCCTCAATGCAAAGGAAAAATTGAACGTTGTATCCGTAACTTTAACGAGGAGTATATTCGATTGGATAAAGTGTTTGAAGACATCTCAACATTTGTTGGAGAATATCAAGAATGGTATAATACTGAACGGTATAATTCCAGCATTCATGATATTCCTGTGAATTTATATTCTTCAGAAAATGTTACCGATCTTGCGTGACATTGCAGATATGTAACATTTAAATATCCTATATCTGATTATTTTTATTGAGGGAGTTAGAAAATATGTATAAAAACCCTGTTATATTGTATAAAACTCTGGTTATTGGAGTTATTATTCTGTTTATTGGAGCGAGTGTTACATCGGGTATGGCTGGATATATCGGGGAAATTAGCATTCGAACACCGATAGTAGCTCCAACTTGTTATCCTTTGAATAATGGTTATGTGGATGCTTATTGGAAGTTTGATGATTGTACTGGAAGCACTTTGGAGGATTCTTCTGGGCATGAGCATGATGGGACAATTTATGGTGCTGCATGGATTGCTGGTCAATCGGGCTGTGCACTAGATTTTGATGGATTGGATGATTATGTTGATTTAGATATTCATTCAGTAGATTTTGGGTTCAATAAAACTGATGACCTAATATTTTCATTTTATTTTAAATCATCATCAACAGATAAAGGTATAATTTTTAGTATGTGTAGAGGAGACTCTTATGGTTATAATCCAGGATTTCATATTGCGTTACTATCAAATGGTAGCATTGAAGTCAAGATGTGGCGTTTAAGCTGTGGAATTTTAATGTGCTCTAATGGCACTTACAACGATGGTTCATGGCATTATGCTGAGATCCTATATAATGGAATTAGCGCAAAGCCCATTATAGATATTTATGTCGATGGAACCTTAGATATTTCTTATGAAAAATATATATGCTCTTTTTATTCTGACCAATTTAAATATACCCAAATGGGTAGACATAGTCATGAATTAACAAATTATTTTGAAAGAAATATTGATGAATTTAAAATTATTAAATATCCTGGTGGAAATGATCAAAATCCACCTGTAATATCTGGTCCAACTTTCGGAGCTCCTGGAGTAGAGTATGAATACACCTTCGTTGCTGAAGACCCAGAGGGAGATGACATATGGTATTTTATTGACTGGGATGATACCACATTTGAGGACTGGTTTGGCCCTTATCCGTCAGGTACGGTAGTTACTGTAAGTCATTCATGGTCTGAGGTAGGGACATATGAAATTAGAGCTAAATCCAAAGATATTTGGGATGATAGTCGTCTGTCAGATCCTTATCCTGTATCAATTGGTAACGCACTTCCAGACATACCAATAATTACTGGCCCAGCCTCTGGCGGAGTTGGTGGCATCTATGGCTATACTATTGTTTCCACTGATGCAGATGGTGATAATATCTATTATTATTTTGACTGGGGTGATGGAACAAATAGCGGATGGGATGGACCATATCCTTCTGGTCAAAAAGCAACTATTTATCATTCATGGACCTCCCCAGGCATTTATTATATAAAAGGCAAAGCAAAGGATATTTATAACGCTGAGAGTGATTGGTCAGAATTTATTATTATAACCATCGTCGAAAATGATCCGCCAACGACCCCAACTATTCAAGGTCCAGCTAATGGGAGAGTAGGTACTTCTTATACTTATAAATTCACTTCGGCAGATCCAGATGATGACCAAGTAGCTTACTATATTAATTGGAGTGATGGAACTCCAGCATCTTGGAGTTCTTTCCAAACTTCTGGTAATACTTACTCTGCAAGTCACACATGGACTTCAGAGGGGTCATTTACAATTAAAGCTAAAGCAAAAGATACCTATAGTGCTGAAAGCGATTGGGCTACATTAGAAGTGACTGTTCCAAGAAACAGAGTAACATCTTATCTGTGGTATCTAGGGTTCTTAGAGCGATTCCCAATGCTGGAAAGACTGCTATATTTTGTCAGATAAAACTTATCTACTAAGAGAGGTTACTCCTGCGCTTAAGGGGTCTGGTTTGGAAGTAAAAATGATTTTTTAGGATAATCCTACTTATTCATACTTTTCTTCCTCCCTCAGCTAGACCCTTTCAATTAATCTTTTTATTGAAATCAGTTCTCTAACCTTTGTCATTTTTTACTATTGTTATAATTAACTATTGTTAAGGAAATATTTATATTAAGATATTTTATTACAATCTCATTATTATAAGGGAGGAATGAATGAAGTATGTATAAGAAATTAGTTGGAATTTTAGTATGTATGCTGTTGATTGCGACTGCTTTACCTGCCGTAGGGACAATGACTGAAAAAGATATTTCAATTTATAATTCCCCGGTAACTTTTCAACCTCTAGATAGAGGTTTAGACCAACAGCAAACCCACCAAGATGGAGCTGGTTTCTTAATTATACCATCCCAATGGCTTGCTCAGGGATTTAAACCTACTGTGGAAAAACTTGCAGCTGTTCAGCTATATATTTTCAAACATGGCAGTCCTCCAGCAGGTATAGAAATAACTGTGTCTATTAGAGATTCTTTAAACGGAAGTGATTTAGTTGTAACAACAGTAAGTGCAGATCAAATTGAAGATTGGAAATGGGTAACGTTTAATTTCCCGGAAATCAATATAACTCCCGAAGAACAGTATTATATTGTTTGTAGAAGTGATGGTGGTTCAGGCGATAATGTATACTGTTGGTTTTATGGTAATAACAATCCATATGATAGAGGAAATGCATGGATGTCTGTTGATGAAGGTTTAAATTGGGATAAATTTGTTACTGGTTATAATTATAACAATCCTGATTTTTGTTTCAAAACATATTCTAAAAAAACTAGGGACAGAGCTTTCGAAATAAACAGAGTGTTCTTAAGATTCCTAGAAAATCACCCAAATGCACTCCCGATACTCCGACAACTTCTTGGATTTCAGTAGTTCAAACCAATCTCTCTTTTTTTTTTTATTGATTTCATCTCCCAGTCAATTCTTTATTTTTTACTTTTACAGGAGAAAACAACTTGTCGGTATCTCTCAAAAGAGTACAAAATGTTTTGTCGTTTTTAGGATTTTTACTGGTAAATTCGTGTCTCCTTCTTGATTTGAGTGAAAACAATATATTTACAAATTAAAATCAAATTTTAATACAAATACAATAGTCTTTCAAATTCCTCTCTCGGAGAAAATCCAAAAAATTTACCGGTAAAAACGGGACTAAATCCCTTCCCCAGCGTAAATGTAATAGTAAAATGAGATGGAATTCATACTGAAATTACTAAAAGTTTATTTATTGTATTAAAATATCTATTCAGGTTCTAGATGGGATTAAAAAATATTTATAATAAAATCTTCTTCTTTTCGATATTATTAATCATACAAACAACAATGTATTTACCATCTATATCCGCACAAAACTACTACGCAGATATTACGATAGAAGTAGATTCTTCTGGTTTTGTAACAATTGATGGTACTACTAATCATCCAGATTTATTAATAGAAAATACAGAAATTTATACATTAAAAAAACAAAGTTATTGGCTTTTGAATATAACAAACGAAGATATTTTCTCTGATTATATATATGATTTAACTTTACCAAAAGGATCATCAATAAATTACATAAAATCTTCAGGATTTATCAGTATTGAAGAAGATAAAGGTAATTTATTTATTAGAGGCTTTGGGGAAAATGAATCATTTTCTATATTAGTACAATACCAAATAGAAAAATTAACGGAAAATCAGATAATTGAGTTAGATTTGATATTTATTATCTTAATATCTTTGATAATCATTTTTATTATAATTTTAGTAATTGTTGCAATAAAAGAAAAAATAAAAGATGAGCAACCAAAATCTACTGGTTATAATTTTAAGGGTTTAAACCAACGACAAAAAGAAATTATGAATTTATTAATCGATAAAAATACACCTTTAACACAGACAGAAATCCAAAAGGAATTAAATATTCCTAAAGCTGCTGTGTCAAGAAATATTCGAGGTTTAGAAATTAAAGGATTAATTGAAAAAGAACAAATTGGTATGTCTAATTTAATAAGAATTAAAAAACCTTAATTTTTACTGTTTGTTCCGGTTTGTTCCGTCTTTTTCCGGTAAAAGTTAATAAGTTGTTTCAATCAAATTGTAATTAAAGATTTGAAAATTGAAAAAGGTGTTGAAAATATGAAAAAAATATCGACTCTATTAATTATGCTGATGATATTAATTTCAATTTCATCATTGGCAATAGCAGATGAAGCTGAAGGAAATCCTGAGGAAGAAGAGGAATTTGAAGAAGAATCAGAAGGAGAAAATGAAACTGAAGACTTAGATATAGATAATAAAACAATAAAAGAAATAGAAATAATGAATAATTCATTAGGTGCTGGAATAAGATTATTGCAACTTGAAAAAGCAATAATAAAAAACTTATTGAAAGGCGAAATGGCTGTTGAGGTATTAAAGGGTCTTGATTATAATACAACTACTCTGGAAGCAATACTTTCTGAAATGAAGAATTTACTAGAAGAGGTTAAAGCAGTAAATACAAGCTCTAATGATTCAGTCCAACTATTTGTTGAATTTAAAAGTGAAGCCATAAATTTAACAAAGCAATTTAGAGAAACAATTAAAGAAATTTTAGATGGTGAAAAACTAAAAGAAATAAGAGAAAGAATCAAAGAAATGATGAGTGAAGAGCTTGAAAACTATAGTAAAATGATAAGAAACAAAATTAAACAATTTAACAGAAACCAGTTATATAAACTATATGGAGTTATTGGAGAAGTAAACAACTCTTTTGTTGATGGATATCTAAATGGAAATGTTTCACTTGGTCAAGTAAAATTACAAATCAGTAAGACTATAAATCAGATGAATAAAGAAAAAAAATATGAAATATTTTCTGAAATAAAAGGCGGAAATATTAAGAAAAAAATACATGCGCAGGCATCTGTGGATGATATGGAAAACAAGGGAAATGGAAAAGGCAATGGGAAAGGAAAATAATTTTGGAGGTAGTGATATTATATGAATAAAAAAATTATATCAATTACTTTTCTTTTAATAATTCTTGTTTCATTAGCTTTAGTTTATAATTTTTATAATAAATCTACAACTGACGATAAACATTATGATACTCCTATTGAAACAATAGATGATAATAATGTTTTTGAGGAAATTGATAACACATTTATTGAAGAAGATGATGAAATAGAAATTGGAGAAATGGTTTAGATTCCCATCCCTTCTCTCTTTTTTTTTATATATATTAATCTAAAAAACCGTTCTTTTAATTGTCCAGATACTTATTTAAATCCATTTTTACAATATTCAGGATTACAATTTTTTTCTGTTTTTGATGGAATTGGGATACCTGCAAGTCTCATCATAGGGATAGTTGCTTTTTTACCATGTCGCCATCGAGCATATAACCAGTGACTTAGGAAAAACATTGGACCATAAATCCATTTTAAATCAGGTGTCCAGAAATCAATATTATTCTTCCAACATTTAGATAAAATCTCCCATTGTAATTGAGTAAGATTATTTAGATTGGTTCTGTGACGATTACCAAGCACTGCCTCTTTTAATGGGATGAAAAGAACAGGTGTGTAAAACATTTTTGCATTATGATTTCTTAGGTCATCAATTAGATCAAGAGTTGCTCGAACATCATCATCTGTTTCTTCCGGTTGTCCAGTAATTATAGTACATAGTGGCCACCAGTCATTATCATTCATTAGCCCGACACCTTCTACCACAAGTTCAGGCCAGTTATCCACGCTATATGGAAGTGCTTTACCCTTCATATACTTCTTCATAAGACGAACACTTCCTGTTTCTATTCCTACTTCAACAGATATAAATGGTTGTTTGTATAATTTGCTAGTACTTGGACGCCATTTTGTTTTTTCAATTAATATTGGTGTTAATTCCTCAAGGATTTTTTTATCGTAGATTATCGGTGCAAAAGAAGCATGTGATAAAAGAATATTTTCAACACCAGGATATGATGCAATTGATTTGTACAGTTTGACTATTTCTTTTCTATTTGGTTTAAATCCTGGTTTTGATTTATAGAGAAATAAATCTTCAGTTACAGTAAATATTGATTTTGATCCTTCTTTAATATTTATTTCAACTTCTTTCATGATATGATCGAGTGGAAATGAATATTTCGTCCTCATAGTTGGACTACAAAATTGGCACCCTCGTCCACATCCTCTTGTTATTTCAACCATACCATAGGATGCAGAATGTTTTATTATAGGAACTTCATCCTTTTTTGGTTTTTTAGCAGTGTAATAGGAAGGCACTTTCTTTCCATTCATAATTTTTTTAAAAATTTCAATAAGATTATGTTCTGCCTCACCTTGGAAAAGAACATCAATTCCAAGTTCTTCCTGTGCATTAATCTCTTTTATTTGCCAGGAGCCTTGACCGCCAACAACAATTTTTGGTTTATATTTCTGTATATATGGATGAGATACAAGTTTTTTGAATTCAGATGAATTTAATGCTTCTCCGCCAAAACCTATTAATGAATTATAAGTGGTAGAAACATAAGCAAGTCCTAATGGGTCCATTGTAGAAATACCAACGATTTTTGTTTTTTTACCAATAAATTTATTTAGATTATTATAATGTGAAACAACAACATTTTCTTCTCCAAATTCATTGATTAGTATTGCCTCAATTTTTCGTAATCCATATATTGTTTGTTTTGCTGCACCATCTTTATTATTTTCTAGATTATTTAGATGTTCCTTTAACATACGGCTTGATATTTTTTTTGGAAAGGTGCAAATAAATGCCATAAAAGGATTATTATCATAATGGTTTGCTTCTGCACGTGATGCAGTAAGAACTATTGGATATCCTTCATCTGTTTTGTGTTGTATCATGATTATCAGATTTTTTTTATCTAATTAGTATATTTTAAAACGGGAAATATATGAATTATTTATTAATGTTGAGTTTTTTAATTCTTGGAAAAGAGCAATAATTATAAAAGATAACTCACAAGAACATTTGATATTTAAAAAGGTTTTCATAAATTTACTACTATTCTTCAATTAAGCAATTAAAATAAGATGTATATTTTGATAATTAATATATAATAAAGCTTATATACATATTAAATTAATATTAGAGAGATATTGGTGTTATTATGAAGAAAAAATTCATATGTCTAATAGTAATTGGAACATATTTAACTTTTATTTTATCTGCTCCTATTGCTCTTGCAATTTCATCAGAGATTGCATTTGAGGTTGATGTAAAAGAGATAGATGAACCTATACAGCCTTCAGAATCAAAAGAAATTCCATTTAAGGTTAAATACAAATTAGAACTTGGTGCATTAGATAAGATATTCTATTTAAATCGAAGAATAGGTAGAATGATTACGTTTGGTTTTTTTCAATTATATTTTTTTAAATTTATTAAACAACTGCCAAAAGCTAATCTAAGTTTATCTACTGATCAACCAGATTGGTGTCAAGTTAATCTTAATGATGATTCAGTTGAATTTGAATATGATAATGTATTTCAAGAGGTAACATTAAAATTAATTCTTACCTTAGATGAAAATGCACCTGCTTTTAAAAAAGACGAGATTATTATAAAAGCTGATTATCTAGGAGCAGGTAGCATAGATGCTATATCGAATTCAACAAATATATCCTTTATGCCGGCTTATGTATCAAATATCTCTGTTGAAGCAGAAACAAATTTTACAATTTCACCATTAAAAGAAATCATGATACCAATAAACATTTCAAATAATGGGAATGGGGAGAGTAAGGTGAGTGTAATAGGATTTGAAAAAGAAAATTGGAATATCACACCTGAACAGGAGAATATTATTCCAAAAGGAGAAACTAAGGAAATAATGATAAGTATTACACCACCGAAAAAATTTGATAATGAATCAATTACTTTAACCTTTGAACCTATATCAACTATTGAAAATGTAGATAATTCATATCGTCAGGGAAAAAGTGTTGATTTTAGTATAACATTCTACAATGATGGAAGTCTAGAAGATGATGATGGTGATATAGATATAACAAGTATTATAATCATTGCTTTAGTTGTAATAATAATTCTTATTATTGTTTTTCTATTATTGCGGAAAAAGGAATAATAAATTTATTTATTCTTTTTCTTTTTTCTATAAACTTTTAAATCAAATTAAATTATACGCCTTTTTCTTTATTATGAACAAGGAAAATAAACAATTTGATGAAATCTTTAGATTACTTAAAAAAGAATTAAGGAACTTTACAACTCCAGTTTTATCAAGGTCAAAATGGGAAGAAATTGTTCATACTCCATATACTACACTAATTTCATGTTTACTTAGCTTACGGACAAAGGATGAAGTAACAGAGCAAGCATCAATAAGACTTCTAAAAAAATACAATACCCCTCAAAAAATGATAGAACTACCAATTCATAAAATACAATCATTGATTTATCCTGTCGGATTTTACAAAACAAAAGCAAAAAGGATAAAAGAAATTTCTAAAACTCTAATAGATGAACATAATGGTAATGTTCCAGAGAGCTTAAATGAACTTTTAAAATTAAAAGGTGTTGGAAGAAAAACTGCTAATATTGTAATGGTTTATGGTTATAATAGAAAAGGTTTTTTACCAATAGATACACACTGTCATAGAATTCCAAATAGACTTGGATGGATTAAAACTAAAACACCTGAGCAAACCGAAAATGAGCTTAGAAAAATTCTTCCAGACAAATATTGGGATGACTTTAATCATCTATTTGTAAAATTTGGTCAAACAATATGTGTACCTATTTCACCATTTTGTAGTAGATGTCCAATAAATGAATTTTGTAAAAAAAGATCTGTAATAAAAAGTCGTTAAACCTAATAAATTTACGATTATATTAAAAAAATTACATTTCAAAATAACCGATTAATTTATTAATGAAATTAATATACTTTTATCTGAAAATAGAGCGGATGGGATGCAAAGTGATAATTTAGATGCTTTTTCAAGAGATAATATAAGACCTTTGGTCATAAGATCTCTGAGAAGAAGTAATGTAAGAAAAAAAATCGCTGATTATCTTTTCGATATATGCCCAAATGGCAGCTACACCTCTGAAATTGCATATAATATTAAAACAACTCCAACAAATGTTATAGGTGCAATAAGAGGAATGGGGTCAAGATATAAAGCGGAAGAATCACTTATTTCTTTAGAGATTGTTGAGCAAGTAAAAAATAATTCCAATATTAAACTCTATAAACTTACTGATTTTGGAAAGGAAATAGTGGAATCTCTCAAAATTAAGTAAAATATTTTTTTTTAAATTTCTCTACCTCGTCTATTAATCTCAAACATTGTTGTAATTTGACTTTCTTCAACTTGATCCATATTACCATCTTCATATTGTACAGTTAGCCACCTACTTGGAGCAGGATATGTATTTACAACTCTTGCTTTTCTTTTTGGCATATTTGGTTCAAGAGGATTTTTTACAAAAACTTCAATACCCCTTTTTATTCCCCTATCTTTTAACATGTGTTACCCTTCCATTTAAAAAAATATATTATAATTTATCATATAAAAGTATTTGAAAAAATAGAATATGGCGAAATTTAAATATATTCTATTCTATTCCAATAAATGGTGGGATGATGAATGCCTCATTTTGAAAACTCAGAAGTTGTTAGACATATTCTACAAACATTAATACGTATTTCAAGTAGAAAAACGACTAAGGGGGATGCTGTTTCAGCGATGGAAGAACTTATAAAAAAATTGCAGGATAAATACGATTTTCTCAAGCATGTTGAGATTAAGGATATACGTTTTATGGAGACGGATGAACCTGTAACTGTAATGTCTGATATTGATGGTGTAAAATCAAATGATGTTGGAAAAGCTCTCTATGATATTATAAAAACGATGAATTCTAGTTTAGGTAAAGAGGCGGGTTATTTTTTTATTAAAGAGTTAAGGAATAATATCCAAGAAGATTATTATTCTACAATTGAAGAGATGGGTTTAGATTTGGGTGTTATGCAGTTGGAATTTGAAGTAAACGAGATAACGAAAAAATTGTAGACGTAGATTTTTTATGTAACTCTATTTTATATTCCTTTTTATAATTGCAGTAGTTCGGCAAGCTAGAATTTGATTAACTCAAATTTATTTTTTAGATAACAATTATTTGAATGTGTATGATATGAGTACAATTTGGGATATAGATGCACTCACCTCATACACAACTTGATATCCGCAAACATATT
>DAOVGR010000053.1 GCA_030672305.1 Thermoplasmatales archaeon | reverse complement strand
GCATAAAGTGCTAGACGGTAGGCTGATCTTTATATGCCATCAAAACGAGGTATGGTATATGGTGGAGTCCAAACGACAGATATATCAATAACTGGATCACAGTTATTTTTAATTGTTATCGATCTGTCCCATTTCCCATCCACTGTAAATATTAAGTTAGAAGCCGTCCCCTATCCCTTTACGACTGGATGGCTGTTGGTCAATATGGATTTTATTTAGTATCCCATATTGAGCAGCCATCCAGTCAATTTTTTTAACTTTCTATATAAAGGAGATTATTATGTTTCATAGTATGTTAGATAATGACCTGTATAAATTTACAATGCAAAACGCATTACTTAAATTAGGGTATACAGCAGTTCCAGTTGAATACAAATTTAAATGTCGTACAAAAGGAATAAACTTTGCTGCACTTTTATCAAAACTTAATGATAAATTTAATGAGTTATATGACTTAAGATTTACAAAAGATGATCTTGACTATCTAAATTCAATTCGATATCTTTCATCAGATTATATTGGTTTTCTTAAACATTTTCGATTTGATGCTGATTATGTAAAAGTCAAATATGATGTTGTTACCAATCAATTGAATTTAAGAATTGAAGGTCCGTGGTTTCATACAATTCTTTTTGAAGTTCCAATACTTGCTATAATAAGTGAAACATATGCAGATCTTCAACATGGAAATATAGATACTGCAAGACTTAATCTAAGGCAAGGTCTAGAAGGAATGCCTGAAGATTTTAAATTTGCTGATTTTGGAACCAGAAGAAGACACTCCAGTGAATGGCATGAAGAAGTAATTGATACGCTTCTATATCATGTTAAAAAACAATTTGTTGGTACAAGTAATTTATTTTTGGCAAGAAAATTTAATATTACTCCAATTGGTACTATGGCACATGAATGGTTGCAGGCACATCAACAGTTAAAGTATAAACTTGTTGATAGTCAAAAAATGGCACTAGAAAATTGGGTTAGAGTATATCGTGGAGATTTAGGAATTGCTCTTACAGACACAATAAATACAGATGCATTTCTAAGAGATTTTGAAGATCCATTCTTATATAAATTATTTGACGGAGTTCGTGAAGATTCTGAACCAGATCCAATTAATTTCGGGCACCGGATTATTAATTTTTATAGAGATCATAAGATTGATTCTAAAACTAAAACTATCGTTTTCAGTAATGGACTGGATTTTCAAAAGGCGTATAAAATTCATTGGGAACTACATAATCTTATTAATTGTAGTTTTGGTATAGGAACTAAACTGGCAAATAATTGGGATTTTGTCCCATTGAATATTGTTATTAAGATGATTTCTTGTAATGGTCAACCAGTGGCTAAAATTTCTAATGCACCTGGTAAAAGAATGTGTGAGAGTTCTGAGTTTGAATCTTACTTAAAATCTGTATATCAAGTAGATTAATTTAGAACAAAGGTATATGAATAAATATCGGGTAGTAGTTCAGTCTGGCTGAATGCTCGGTTTGGGTCCGAGTGCTACGCAGGTTCGAATCCTGTCTACCCGACCATCACCACACCCTATTTGCATATCTTATTAAAAAAAGTACAGGAATATACTCGAAATTTTAAAATTTTATTTGAAGTAAATCTTAACAATGTGAAAGGAATAGATCAAATGAAAAAAGAAAGAGGTAGTGTTATGAAAAAAGGAAAAAATATTATCGAAAAATTAATGAGAATTGACCCAAAAGAAGAAACTCTTGCCAATATCTTTAAACCTTTAGACGGAATTGAAGAAAAAGTAATAATTCGGCAAGAAGTCATAAAAGGAAAAATCTTACAATTAAAAGATGAAAAGTCAATAATTGATAACCAGATTAAATCATATGAAGGAGAGTCAAACCGGTGTACTCAATACTTGGATATTCTCAGTAAATTTGCCGATGTATTTTAATGATAAACGTAATTCATAAAGATTGTGGAGAAGTTGCTTTCTACTTTAAAAAGATTATATTCTGGAGAATTTATAAGATCTAGTAATGTAATAAATATAGATGGTACACCAGCACAAACTGGAGATCAAATGATATGCGGTAGCTGTGGGGCTCTTCTTAATCACCTTGGGCCTTATAATGTAGAACAAAAAGAACAACACTGGACTGATTGGTTTATAATAAGTTCGAATTTCTATTGACATTTTATAGTGTCTACCAAGTTCAAATAAAACATAATTAAAAGGAGACACTAATATGAAGTGTGAAAATAATTGTGGCAAAGAACATAATGGAGAATATGGTTCTGGAAGATTTTGTAGTGATAAATGTGCAAGGTCATTTTCAACAAAAAGTAAAAGAAAAGAAATAAATAAAAAAGTTTCACAATCTTTAAAAGGATACAGAACTATTCCTGGTGGTAAAATAAAATTATGTGATTATGGATGTAAACAACCAGCTAATTTTCAACTAAATAACGGAAAATGGTGTTGTGAAGACTCCTATAATAAATGTTCCGCTATAAAGAGAAAAAACTCAAATGGGTTAAAGTTGGCACATAAAAAAGGAATAAAATATAAACCAACTCCAGAAACAATTAAAAAAGCAGTGGAAAAACGAAAACGTAATATGAAAGAAAAATATTCTATAATGTCATGGGATAATTTACCAGATAGAGAAAAACGAAAACGTCTACTAAGAGAACAAGAATATAAATGTGCAATTTGCGATATGAAAAATATATGGAATAATAAACTGTTAATTTTTCATTATGATCATAAAAATGGAAATAGAAAAGATAATACAAGAGAAAACATTAGATTTATTTGTCCAAATTGTCATAGTCAAACTTCCACATATTGTAGAGGAAATAAAACAGAAATATTAGAATTAGATTTGAAAAATGAACTTATAAAAACAAATTGTAATATTTCAAAAGCTCTAATGAATTTAAACAGAACCGCAGGAGGATCTAATTGGAGTAAAGCAAAAACTATAATTAATAAATATAATTTAAATGGGTGAGTGGCGGAACTAGGTAGACGCAATAGTCTTAGAAACTATGAGATTTAATCTGTGGGAGTTCAATTCTCCCCTTACCCACCACCATTTTGGGATACGTGGGGCTGAATGATAGGTACTTGTCTTTTCTACTATCGGAGTAGGCAGAGTTAATCGGGGTGGGGGTTAATTTCATACTAAATGAAAGGAATAAAAATGCAAAAAGATGACGAAAAAATTCCTGGTAAACGAAGACGTAGATGTGAAATTTGTAATAAATTAAAATATGGAGTAACATATACTATAAATCCATATCTTGAAGATATAAAGGGTATAGAACATAAACAATTAATTTGTCCAGAATGTTATAATAATCTTAAAAAAGATATATAAATATGTTGAGGTGTGGCCGAGTGGTCGATGGCGCAAGGTTTTGGTCCTTGTTTTTATCGTAGGTTCGAATCCTACCACCTCTTCCATAATTGAATAACTATAAGGGAGAAAAAACAATGCCACCTAAAATAATAAAATGTTGTATATGTAATAAGGAAGTTTCTAAAAGAAAAAGTTTAGAAATTGGGTCTGGTAGAGCTTGTCGTGATCATCCTGAAACACAAAAGATGGCAGATGAATGTCAAAATCTTAAAAAAGAAAAAGAAAAGTTGGCTCAAGTAAAACGAGATGAAATTAAAAATCAAAAAAAAATTCAGAAATAATCCATTTAAGGTTAAATTAAATGCTTTCGGTGATCATATTTTGAACTGTTACCGTTGTACAAAAGAGGGAGTTCGAAGTGATATTTGGGCTCAACGTGCATTAATTGATATGCATAAGAAAAAAATACTTAATGAATCACAACAACATGTTTTTGACTTTTTCACAAAATCTTTCAAAAAAGAGGTTGGGGGAGTTCAACTTTTTCTATTATCTTGTGAACATAAAATAATTGATAATATTATGTTATATAAAAAATATAGAGAATTAAAAGAATTTACCAATACGGTTTTACTTTGTGAAGAGTGTTTACAAAAACAAAAAGTACCCGACAATCTTTATAAACCTTCTATAGAACAAGTTAAATCAATAATACCTATTACAGTTTTTATACAAGATGGTTTAAATGAAATGGCACAAGCAGAAATTGATAGTAAAAAGAAAATTACTTAAAAATTTAAAGACTTGAAAGGATAAAAAATGAAAATAGCTTTTGATGTGCATGGTGTTATTGATGCATATCCAGAAATTATTTATCCAATGATAAAACTTTTACAAAAAATGGGGAACGAGATTTGTATTGTTTCTGGGCCCAGTAAATTATTATTGTTTAAAGAATTAGAAAAAATAAAATTTTACGATATAATTAAAAATCATGAGGTAGAAATTTATTCTGTAGTTGATTTTTTAATAGATAGTGGAGTAAAAATGTGGAAAGATGATAAAGGGAATCCGTGGGCAAACGAAGAAGATTGGTGGGATTCAAAAGCAAAAATTTGTCAAAAACATGAAATTGATTTTATAATAGATGATAGTGAAAAATATCGTTCTGCTTTTGATCTTATTGATTGTACATTTATTCATATTGATGAATTGATTTAAATAAAGGCTAAGTGGCGGAACTGGTAGACGCTGGGGTCTTAAAAACCCCTGATCTCAGGGTCGTGGGAGTTCAAGTCTCCCCTTGGCTACCAAATAAATAAGAGGTAAATAATATGAGTGAAAAATTTATTCAATATATGTTTCCATGCAGTGAATGCCTTGTCCAAGCTGCTTGTCAAGATCATAATAAGTTAAGAATACTTAAAAATAAGGATAAAATAAAGATTGACAATATTAGAAGTGATCGACCATCATTAGCAGTTCCTATATTTGATCTAAATGTCAAATCTTATCATAAAGGTCTCATGGAATGTTGGGCAAATATGGGTGCAAGTTTAATGAATAAAATATCTAAAACAGAAGATCCAATAAAGCATCAGAAAGTAGATAATCTCCCAATGGCTTATGTTCATGTATTATGTGGTATGGCACAAATTATGTGTCATATGGTTAATTCAACAAGTTGGCAAGAAGGTGAATTACATGGATTTGATCGTATCGAAATTAAACAAAGACTATCTAAATTAAAAGGATGGTTATAATAAATATGGGGGAATCATGAAAATATTGCTTTCAATAATAAGAACTTTAGCACAATTAAATTATAAATACGACAAAGTACAAGACCCAAAAAGATTTTTTATAGCTATTGGAACAATGGCACCATTTATTTTATCTGACTCAATTGCAATATTATCCGATAGTAGATTCTTTAATGTTCTTGGGTTTATATGGATTATCTTATTGATTGGTATAAGAATGTGGTACCTTCTTGGAAATATGAAACAAATTTGATGAAAGGATAATGGTATGCCAAAAACATTCGCTAAAGAACAAGAAAATAAATTTAAAGAATTACGAAAAGGGAAATCAGAGCAATCAATAATAAATTTTATTAAAAAATTTATAAATAAAAAACCTTCTGATTTAGATTTTAATACATTTTTAGATTCTATGACTAAATCAGATGAAATATTTTCAGATTTTGTAACATTTGTTGACTGTTTTAATAGAAAAAGTAAATCATTTAAGTTAATGAGTAATACTATTTCCTCGGCTTGTCAAATTAAACATATTAAATATAAACAATATTATCAAAAAATTGTCGGTTGTCAAGATAATAAAATATCTAAACTTATCGAAAAAAAAGAAGTTTATTTTAAAGGTATTGCATCAGATAATTTAATTTTGAAAGGAAAATAAAAATGGTAATACTACCTACAATGAATCCTAAAATAGTAGCAGATGAAATCTGTGTATTTATTTTAGAAACTGTACAAAAACAAAATAAAACCGGAGCAGTTGTTGGTTTATCTGGTGGGATTGATTCCGCTGTTGTTGCTCTTCTTGCTTTAAGGGCTTTTAAAAATTATGATTATGAACTTAAAGTTTATATTATGCCATCAGCTACTAATGAATCTGCAGAAGGAATAAGGGCTTCACATTTAGCTAAAAATTATAAAATTAATATGGGAGTAGTTCATATTTGGGCATTAGTAAATATAACAGAACAATATCTTGGTGTCAATTTAAGACCGTTTGACAAAGGAAATATGGTTTCTAGAATGAGAGCTAATGCCTTATCCACATATGCTGCAATAGAGAATAAAGTCCTACTCGGAACAGGAAATCAGGATGAAGATTATGGTATCGGTTACTATACTCTTTTTGGTGACGGTGCTGTTCATTGTAGTCCAATTTCGGGATTATCTAAAAGATTGGTATATCAAATGGGAGAATATTTGGGTGTTCCTGATGAAATCATGACAGCATTACCTACAGCTGGTTTAGAGAAAGGTCAAACTGATTATGGTGATCTTGGATATGGTTATGATATAGTTGAATTTTTTCTTGAAGCTAAACATCAACTTATTTCAACTTCTGATGCTATAAAGGAAGCAATAGAAAGAAAATTCAAATATGATGTAAATAAATTTCCAAACATAGAAATTGTATGGAATGATATTATTGCAAGACATAATATAGCTCAAGAAAAGATGAAAATTATTCATCCTCCAAGCCCAACAATAACTTTGAATTATGAAGGTGAATCATGATAAGAAATGATGGAAAATATAAAATTTATATTATTAAGCATCTTTATAAAGATAAACCAGGAGAATGGGGTGGTTCTGGAGATTGTCAACAGTTTATTCCTAAAGAAATTGGTACAGTAAAGTGGGATAAATTAACTTATAATGATGGTATATTTAGTCCATTTACTGCTTCTGGAAAATGTTGGCAACAAACTGGAACACACGGTTCATTTGTTAAAAGAGATGCTATTAAAATCCTTGATAAAATTTCAGAATGGAAACCTGAACATAGATTTAAAGTATGTAGAGTATCTATAAATCAAGTTACCGAAGATGTAGTTGAAAAGAAATATGTAGAATAATTGCCAGTATCGCTTAGATGGTCGAGAGCACCGGATTTGTAATCCGGAGAATTCATAATTCCACGGGGGTTCGAGTCCCTCTACTGGCTCCATTTACGCCTCCGTAGCTCAGTGGATTAGAGCACGAGATTTCTAATCTCGGGGTCACGGGTTCGAATCCTGTCGGGGGTACCATAAAAAGAAAGGAAAATATAAATGAATATTAAAATTACAGCAGAGGAAGCTATAGATAAAGGAATTTGGGAGGAACTTTGTGAAATAAAAGGTCTTAATGAATGGTGTGTTAATGAAGGATTAATGGATAGTGATCATGAAATTTCTTTAACAGAAAAAGAAGCAAAGGAATTAGGTTTAATTAATGCGGAGTTGACTAGTCTGGTCTAAGTCAGTGGTCTCATACGCCACAATCACGGGTTCAAATCCCGTCTCCGCTACCAACTTTTAAAAGGAAAAGTCATGAAATGCCCATGTCAAGATTGTCTATGTGTTCCTATATGTAGATATAAAGATTATTATATACTAAAAAAATGTTCATTATTAGCTGCATATTATTATGTTGATAATAAGGAAATTATAATTGAAAAAATATGTAAAACTGAAATTATTTTACGTCCTTCTCGTTGGGGCACAGTTTGTACACATAAAACTGGTCATAAAATAATTGTAGTTAAAGTGCCTTGAAGAGGTGAAACATGAAATGTCCATGTGAAGATTGTCTATGTGTGCCTATATGTTCACAAAAATTATATACTGAATTAATCAAATGTTCCCTAATAAGAGAATATTTAATCGAGCCTACTTATACAAAGAAAAGGCCCACTGATCGAGTAATAAAAATATTCAAACTTCTGCAACCAACTATTTGGAATTATGAGATACATAACAATGAAAATCGGTGGGGTGCCTGAGTCTGGTTAAAGGAGCTGTTTGCTAAACAGTCGGGTGTTAATACCGCCCCACAGGTTCGAATCCTGTCCTCACCGCCAAACGAAAGGAAAATAAAATGCAAATCGAAATAGAAAAACTTAATGTTGATTATATTTGTGATGGATGTCAAGTTTTTAAAGGAAAAGTACCACTTGAAGAAGTTCTCAATACTGGAAACCCAATGTGTTCTGACTGTGATACAGAAATGATACCTCTAGGAGCTAATTTAGAAATGATGGAAGGAATAGAAGGATGAGTTGCCCATGTGAAGATTGTCTATGTGTTCCCATATGTAGAAATAAATTCTACTTTACACTATTCAGTGACTGCTCTTTAATAACCAAATATGCAAAAGTAGATAATAATAATGATAATAAATTACAAATAACACAAAAAATTCTTCAACCTCAATGGTGGAAGATTTCTGAAGAAAACGATAATATTACAATAACTTTAGGTACGAAACGAAAGGGATATCAGGATGAAATGCCCATGTGAAGATTGTCTATGTGTTCCCATGTGTAGACATAAAGAATATATTAGACTAACTCAATGTCTTTTATTAAAAGAATATTTAATCCGCCCATGTAACCCAACTATAAGACCTACTAATAGAGTAAGAAAATTAAAAGAAATTCTACAACCAACTCTTTGGAGTTATAATTTTAGAAATATTTTTGGAAAAGATAATACATTATGGATTATAAAATATGGATAATAACCTTGATAAATGCCCATGTGAAGATTGTCTATGTGTTCCCATATGTAGACATAAAAGATATATACCTTTAATTGAATGTTCTATTTTAAAAGAATATCTAATGAAAGCATCTATATCAACACCTTCTAATAAAATTGAAAAAATTGCAACTATTCTTAAACCAACCAGATGGACTTACAGATATAAAAAACATAAAGGAAAAACAAAGTTAGGAATTTCAATAACGAGTGTACAAAATGAAAGTTAACTCAATAAAATGCCCATGTGAAGGCTGTTTATGTGTTCCTATATGTAGACATAAAAATTATTATAGTTTATTTCATGAATGTTATTTACTAAGTACATATGTACAAAATCCATATGTTTGGAAAATATGCATTAATGAATTAAAAAATAGTAAAAAAATTCTACAACCAACATGCTGGACAATTTGTGCAAATACTGTAATAATAAAATGCCGTGTAGATTAGGAGGGATTGACCACAGTAGGATGCGTGGCCTTGTTTTGAAAACAAGTAATCGTTTACAGCGGTTTGTGGGTTCGAGTCCCTCTCCCTCCTCCATTTAAAAGAAAGGAATAACAAAAAAATGCATATTTATAATTTAACAAATGAACATCTAGAAGAGGAAGTAACTGGTGTAAAAGATATTGTAATACATTACTTATATAAAAATGGACATATTACAGCTGAAGTATATAAAGATATGAGACTAAATCATGCTGTAATAATTAGAAAACCATCTTTTTTTAGTAAATGGTGGAAATCAATAATAAACAAGACTGACAATGTACCACAATATGTACTTGTAAAACAAGTTTCTTTAATAGAACCAGATAAAGATAAAAACAAAGAAAAATTAAATCCTAAATTAAATATTGTAAATCTTGGTAAGAATAAAAAACCTGAAAAGGAGTAACAAATGAAATGTGTTGAAAAGGCAAACTTAGGTATTATAAAAAGAGTATCTGATTCTGAAGCAGAAAATTTGGTTGATAATAAGAGATGGGCATACTGTCCAAAATGGAAGTGGAAAGAAGCTAAGAAAAAATGATAAAAATAACAATAAAATGGGAAACAGTTAGTCCATTTTTACAAACTCTATCTGGTACAATAATTATTGAAGATATAGATATACAGAGTAATTATCATGATAGCACAAGAATCTTTGAATGTAAAGTTAATGTTGCAAACAATCCCAGATCTACTGGATTTAGTACTATAAAAGATAAGATATTCCCAAACAAAATATTTCAAAAATATAAAGATACAATTGATATAATGGTTGATTCATACTTTAATGGACTTCTATTAAAAAAATCAGATTATGTTTGGGTTGATCAATAATTTCCAGGAGTGGCTGAGTCTGGCTAAAGGCGCCTGACTGTAGATCAGGCCCTCTTCGGAGGTACGGTGGTTCGAATCCATCCTCCTGGACCAATAATTTTATATTGAAAGGAGACTATAATGTGGTTAGTATCCACTATTAAATGTCCAAATTGTGGAGATGCAAATGCTGAAGAACATCTTGATGCTGGTCTTGAATATAAAAAAATTATTTGTAGTAAATGTTCGCATAAAAAAGAATATGAAAAAGAATGTCGATGGATTGAAAAATAATAACTACCTTAAAAATTGAATAACTTCAAATTAAAAGGATATAATTATGGGTTATGATTTAAAAACAGTTGATAATGTTCGTAGATGTTTAAAGCAAGCTCCTGGAGATTTAAAAGTCTTAATAGAGTCTGATGATTATTATTATCAAATTGGAGAAGTTCGATCTTGTTATGTTATAATTACCATAGATAAGAGATCAGGATATGAATGTTATCAAGAGGTCGATGAACTTACAGAAGGAGCTATGCAAGCAATAATCATTGCTTAAAATATAGTTAACCTCAAAATAAAAGGAATAATTATGCATGATACTACAATAAATGAACTTATAAAAATTATAAAACAATCTAATAATAAATTAAAAGTAATGATTAAACATGATGGGCTTTGCTATCCAATTTCAAAAAATGAAATAAAAATTTCTCATGTTATTCCTACTAAAGATTGGGCAGATGGAAAATGTTATATAGAAACAGAGGAAAATAAAAAATCTGATAAAGTTCTAGTTATTGGTTAACTTCAAAATAAAAGGGAACAAATATATGAATGAAATATTAAAGTATCCAGATCCATATTTGAAAACAAAAGCGACTATAATAGATGATGTTAATAAACCATCAATAAAGTATGAAATTAATTATATGGTTAAAATTATGGAAGAAATTGATGGGGGATTAGGATTATCATCAATTCAAGTTGGGTTAGAAAATTCAATTATTTTATATCGTGAAGGTGGTAACCCTAAAGATAATTTGAAAGTTTTAATCAATGCAAAAATTTCAAGTGTTTTAGATACTAATCTTCAAAGATCTGAAGAAGGTTGCTTTTCTCTTCCGGATATTTTTATACCTCTTAGAAGATATAAAAAAATTGAAGTTATTGGATTAGATGAGTATGGTATCAATGTACGTATTATAGCCAAAGATATGTTATCAAATGTTCTACAACATGAAATAGATCATTTAAACGGAATTCTTATGATTGATAGACTTTCAAAACTACAAAAAAATCTGTTCAAAAGGAGATTAAAAGGAATGAAATTTAAAGATAAAGCTGTCTAGATCCCTCCGTAGAGTCATTATATAAGAGGGCCTCCGATGTTTTGTTAATAATTTAATTATTTTTAAAAAATTTAACAAAAACAAAGGAGAAAGAAAATGACAAAAAAACAATTAAAATTACAAATAAAAACAGAACTAAAATCTTTAGCAAAAGATATCCGAACTGGAAAAGGGTTACGAAAACCTAAAAATCAAACTGGTAAAGATTTATCAAAACTTAGTAGACTAGAATGGAATAGAGATTCATATAGGCATAAACATATTGCATATTGTAGTATGTTTAACAACACCCCATACCATATGATAGAGTGTCCCCGAGATGACAACAAACCAAGTAAGTATACCTTGGAATCATATAAGAAAGAATGGGAAGGTCTTATTGATGAAGAAACTATTTGTGTTAGTGCGTAAAGATCTATCAACATCTCAACAAGCTGTGCAAGCAGGACATGCGGTAGCAGAGTTTCTCTTGCACAGTGATTTTTCGGATTGGGATAATGGAACCTTAATCTATCTCGGGGTAAAAGGTCTATACCAATTAGAAAAATGGATATTAAAATTAAAAGAGTTGGATATTCCATTTACTATATTCAAAGAACCGGATATAGGGAATGAACCAACAGCAATTGCAACCGATGTGAATAATAAAATATTTAAGAGGTTAAATTTGTTATAATACAATACCCGTGTAGCTCAGTGGCAGAGCGGGGATCTCTAGAATTCCGCCGTCGTAGGTTCAAATCCTATCACGGGTACTAAAATGAAAGGTGAATAAAAATGTCTGAAATATTGAAACAAATAAGAGAAGATCTCAAAATTGCTATGACTGAAGAAATAAAGATTAGAAAAAATAAAGCTTGTGGTGATTTTATAGTATCACAACAGTTATTACTTGATAAATGTCATTATCAAAAGGATGTATCAAGGGCAATCATAAGCATGTTTCCTGAAATTGGTAAAAAACCAGCTGAGGCAACTAATGATGATACTATCAAACTATTAAAGAAATATATCAAGAATGAAAAAGAAAGATTATTATATTCTGATAAACATATAACTGAATCTGATGTTAATGGAATTAGTACTTCAGATCTAAAAAAGTTAGTTAATAATAAATTTCAAGAATTAGGTGATAAATTAACTTCACCAAAAATCGAGATTGCTCAAGAATATCTTCCTAAACAAGCAACAAAGGAAGAAATTAGTTCATGGATACATGAAAATATAGATTTTTCAATCTATAAAAACAAAATGCAAGCAATGGGGCAAATCATGAATCATTTTAAAGGTTGTGATGGAAACTTTGTGAAAAACCTTTTAATAGAACTATCATGAAATTTTCAGATAACGACATATGTAAAGGTTGTGTATTTGAAGATGGTGAAGATAAAAGTCAATGTAAAGTAAGATTAAGTGAAATGGAAAATGAATGTCCTTGTGTTGAATGTTTATTAAAAGGTATATGTCAAAATACATGCTCTTCTTATAAAAAATTATTAAATGAAATAATGGAATAACTATGTGGGGTGAAATGAAAAAAGAACATGTTAAAAAATTAATCAAATTATTTAATAACGATCATTCTATATATTATCTAGTAGATATAGATGATTATTATGGATGGGTAGTTGTTGATGGTGCTAACATTGAAAATTTATCAATGTCTTTTGATATTGTAGACAACTTTATATATTTAACTGAAGATAAGTATAATATAAATGATTTCAAAGTTTATAAGAAAGTCGAGGATTGGTGGAAATGACTTATAAAGAATGTGAAAACGCATACAATAAATGGGAACGTTTAATGTCTGGTCAAATATTCATAGATAATATTTGGGAAGATATTATTGATATTGAAGAAGACGCTCATAGAAGTTGGGTATGTAAGACCTCAAAAGGAATTATTGAATTATCAGATATTGAAGTTTGTCATATACAATTTCCAAGGTTAAATTAAATAATGTGGGGATGAAATGGTATCGACATGTGTGAAGAGACAAGAGATGCGCTTCGTGGATTGGTTATGTCACCACGTTAAAAACATATCTCAATTAAACATAATTGCAGACGATTACTACGAAGATTACGCCAAAGCTGCGTAATCCGTTCCACCCTTTTATTCTCTCGGATTGGGATGGGGCGTCGACTAGAGAGATAGGGAACTGGTGGAGTGCCTGGATAAAACCAGTTGCGAAATATTTTTCAGGATCATCTTTAGGGGTGTCATTTCCTTACTAAATGATGAATAAATAAATGAATATAAGCGTAGTATCAAATGTTGAACATAATATGGACCCGAGTTCGACTCTCGGCATCTCCACCAACTTTTAAAAATGAAAGGATAATAAAATGTTTTTATTTTGGATCTCACAATGGTATGATTCAATGCCTCCAGAAGATGATATTCAATATCTATATGTTATGTATACTATGGTCAATCGAAGAAAATATTGGTCTTGGTTACGAAAGAGAACTAATTTTGCATTAACCCTTTAAAATGAAAGGATAATTGCTATGAATGTACAGACAGAAACTATTAGAAATGAAAAGGAATTAGAATTTTTGGATTTGACTAAGGAATTTTATTGTAAATTGAAAGCTCAAAAGGAGAGATATCACAAGAGATTACAAACAGCCAAAGATATCGGCAATTATTCTCTTGCTGCAAAAATGCAAGAAAGAATTATGGGTATAGGAAAAGCCAAAAAAATTTTTAAATCATCTAAGAATTTTTTAAAAGATGAATATTATAAAAAGTTAAAGGTGAAAAATGAAAGAATCAGAAGTTAAACAAGGAGTAAGAGTATTTATATCAGACAATCCCACTCATACAGCCAGAACACATACTGTAATTCCATCTATGACAGATATGGCAGGAAAAGAATATACAATTGAAAAGTCTGTAGTATCTAGTCATGGAGTAGCTGCAGATATTGAGAAATTCTGGTGGCACCCAAAAGATTTAACTTTAATTAAACCAACAACAAAAAAACCTGAAATATGTTATTTTGATACTAAAGAATTAGTAACATGAAAAATCTTAGTTATTGATATGTTCAATCTGAAAGGAAAATAAAATGAAACTCAATAAGGAAAATTTGAAGAAAAATAAGTTTGTTCAATCTTTGAAAAAATTTGCAAATAGTAACATTGCTGCTAAAATATTAGTTGGAATAATAGTATGGATTGTTGTTCTTGTACCTACTTATCTTTATTTCTTTGTCAGATCGTTAATAGATCCATTTGGATTCTGGGAAGAAATTGCTTTACTGGTTGCATTCTTTATAGGTGTTGGTTGGCTACAAGGAATATTACTTTTCTTTGGTATTATCTTAACACTCTTACTAATTTTTGAAGATTTATAATAGGTGGGTTAATGGAAAAAAGAAATTTACGGAAAGATATGGCAATTTTTATATCAAGAAAATGTAAATATACAGACAAGTATTTTGGATGGAATGATGAAATGGATAAATATGAAGGTACCATACAAGTAATTAAATCATTTGGTGAAAGAAATATTGGGAATTATTATATTACATGTTATGATACAGAGACTTATACTTGGTCAATTAAAGATATCGAACTCCTACCAAAATGTCCAAAACCAAAATCAATTCATTTTGATGTAAAAGATTTACATTTATAAAAAGGTGAACTAATGGATATAGAATTATTACATGTTGGAATGAAAGTTCATATAGATGGTCGAAGTTCTCAAACAAAAAGAGAACATGGATTTGTTGATCAAATGATACCTATGCTAGGGACTGTTCAAATAATTCAAAGTGTAAGCATTTATTATAATGAAGTTCAAATTTCAGGTTATAATTGGTCTTCAGAAGATCTTTCACTTTATAATTGGTCTCCAGAAGATGTTTCACTTTCACATAAAACGAAAAAGGTTATAGATACAAAAAAAGTTACTCCTGTTCTTTTTAATCCTAAAGAATTAGTTTTATAATATAGAGGTAATATTATGTTACAGAAAATCACCTTCATAATAATATTTATATTTATCTTTTATTCCAACGTATTTGCTAATGATAATTATATAATGTTTAGTTATGGCAATGGAAATGATAGTATATTTAAAGATCAACAAAAAGAAGAACAAACAATGTATGGGTTGGAATATGGTCAAAGATTATTAAAATATGAAAGACTATGGGTAAGTGCTGAAGCTGCTTATTCCACTCATAACTATACCAAGGTCGATGATTCTTTTCTAATAAAATTCTGGGGTATTTATAAATCAGATTCATGGAACAAATTTAATATATACTCTGGAATTGGTGTTGGTCTTTCTACATATAAAGATAATTTTCTTGTAAAAAGATGCCCATCTGCGTCTCTTGGGTTTAGAATTGGGTTAGAATATCAACTTACAGAAAATATTGCAATTAACTGTGGTTATGAAGGCGAACATAATTCCGGTCCTTATAAAGATGACAGGGGAAGGAATATAGATTTCATCCCCAAAGTAGGTTTTAAATATTATTTTTAAAAGGAAGTAATAACATGAAAAAAGAATTAGAAATGAAATTAGTCAAAAAATATCCAATTATATTCTCACAATATGGTGGAGATATGAGGGATACGTGTATGCATTGGGGAATGGAATGCGGTGGTGGCTGGTATAATCTTCTTGATGAACTATGCGAAAATGTCACTACATTAATTGGTGATAAAAACATAAAAGTTACTGCTGCTCAAGTAAAAGAAAAATTCGGTGGGTTAAGATTTTATTATGATATTGAATCTCCAGAAACTTTTATGGGAAAAGTTGAATATAAAATTAGTAGTTTTATGTTCAAATTAAGATTAGGAAAACAATACTGGGCAATCATACATTTCAGAAAAAAATTCTATAGAACTACTGAAGAAAAAATTTCAGATGCTATTAGTAATGGTGAACATAAATCATATGATACTTGTGAAATATGTGGTGAACCGGGTAAAACCAGAGGTAGAAGTTGGGTTTCTACACAATGTGATAAATGTTGGGAAACAAGCAACCTAAATTAGATAAGATATGTGATTCTGTGGACTAGCGGTCTAGGTCACGATCCTTTCACGGTCGAAATCGCGGGTTCGAATCCCGCCAGAATCACCAATTTTTAAAGAAAGGGATGAATAATGATTCCAAAACAAATAATCAAATCATGCCTTCGTAATGTTATTAGAGCATGTAAAAGATATGGAGTATCTTTTAATGAAATATTAACTGAAGTATTAGATGAACAATTGCGAAAGGAATCTAATGAAAGAAAAAGAAGTTGAATTTGAATTACATACTCAACATGACGTGAGGAAAAAATCAGAATTATTTGATTCATCTAGAACTCCAGCGATTATCATGCATAATCCAAAATACCCTCACAATGTTGGTGCAGCGGTAAGAGCAGCATCATGTTTTGGTTCAAATCTAATTATCTTTACTGGAGATCGTGTATCCCTTGAACCATCTAATGGTAAGAGTTATCGACTTCCAAGAGAAGAGAGAATGAGAGGATATAAAGATGTTACATTACTTAATGACCAATATCCTTTCAATAGATTTGATAAAAGTATTGTGCCTGTTGCTATTGAACTAAGAGAAAATGCAGAATCTCTTCCTTACTTTGAACATCCTAAACATGCTATATATGTTTTTGGTCCAGAGGATGGAAGTATCCCACAAATTATGCTTAAACATTGTCATAGATTTGTTGTTATTCCTAGTAAGCATTGTGTTAATTTAGCTGCTGCGATATATTTAGTCTTATATGATAGAATAATGAAAGAGTTAACCCAAAAATAAGAGGTGAATATGAAACTACGAATATTTATTGTTATTTTAATACTATTATTTTCTGTTACTACTTCATTTGCTCTAGTTAATCAAGATCAAATCGTAGGTGATATAGCAAAATCTATAAGAGAACATCCAAAACAGTGGATAGATACAGGACATAGGTTTGTACATTGTGAAGATCCTGATAAAATGAAAAGATTAAAAAAGATGCTATACCCAGAACTTGAATCAAATCTTGTCATAATATATAATTTTAATAAAAATTCTCCATATGCTTTACTTGATAAACCTTTTAAATATAGTTTCAAAGATGATAATTTAAAAGAAATAATACAAGAAATTAAGTTATATAAACTCAGGGTATTACAGAAAGATGTCGGTCATCTTTTAAAACGTAAAGAAGTTCCCCAAAAGAAAGTGGAGAAAAAAGAAATCATAGAAGAAGGAAGTATGAAGAAACTTTAATGCGGCATAGCTCAGTCTGGTCAGAGCTCACGACCGATAATCGTGCTGTCGAAAGTTCAAATCTTTCTGCCGCAACCAACTCAAATTATTAATAAAACGAAAGGAGATAATTAAATTTATGAACAGTGAACCAAATAAACCAACATCGAATGATGATAGTGATGATAAAGAAGAAATACCTGAAGACTACCCACCAGAAGCTGATGTTACTGAAAGCGGTGATAGTTTAAATGACGAGGAACTGGCTGCCTCCAAAATGATAAATAATCAAGACTTATCTGCTGTTAGACCAGTATATCAATTTGATTCTTTAGTTTCAACTGTATTTGATAAAAATAAAATAAAAATTATAAAAGAAAAAATTAAAGGAAAATCCTTTAGATTTGAATTTGATAAAGAACTTTATTTAAAAAAAGTAAATAAACAAACTATAATAAAATATATAATGAATATAGGTGAAATTATTACATGTACTATAAAGCCATCAAATGTTTTTATAGTATCTCATAATAATCATATTCATAAAATCTATGTGGAATTTTCCACTTATACTAATATAACTATAAATACATATACAGATTCTATAAATATAAAAGATGAATATAAATATATAGAACATAAATTTAAAGATATTATAAGACCAGAAATAGAAAGAGCTTCCTTACAGTGGGGAGCTATATTAGATGGTAAAGCACACTTCTTTCATATGGAAGAAGATTTAGATGATACTTTTTATCATGAATCATATCCATATATAGATGTTGAAAAAGTAAATAAAGAATTTAACGAATCAAATTCTCCAGTGCTTATATTTCTAGGACCCCCAGGAACTGGAAAACAAGATTAATTAGAAATATATTAAAATATAAAGCATTACTAAATAAAAAATCAAAGGTAAAATGTATTTTTACATCTGATCAAAAAATTATAGAAGATGGATATATATTTACTAAATTTCTAACAGGTGATTATGATATATTAATCCTTGAAGATGTAGACTTTCATTTAACACCAAGAACTGATGGTAATACATCAATGTATCATTTATTAAATATTTCAAATGGGATAGCTTCCAATTATATGAAAGATAAAAAAATCATATTATCAACTAACTTACCTAATATAGATAATATTGATGAAGCATTATTAAGACCAGGAAGATGTTTTGATATTATCAAAACAAGATTATTACACAAAGATGAATCATCAATTTTACTTAAACTTCTTGGCAAAACAACAGAACTTGAAGATAAAGATTATCCCATTAGCGAATTATACAATATTGATTATAAAACAAGAAACATAACAATAAAAGCAAGGAAAGGAATAAGTAGAAGGGCTGGATTTTAAACCAATAAATGAAAGGAAATAATTATGGGATGGTACGGTGACGAGGCAATATGTCCAAAATGTAAATCAGAGAATGCGAATTGTATGTTCAGAAACAATATGCTTGAATCTTATTATGTAATTTGTCCAGATTGTGGTCTTCATTTATATGCCGAGTACAGAGCCTGGGTCGTAACAAACAGTTATATTGATAAATCTGTAATTGGTAAAGACCCTCAGACATTGGATTTATCTGAAGCTGTAGATCATAAAAGGAATGATAATATTATTCCAAAAGGGACAATATTATAAAGCTATGGCAAAAGGTGGTTACTGGATTCCAGCAGAAATAGAAGATGAAACTATAACATATTCATATGAACGGCATGGTCCAATTAAATTGAAAGGTACCTCATACTTATATTGTAAATTTTGTGGTTTATTATATCTTAAAAATTCAATAACAAGATGGTGTATTCGTATGGGGTGTAATAATGCATATCATAGAGATTATAAAAGAATGCTAAATAAAGCAAGAAAGTAGAATTTTAAAAATGGTATCAAGAAAAGAAATTATAAAAATGAATGAAAAAGAACCAGGAACAACCAGAGAATCTCTTACTGATGAAGCTGGCTGTTATGCAAGAATACGAACTGCACATTGTGGTGTTGAATTATGGCGTTATAGATCTGTTATTAATAATGGATATAATTTAAGAGAAATTAATGCCCCAGCTAGTGAGTTTAAAACACTTACTGAATTTATTCTTTATGTGCAGAAAGTAAAAAACTAATCCGGTGTAGCTCAGCGCGCAGAGCGGGTGGCTGTTAACCACCAGGTCGTAGGTTCGAAT
>DAOVGR010000070.1 GCA_030672305.1 Thermoplasmatales archaeon | reverse complement strand
AAGGAGTTTAGGCCTAGTGGTAAGGATGTTGTTGGTGTTTCTAGGAAGGGTTTGTTTGTTAAGAGGAAGAAGTCTGGTGTTGTTGGTTCTGGTTTAGATAGTGAGGATCTTGAGAAGGGTGTTGTTGGTTCTGGTTTAGATAATAAGGCTGTAGAAAAAACTACAATTACACCGATGTTCAGAGTTGATAATATTGCATTAAATGAATATATAAATAAAGATGAAGCAAAACTCCTTGATGATAAAATAAAGGTTTTTTCAGAGAAAGGTAAAACAAAAGATGAGGACAAACAAGTAGCAGCTAAGGCAATAGAATTAGCAAAAGATCATATAAAAGATAAAACAATGAAAGTTCCTAAGGATTTAAAAGCTGATAAAGAAATAAAAAAAGTTGAAACAACTGCTCCTGTAAAATCTTCTACTGAAAAAGATAAAGATATTGATCATGAACATGTTTTTTTTGATGAAGAAGAATTTTCAAATAAAGGCTGGAGTCCCCAACTATCAAGACCAGATAAGAGTGTTTCTATGTCACAATCTTTACAACAGCAAGAGGTAGCTTCTGAAATTCTACAGGATGTTGGATATTTAGAGGTACCAGGTGATGTGCTAAAAACTGATTCTGTTAAACTCTCAGATCTTGGTTTTTCTGCAAACCAATGGGAGGAGCTTGATTTTTATGTACTTGATGAACCATTTGCATTTGTTGAGATACTGCGAGAAAAAGAAACTCTTGATAAATGTTATTTTCTAGTAGAAATTGCTTTAACAAAGGAAGAAGAAAAAACATTAGCTTTTATTAAGGAAACAATGTCTAACTTATCATTTAATACTGATGAAGTAGAGGAAAAAGGTTTTGAGAAATATTTATTTGAAAGATTAGATCGGGTAATCCAGGAGTACAATTTAATGATTAGTGAAGAATCTCGTAAAAAAATATTTTATTACATAGGAAAATCTTCACTTGGTCTAGGAAAAATTAATCCTTTGATGAAAGATCCCAATATCGAAGATATTTCATGTGATGGTGCAAATATTCCCATATTTTTATATCATAGAAAATTCGGATCACTAAAAAGCAATGTCCATTTTAATGATGAAGAAGACCTATCATCCTTTGTTCATAAGCTTGCTCAAAAAAGTGGTAAGCATATAAGCATTGCTGAACCCATGCTTGATGCAACAATGCCAGATGGTTCAAGAATCCAAATGACCTTAAGTGATGAAATAACAGCTAAAGGCTCTACTTTTACTATACGAAAATTTAGAGCAGATCCTTTTTCACCTCCGGACATAGTTGAGTTTAACACTATGTCTTCAGAGATGGTGGCATATATGTGGATTGCAATAGAAAATGGGGTTAATACTCTTTTTGCAGGTGGTACTGCTTCAGGAAAAACAACTTCACTTAATGCTATATCATTATTTATCCCCCGTGAAGCTAAGATTGTATCTATTGAGGAGACAAGAGAGATTAATCTACCTCATCCAAATTGGATTCCCGGGGTTGCTAGATCTGGATTTGGGGAAGTAGTAGGCGGTAAGGTGATTGGTGAGATTGATTTGTATGATTTGATGAAGGCAGCTCTCCGTCAACGTCCTGAGTATATTCTTGTTGGTGAGATTCGTGGCCGTGAGGCTTATGTTTTGTTTCAGGCTATGGCAACAGGCCATGCTACTTATTCTACTGTTCATGCTGATTCTGCCCAATCACTTATTCATAGGCTTGAGGGTAAACCCATTAATATTCCAAGAGTTATGTTACAATCTTTAGATGTCGTTTGTCTCCAGGTAATAACTCGTGTTAAGAATATGAGGGCAAGGAGATGTAAACAGATTATTGAAGTTATTGATATCGATCCTACTACAAAGGAGATTTTGACTAATGAGGTTTTCCGTTGGGATCCTGTAGAGGATAAATTTCTCTATACTGGTAAAAGCTACGTTTTGGAACGTGTTAGAGGTGAAAAAGATTTAACACGTGAAGAAATGACGAAAGAGATCAATAGACGACGAAAAATTGTAGAATGGATGAATAAAAATAATGTAAGAGAATTTAGAGGAGTCGCAAAAATAGTTTCTCAATATGCTGAGAACTCTGAGGAAGTTATGAAAAAAATTGAAAAGGATGCTAAAAAATAATGCAAAAAAAGATTGCTATTTGTCCTGGATGTCATACAAAAATTCCTACTACTGGTAAACCAGGTCAGAAAATAAAAATTCAATGTCCCAATTGTCACAGAAAAGGAACTATTGTTTTTAAGGCAGATTTACAAGAACTAGATTTTTATCCATTAAATGAACCATTTGCACATGCAAAGATATTAAAAAATAAGGAAACACTAGAGAAAACTTATAAGATAATTGAACCCTATCTTTCTGAGGAGGAGCAGAAAGTTCTAAACTTTGTATGGGAGACTTTATTGAAAACTTTTAACTTAAGACTAGATGAACTTGATAACAGTAAAATTGAAAATTATCTAATAAAACAAACAGAACAAGTAATTAACAATTATGATATCAAGGTCGATGATCTTTCAAAGCAAAAAATTCTTTATTATATCAAAAGAGAATCTTTAGGTTATGGGAAAATAGATCCATTAATGAGAGATCCTCATATAGAGGATATATCGTGTGATGGCTCTGAAGAACCGATTTTTATTTATCATAGAAGATATGGGTCCCTTAAAAGTAATGTACAATTTAATGATGAAGAGGAACTTTGCTTTTTTGTTGTACGTCTGGCTCAGAAATGTGGAAAACATATCAGTATCGCTGAACCTATTCTTGATGCAACAATGCCTGATGGCTCCAGAATCCAGATGACATTGAGTACTGAGGTTACTACAAAGGGTTCAACCTTCACTATTAGAAAGTTTCGAGCAGACCCATTCACACCTCCTGATTTAATTGCTCTAAACACTGCTTCTGCTGAAATCTTAGCTTACTTTTGGATGGCTGTAGAAAATGGGGTTAACGCCTTGATTGCTGGTGGTACTGCTTCTGGTAAAACTACAATCCTTAATGCTTTATCATTGTTTATTCCTCGAGAAGCTAAGATTGTATCTATTGAGGAGACAAGAGAGATTAATCTACCTCATCCAAATTGGATTCCTGGAATCGCTAGATCAGGATTTGGAGAAGTAGTTGCAGATAAAGTGATTGGTGAGATTGATTTGTATGATTTGATGAAGGCAGCTCTCCGTCAACGTCCTGAATATATTATTGTTGGTGAGATTCGTGGTAAAGAGGCTTATGTATTATTTCAGGCAATGGCAACAGGCCATGCTACTTATTCTACTGTTCATGCTGACTCCGCTAAATCTCTAATTCATAGGCTTGAGGGTAAACCAATTGAAATACCAAGGATTATGCTTCAGTCATTAGATATAGTTTCCATTCATATTACAACCCGTGTTAAAGGTCGTCGTGTTAGACGATGTAAGCAGGTAATAGAAATTATTGATATCGATCCCACTACAAAGGAGATTTTGACTAATGAGGTTTTCCGTTGGGATCCTGTAGAGGATAAATTTCTCTATACTGGTAAAAGCTATGTTTTAGAAGGTATCAGAGCTCGTTGGGACTTATCAAAAGAACAAATTACAAATGAAATTAGACAAAGAACAGAAATTTTAAAATGGATGGATGATAATGATGTTAGAATTTTCAGAGAAGTCGCAAAGGCTATCTCTGCATATACCGATAATCCCGAGGAATTTTTAAAGAAAATGAGGGGCTCTAGTAAAAATGTGAAAAAGGATGAAGATAAAGAGAAAGATGAAGATAAAAAGAAAGATAAAACGGTAGACAAACCAGTTAAAGAAAAAGAAATTGCCCAATCTCCAGAAGAAATAGATGAAAAAAAGAAAGAGAATACTGAAAAATCTGATGATATAGATAGTAATCTGGAGGATTTTAAAGATTTGAAAACAATAGATGAAGTGACAGCAAAATTACTCTACGATAATGATATAAAGTCTATTGATGATTTAAAAATATTATCTTATAAGGATTTAACTAATATTAAGGGTATAAAAAGAAAAAATGTAAAAAAGATAATAAAAGAATTAGAGGAAAATGTAAAAATTTAATTACTTATAATATAATGGTGAGATGGGATGCCACTAAATAATTATCAAAAGATGTGTTACAAGTGGTTTGGGAGAACTGCTGAAGGATCAGCTTCTGAAAAGTTAAAAGATGATCTGGAAAGAGCACATATGGAAATTCGTGCTGGTGCATATATCTCATATACTTGGTTTAATACTATTTTAGCTGCGGGCATTTCTACTATTATTTATTTAACTCTGGCAATTTTTTTATCTCTTGATATTATGTCAATACTTTTACTTGCTATTATTCCAATTCTTACAACTGTGGTCGTATATTTTGCCTTATTATCGATGCCTAGAAGTAAAGCAAAAAGTCGAGGAAAAAAAATTGAATTGCATTTACCATATGCTCTGAATTTTATTTCTGCAATGTCATCTGCTGGTATTACACCAACTGAAATTTTTAAAAGTCTATCTAAACAAAAGATTTATGGTGAAATTCAAGAGGAAGCTTTATGGATTTATCGTGATATTAGTCTATTGGGAAGAGATGTAATTTCAGCAATTAAGGCAAATATTCGTAGAACTCCTTCTGAAAAATTTAAAGAGTTTTTACAGGGAGCTATTGTTACTGTGCAGTCTGGAGGTGCTCTTAAACGTTATTTTATGGCAAAAGCTGATCAATATACTAGAGAGAACCGAGTTGCTCAAAAACAGCTGATTGAAAGTTTGGGAATTATGGCAGAAGCCTATGTTACAACTGCTGTTGCTGGAATACTCTTGATTATAATAATCATACCTCTGTTGATGATTATTTCAAGTGCTCCAAAAAGTGAACTAATGTTTATGTATGTTATCGTTTTTTTCATCTGTCCTATGATTCATTCAGCATTTGCTGTGGTTCTATCAGGAATGTCATCTAGGGGGTGAAAAAAATTAAAGAAAATGATATTGAAGAAGGCGGTATTCAAAAATCAAGTTTTATAAAACGCCTATCAATGACTGGTCAGCTAACACGATTAATTGTTTATGTTGCTTCAATAGTTCCAACTATAATATGTATTGTTTTTGCCTTACTTTCATTAATTGGAATAATTAAGCCTTTACGCATATCTTCAGGAGATGGAGCAATATTAATTGGAACACCTATTGATTTCATAATTATTGCATTACTGGTTTTCAGTGGAGTTTATGGAATGTATGAATTTTCACGCTTAAGAAGAGTTCGTAAAATTGATAACCGTTTTCCTGATTTTATCAGGGATTTAGCTGAGTCAAGACGTGCAGGAATGACTTTTACAAAAGCAATTATGTACTCAGCTAAAGGAGATTATGGCGTTCTAACCCCAGAAATTCAAAAAATTGCAAGACAGATCTCATGGGGTAGTAGTGTTGAAAATGCTCTTAAATCATTTGCAGGAAGAGTAAATACTAAGCTCATTAGAAGAACTATTTCCCTTATTATTGAAGCTAGTAGAAGTGGAGGTAATGTTGCAGATGTGCTTGATGCTGCAACAAAGGATGCAAGAGAACTTAAATTACTAGAGTTAGAAAGAAGAGCAGGGATGCTTTCTTATGTTGCAGTAATCTATGTTGGTATGGGCGTATTCTTACTCATAATTATTGTGTTGTGTAAAAGTCTTCTTCCATCGATGATTACGGAGGGTTCTTCGGGTATGTCGACTGCTATGGGTAAACCTTCTAGTATGACACTTTCTGATGTTACCAATTTATTTTATTATGCTGCCTTGGTTCAAACAGGTGGAATGGGTATTATTGCAGGAGTATTTGAAGAAGGAGATATTCCTTCAGGAGTTAAACATATGTTCATCATGATTCTTGTATCATGGATGATATTTAAGTTCCTTGTAACAGGAGTTTAATCTATAAAAATTTGTTTTAAGTAAAGCTTATATATTTGCTTAATTTTCGCAACAAATAGAATAGGACGATGCCTTAATGAACAAAAATTTGCGATGTTTTCTAATTATCACTTTTATATTCTTTGTAATTTTTGCGGTTATAAGACCAGTTACAGCTGAAAATAATGACATAGTTTTGGAATTTTTTATTAGTAGTAAACCTTGTGATTCCTGCGATGAAAAAAAACCAATTGTTGAAATAATTGAAAATATGTATGGTGAAAATATTACTGTTGACCCTTATTTAGTTCATAAAGATGATTATGAAGAAAATTACAATAGATTCATTAGTTATGGTTTTAAAATTGTACCTGCAATTGTTGTAAAAAATATTTCTGCTGAAAATTTTAATGTACTCTTACCTTATGAGGATATTACAGAAGAAAATCTTATTGATGCAATTGAATATCATTTTGAGGGTAATTATTCTTCTGTTCCTCCGGATTTAGAAAAGGATGAATTATGCATCTCCACACCGTTTGGTTTAGTATGTATAAATTTTACAGAAGCATCATTACCTATTATCACAATTTTAATAGGTGCTATTGATAGTGTCAATCCCTGTTCATTTTTTGTTTTATTGTTTTTACTGAGCCTATTGCTTTATACTAAGTCTAGAAAAAAAATGATATTTGTTGGTGGAATATTTATCTTTTTTTCAGGGTTTATCTATTTTCTTCTAATGGCAGCGATACTAAATTTTATATCTGTTGTACAAAATCAGTATATTATCTCTTTTATAGCAGGAATAATAGCAATTTTATTTGGAATCATCAACATTAAAGATTTTTTCTTTTTTAAAAAAGGTCCTTCAACTAGTATATCTGATAAACAAAAATCAAAACTTGCCAAACAAATGAGGAAAATTATAAAGATTTCTTCTGTTCCTTCTCTATTTTTTTCAACTGTTGTTCTTGCTATTAGTGCAAATACAGTTGAACTTTTATGTTCATTTTATCTACCGTTCATTTATACAGGAACGATACTGCCTCAATATAATTTAGGTGTTATGGAACAATATTTGTACCTAATTTTTTACAATATTGTGTACGTAATACCTTTATTGATAATTGTTGGTATAATGGTTATGACATTAGGCCGTTGGAGACTATCTGAGTTTCAGGGGCGGATCTTAAAGCTTTTCTCAGGAATTATGATACTTTCTCTTGGGCTTATTTTATTGATTAAATATGAATTATTAAATGATGTTTTTTCTATTATTTATATATTATTAATCAGTCTATTTATGTCTATACTAATTTCCATTTTTTGGAAAAAGAAATTTGAAATTAAGGAAAATTAAGATTGATAAATAAAATTGGAAGAGGAAAAGAGATATTTTATGGCAAAAAAAAGAACATCAAAAGATAAAAAAATTCAAAGCCAAATTGCTTTAAACAGAATTAATAGACTTTTTTTATTGGCAGAAAATAAAGCACTTTCTGGAAATTTTTCAATTGCTAATAGATATGTATCGATTGCAAGGAAACTTTCAATGAAATATCTTGTACCTATTCCAAAAGAATTTAAGCATCGTTTTTGTAAACACTGCTATTATTTTCTTCTTCCTTATTTTAACAGTAGATTTAGAGTCCATAGGGGGAAATTGGTAATTTATTGCAATAATTGTAAGAAATATACAAGAATTCCTCTTAAATAAGACCAAATAATTACATCCGCTAGGCTTAAATAACTTATCACTTATTACCGATACCCAATTCTATTCCTACGATAGGGGTTATAAACTTATGACTACAGTATATGATGTTCCACCAAAGGAATTAATCAATGCAGTTGCAAAGAAATTGCAGAATGAAGAGACTATAATTATTCCAGAAGCAAATCTTTATTCTCGTACTGGTATTAATAAGGAAAATCCTCCTACAGAAAAAGACTGGTGGTATACAAGATGTGCTTCTATTCTTCGAAAAATTTATGTTTGTGATGTTATTGGCATTGAGCGTTTAAGAGCTGAATATGGTGGTAAGAGAGATAAGGGATCAAAACCTTATAAGGCCAGCCGTGGTAGTGGATCAATTGTCAGAAGAGCTGTTCAGCAACTTGAAAAAGCAGGTTATGTATCAAGGATCAAAGGCAAAGGGCGTGTATTAACGCCTAAGGGAAGATCTTTTTTGGATAATGCCTCTAACGAGGTTATGAAAAATATTCAGGAATATTATCCTGAACTGAAAAAATATTAACCTGATAAATAATATTCATTTGGATTTATGGATGAAGAACTTGAGAATTTAAGGAAAAAAAAGCTGCAGGAAATGCAAGGTCAAGCTACAATTCAGGACCAGATGGAAGAACAAGAAGATCAGCAAAAACAACTCGAAGAACAAAAAAAGGCTATTCTTCGAGCAATATTGTCTAATGAGGCAAGAGAACGCCTGGGAAGAATAAAGATAGCTAGACCTGAGATGGCCGAATCAATTGAAAATCAACTCATCATGCTTGCTCAGAGTGGCAAACTCAAAAATAAAATAAATGATGAGGAGTTACGTATGCTACTTTCAAAAGTGCTTCCTAAGAAAAGAGATATTAAGATTAAAAGAAGGTAAAGGTTAATGTCAACTCATAAATCACTTGGTAAAAAAATACGCTTGAATAAAGCTACTAAAAGTAATAGGCGCGTTCCTGCCTGGATTATGATTAAAACTAATAGACGTTTTACACGTCATCCAAAAACACGTAATTGGCGTAGAAATAAGCTCAAGAAATCATAGGGAACAGGATTATTATGGCTGAAGAAGTTGAAAGAATATTTATTATTCCTTTGAAAAAAACAAGTCTTAAATCTTCAAAAGCAGCACCAACAGCTGTTAGGCGTGTAAAGAACTTTCTTACTAGACATATGAAGGTTGAAACAGAGAAAATTTGGATTGATGATTCATTAAATAATGCTCTTTGGTCGCATGGCAAATATAAAACATCTGGTAAAATCCGTGTGAAAGCTGTTAAATTTGATGATGGTGTTGTTGAGGCTTATCTGCCTGAGCTTGAATTTAAGAAATCAAGAAGAGAACTACTTAAGGAAGAAAAAGAGAAAAAAGAGCCAATTCTTAGAAAGGAAGAGGTTGAAGCGGAAGAAGGTGAGGCTGGTGGTGCTGAAGATTATGATATTGCTCCTACTGCAGATGGCGAAGTAAAGATTAAGAAAAAGAAGGCTCCTAAGGGGAAGAAAGAAAAAGAACCAGCTAAAGCAAAGAAAAAGCCTAAAGAAGATAAATCTAAAGAAGAAAAACCTAAGAAATCTAAGAGAAAATCTGCAGCAAAAAAGACTGAGACGAAAGAAACTACACCAAAAACAAAAAAGAAACCTTCTAAACCTAAGTCTACTAAGAAGAAGTCAACTTCTAAGAAAAAAAGTGAATAATTTATGCTTGAGCTCTTGGAGTTTAATGAAAATCCCAATCTTGGCGTTTTTTGTAGAGCTAATGATGATTTAGCTTTTATAAGGAAAGGACTTTCTAAAAAGATAAAAAATAAGATTATTTCTGCATTAGATATCGATCTTGTTGAGTTAAATATTGCTGATGCATCAATTATTGGGGCCTTACTTACATTTAACTCAAATGGTGTTGTTGTTTGTGACTTTATTGATGCGGATAATTTAAAGATTATTGAAAATCAAGGATTGAATATCTGTATTATCAGTGATAAAATTAATGCTGTTGGTAACGATATTCTAGTAAATGATACTGGCGCCCTTATTCATCCTGATATAAAAGATAAAACTATCGAAAAGATACAAAAAACTCTTAATGTACCTGTTCACCGAGGTACAATTGGTTCTTTAAAAACTGTTGGGATGACTGCTGTTGTCACAAATAAAGGCCTTCTTTGTCATCCTAAAGCAACAGATGATGAAAAAAGAACTTTGGAGAAGGTTTTTGGTGTAAATGTAATGATTGGAACTGTTAATCATGGTTCTCCTGTAATAGGCAGTGGTCTTGTAGCAAATTCTAAGGGTGCAATTATTGGTAATTTAACAACTGGAATCGAGATGGGGCGAATTGAAGAGGCTTTAAACCTCTTCTAATAATCTATAAAATTTTAATATTTTTATGAAAAAATTTATATACTTATAGCATATTATTGTAATGAATATATATTATACATAGGATGATAATATGGCTCAAAACATATATTATAGGTTTAGCCCTCAAGATGAAAAAATAATCAAAGTTTTTACAGAACTTGGAATGCCAAGAAATCTGGCAAAAACACTTCTATATATATCTCAGGTTAATGAATGTCGCTCGGCTGAGATAGAACATGGAGCAAATCTCAGGCAACCAGAGGTAAGTGTGGCAATGCATGTACTTCAGCAGAAGGGGTGGATTAAAAAAAGAGATTTAAAAAAGAAAGGAAAAGGAAGACCCGTCCATATATATAAATTGACATCCCCAATAACTGAAATTGTCAGCAACTTTGAAAAAGAAAAGATGAATGAAATCAAAAATGTAAAGGATGATTTGGAACAATTAAAGGCTCTACTTTTAGATTGATAAATTTTTTTTTATTTGGTAATAGTACTGTTGATGAGAAACTTATACAATAGCTTATTTCAGTTGCGTTATTAGATTATTGATTTCAATTTTTAAAATCGCCATCGATAAGGGATAGCTGAGCTCCAATAAACTCTCCACCAAATTTGGTTTGCTATAGTCCATACTGCGCCCATAATTATCACATAAATTACAATGGCAACTAAAAGATATGGAATATGTTGATCTTTTGGAGTTTCCATTAAAATTGGAATTCCAATATAGAGTATATAAAGACCATAAAGACCTGCTAATGTTGCAAGAAACCAAATAGACGGATGAAAGTAGAAAATACCAGCTATAAGCCATGGAGTAGCAGAATATGCAACAAGTTTTAGTGCCTGCATTTTATCTTGCTTTGATTTAAACGTTGGAGCAATAGCATTCAATATAAATCCAAATACAACAATTCCTATTATTGCCATAATGTAATATACAATTGCTGCACCAATTGAGGCTCCAAGAAATGATCCCCCATAACCAATTACTCCATAACCTAAAATAAAACCAATAAGTGTTGGTATTCCAACAATAGCAAGATACATTATTATATCCATTGTTTCAACTTTTTCGTTTTTGGCTTTTTGAAGCGCTTCTTTTGGATTCATTAGCACAGAAATAGCTTGATTAATAATTTTCATTATATCCATATACTTCTCCCCACAATTTTCTAAATAATTAGCAACATGAAAACTATATTTTATTATTTTAAATTTCTTAAATAATCATGAAAATCTGTTACCTCAAGAGTTTCTGCAAACCAATTTATGTAGCAAAATTTAAATATAAACACGAAATCGCAGAAAAAACATAAAATTAGTAGATAAAAAAAGATGACAATTTAAGATATAAAAATAAAAAAATCACTGAATTCTACTGATTTTAGCTTATAGTTTAGGAAGAAATAATAATGACTAGGTACGATCAAAAAGAACTTGAGAAGAAATGGCAACAGAAATGGCAGGAAATGAAAATCTACCATTTTGATTTTGATAGCAATAAAACTTCATATAGTATAGATGTCCCACCTAGATATGCTTCTGGTCCACTTCATGCAGGACATGCTGTTCATTATACCCATATTGATTTTGCTGCTCGATACAAACGTATGCAGAATTACAATGTATTTTTCCCACTTTGTTTTGACGTAAATGGTATACCAATTGAAGAACGAGTTGAAAGAAAATTAAACATAACTAGAAAAGATATTGAAAGACATGAGTTTACAAAACTCTGCTCTGAATTTGCCGAAAAAAACATTAAAATCATGACTGACCAATTTACAATCCTTGGGGAAAGCATGGATTCAACAATATACTATCAGACAAACGCAGAATATTACCGTAGAATAACTCAGATATCATTTATTGAACTTTATAATATGGGACATATCTATAAAGGAAAATTTCCTGTTAATTGGTGTCCACGTTGTATGACTGCTATGGCAGATGCCGAAGTTACATATGCCGAAAGAACAACAAAGCTTAACACAATTAAATTCTACTTCAAGAATCAACCATCTGAACAGGTGTTTAAATATCATAGCATTGGTAAAGATGAAAAAGGTGCCTATGTTGAAATTGCTACTACAAGACCTGAAATGCTGCCCTCATGTCAAATTGTAGCTGTTCATCCGACGGATGAACGAGCACCATGGTTACTTAATCAAATACTTGTTGTTCCACTTTTTGATAAAGAAGTAAAAATTGTTGAAGATGAATCTGTTGACCCGAATTTTGGAACAGGAATTGTAATGGTATGTACAGTGGGTGATAAAGAGGACTTAAACTGGGTTTTCAAATACAAACTTCCAATTGAAATGAGCATTGATGAAGAAGGATGCATGACAGATATATGTGGGATTTACAAAGGAATGAAAATTATTGATGCTAGAAAGGCAGTAATTGATGATTTGGAAAAAAATAATATCTTAATAAAGCAAGAACCACTTGATCAAAATGTAGGTGTATGCTGGCGTTGTAAAACTCCTGTGGAATTTGTAAATGCTGAACAATGGTTTTTGAAAACAACACCATTTAAACAGATGGTTTTAAAAAAATCCGATGAGATGAACTGGTATCCTGACTTTATGAAAATTAGACTTGAGGACTGGGTAAATAGTCTTGAATGGGACTGGGTAATTAGCAGACAACGATATTTTGCAACTCCAATACCTCTTTGGGAATGTGAAAAGTGTAATGAGGTAGTGCTTGCTAAAATTGAAGATTGCTATATCGATCCTACAAGTGACAAACCACCAGTTGATAAATGCCCAAAGTGTGGTGGAGAGTTGAAGGGTTGTGAAGATGTTTTTGATACATGGATGGACTCTTCTATTTCACCTCTTTATAACACATTCTGGTATAGAGATGATGAAAAATTCAAAAAATATTATCCAATGTCACTTAGACCACAAGCTCATGATATAATACGTACTTGGGCATTTTACACAATATTGCGTTGTAGTCTATTGACAGATGAAAAACCATTTGAAAATATGATGATGGGGGGTTTTATTTTATCAGAAGATGGAACGCCAATGCACGCAAGTCTTGGAAATGTAATTGATCCATTAGAAGTAATAAATGATTATGGATCGGATGCATTCAGATGCTATGCTGCAAGCTGTGCACTTGGAGAGGATAATCCCTTCAGAAAAAAAGATGTTATTCGTGGTGTAAAACTTTTAAGAAAAATTTGGAATGTTCAACAATTTATAACAAATATAGTAAAAGACGAAAAACCAAAAGAAATTGAACCAACGGATATTGATAAATGGATTCTTACAAAATATAGCAAACTGGTAAAAAAATCCATCAAACAAATGGATAGGTTTGATTACTCTCAAACAATGAAAGATGTAGAATTCTTCCTTTGGCATGAGTTGGCAGATCATTACTTGGAAATGATTAAATCTTCAATATATGAAAACAAAAATGTTGAAAGCATCAAATACACACTTTACACAATTGGTCTTGGAATTCTGAAGCTTTTTTCACCATTCATTCCACATATAACAGAAGAAATCTATTTTGATTTCTATAAGCAGTTTGAAAGAAAAACAAGTATTCATATTTCAGATTGGCCAGAACCAGTACTAATTGATAAGCAAGGTGAGGCAGTTGGTGAGTCTGTTAAAAAATATATCTCACAAGTTAGATCTTGGAAAAGTGAAAAAGGTTTAGCATTAAATGCTCTACTTAATACTGCTGTTACTTATGCATCAGAAGATTTGATATCAAAATATAAACAATGCGAGTTTATTATTAAAAAAACATTAAAGTACCCTGATTCTCACAAATTTATTGCAGGAAAACCAGACATCCAAGAAAAAATAACAAAAATTATTCCGGTTTATTCAAAGATTGGACCGGTTCTTAAAAAAGATGGTAAAAATCTTATAAAATGGATAAATGAAAATCAAGATGAAATCATAAAAATAATTGAACAAAAAGGGGACATAATACTCTCGGAAATATCGGTTGTTGATTCAAGTAAAAAGGATGGATTGATAAAAGAAGGATACATACAGATTCAAAAAGAAGTTAAAGTTAAAGGAAAAAAAGATAGCACTATTAAATCATTTGATGATTTCTATTTGGAATTAAAGGTGAATTAATATTAAATTAAAAAAGAAAACAATTAAAAGTTGGATATACAAACTAATCGTTATTGCAATAGTTATGATAATGATTCTATCTGTTTTTGTAGTGGTTTTTAGTTTTTAGATAAATATCTCTTTGATTTTTTAAGATAGATATTTAAACAGGATTTTTATTCAGCCCCTAAGTGATTTAGCATGGCTGATAATAATATTTTAGCAAATCCGGCACCCCTTGGCCTGATGGGTTTTGGTATGACAACAGTACTATTAAACATCCATAATGCAGGATTTTTTGCACTTGGCACAATGATTCTTGCCATGGGATTGTGCTATGGTGGTTTTGCTCAAATTATTGCAGGAATTCTAGAATTTAAAAAAGGTAATTCCTTTGGTGTAACAGCTTTTACCTCATATGGTTTATTTTGGCTGAGTTTTGTATTCCTACTAATACTTCCATCAATGTTTCCAACATTTCAAAAACCTAGTGATACAGCTCTTGGAGCATATCTGTTTTTCTGGGGACTATTTACTGGTCTGATGTTTATATCAACACTTAAGAAACCAAAGGCTCTCCAGTTTGTTTTTCTATCACTTACCATACTATTTTGGCTTCTAGCACTAAGCAATTTTGTTGGAAGTTTAACAGAAACAGGTCAGCTAATTGGTAAAATTGCTGGTTATGAAGGAATCATATGTGGTCTTAGTGCAATATATCTAGCAATGGCTGAGGTAATAAATGAAACCTATGGAAAAACAATTCTACCGATAGGAGAACCAACTGTTAAATAAATCTATAACTCAATTAATTGATAAGAACCAGACCCAAGTCCAATATCTTCTCCAAATTTGATTTGCTTGTAAGGATTTACTTTATTTTCCTTTTCAAAAATATCACTCTTTACATTATTAATCAAATCAAGTGATGCCTTATCAATTGAAACAATATCATCAGAGACAATATAACCAATATCTGGACATATTATCGGATTTTTTGTCGGGTCGCAATCACAGCTTTTAGCAATCCGTTTAAGTTCATTTAAATAAATTGCATTCTTGTTTTGAACACAAGCCTTTGCAGAACAAGATAGAAGATATTGAAAATTTGCATCCTTGTTGATAATTGCATTTGTTTCACATGCATCAACACAAACTCCACAACCAAAGCACTTAAAATTACTTATTTTCCAAGAATTGTTTTTAATATTTATAGCATTAAAAGGGCATACCTCAGCACAAACACCACAATAAGTACAGGCATCTTTCTGAAAAACAGGTTTACTTCCATGATGAATATTTCTTTTTGTTTCTTTTGTAACACAACCCATACCAAAATTCTTTATCGCTCCTCCCATTCCTGATTGAATGTGCCCTTTCAAATGGGTCAATCCAAAAATATGAGACGCATTAAAAATGTGATCACAAACCTCATAATCTCTACCTTCAATATTTACAATATTGCCTGTGTCATCAATTACTACATCACAACCAACTTTTTTTTTTGTAAAACCATGAATTCTCGCAACTTTTTCATAACCTTTTTTAGTACTTCGAAGTCCAGGATAAGCAACTGTGGTGTCATAAAGATAAGGCTCTGCATTTACATTTTTTAGTGCATCAACTACTACTCTTGCTAAATCAGGTTTTAAAAAATGCTTGTTTTTCAGCTCACCCATATGAAGTTTAATTGGTACGGATTTATCCGAAAAACTGTCAATATTGAAATTTTCAAGGGCATCACTTAATTTTGTTAAATCTGTAAAAAAAACTACCCTGTTCATCCAATTTTTTTCTCCCATTTCTTAACGTTTACAACAGTTCCAAGTGAACCACCGCTTTTTATCTCCTCACGAATACGATTTTCATGCTCCTTTACATCAAGTGCACGATTTGCGATTTCTTGAGCAATTTCCTGAGGAACTACTACTACACCAGAGTCATCGCCAATAATCCAGTCACCAGTTTTTATTGTTTGATTTCCGCACATAATCTCGGCTCCTATCTCACCAAAGCCCTTTGGTTCACCAGCATTAGATGAGATATGTCTTGAAAAAATCGGGAAATCTATTTTTATAAGATCATCAAGATCCCTTACAGCACCATCTATTACTACTCCAGTAAGTCCTTTTAATTTAGCACTCCAAGTAGCAAGCTCGCCCCAAATAGCAGTTTTACCACCACCTACATCAACAACGATTATATCCCCTTTTTCTGCTTTATCGATTGCTTCAATAGGCTTTGCCCAATCGCCATCCACGGTTCGAACAGTTAATGCTTTACCTACCATATGAAAGCCTAGTTTTATTGGTCTGATACCTTGTATTGCACCTTGTTTGTGCATTGCATCTGTGATATTTGGTGTAGAAACAAGAGAAAAAGCTTTTTTCAACTCTGATTTGTCATATTTCTTAAAAAGTTCAGTTTTTATTGATTTCTTTTCAGTTATTGATTTTTTTATCTGTTCAGTTGCATTCTTTACATCCTTTGCCTTTGTTATAGCTCCTCCAACAATTACTATACTTGCTCCTGCTTCGACGATATCTGCGGCGGTCTCACTGTTTATTCCGCCAGCAACGGCTACAGGAACATTTGTATTTTTTACAAGGTCTGCAAGAGTATTAAATGGTGTTTTTCCAGTCATTTGTTCATCAATTCCCACATGTATGCATAGATAGTTTACACCTATTTTTTCTAGTTCTTTTGCGCGTTTTATCTCATCTTTTACACCAATGAGATCTACCATTAGCTTTGCTCCATATCTTCTTGCTGATTTCAAAGCTTCAATTATCGTACTATCATCTGATACTGCAAGAACACATACAACGTCTGCTCCAGCTTTTGCTGCCATTTCTGTTTCAAATGCACCAGTATCCATAGTTTTCATATCAGCTACAAGAGTTTTTTCTGGATATGTCTCTTTTAATTTTCTTACTATTTCCATACCTTCACTCTTAATCAAAGGTGTTCCAGCTTCTAACCAATCTGCTCCTCCATTAACTGAGTCCTCTGCAATAGCAAGTGCTCTATGTTCATTTAGAAGATCGAGTGCTACCTGTAGAATGGGTTTCATCAAAATGGGAATAAGTACTTTTTATTTAAAATATGGGATTAATGATATTTTTAATTTTTAAAAAAGGGCAGTATACGCCAATATTTTTTGTTTCTAGCAGAAAAGAAAGATTTATACTAAATATACTAATATAAATTTGAAAATGAAACCAAAAGGTAAAGTTAGATCTCATGAAAGATCAAAAGAAGACTTGGAGGTTTTTATTAAAAAACGATAAAGGAACTTAAAAACTTTTAAATACCAATATTGTATTCAATATACGATGATTAAAATGAATATTGAAACTTTTTTAGATAAAAGGATGATAAAATCAAAAGCCACAAGGAAAAACTATACATTAAACATACAAACCTATTTCAAGCATTTAAATAAGGACATTAACACATATTTCAATGATGATCTAACAAATGAAGATTATGAAAACGATCTCAGGACCGTATATGATGTTGTTTATGAGAATGGAAGACCTTTATTATCGATACGGACTTTTTTCAACAGTATAAAACAATACATGATAGCAAATGATAAAAAATTAAGAGACCTGGAGTTTTGGGATATACTTAAAGCACGGACAAAAGGAGCTGAACCAGATAATGATGAAGCAATCCTAAATCAAAAGGATATAAAAACAATCTTTTCACATGGAAACACTCTTTCCAGGGCTATGTTTCTAATGTTAGCGAGTAGTGGTCGAAGGATCGGTGAAATACTTGCATTAGAACCAGAAGATGTTCATACTGAAGAAACACCTGCTTGGATTAACATAAAGAAAACAATGGGTAGTAAGACCACAAAAACAGGGCAAAAAACAATCTGTTACATTAGCAATGAAGCAGCACAGTCATACAATGAATGGATAAAAGAAAGAGAGTTTTATCTTAAAACAGCATTGAAAAAGAGTTTAAAAGAAAAAGATGAGAACGACACACGTGTTTTTCCTATGAGTTATGGTAATGCTATAACAATCTGGGAGACATTGTTAATACGGTCAAAACTTGTTGAAACAGAAATGGTTAGAAATAAATGGTCAGGTAAAATGTGCCGACAAATAAAAAGGAAAAACAAAGGTGACAGATTACTATATCACCCACATTGTTTACGTAAATTCTTCCGATCATATCTGGGAGATGCTGATTTTGCTGAATATCTTATGGGTCATAGCACAATGCTCACAAGAGCTTATCGAATGATGAAACCAGAAGATAAAGCAGAAAAATATCTTAGTTTAATGCAGAATGTTACCTTTTTTGGTGTAGGTCCTGATTCTGAAAGACTTACTGGTTTACAAGAACAACTTGATGAAAAAGATAAACAAATCAAAGAAATGCAGGATATGATGCAAGAAATGAAAGCACAGATCCTAGAGCTTAGACTTGAGAAACTAGAAAAAGCAAATGGAATTAAAAAATAAAAAATCTTATCTTTCATTTAATAGTCGCTTAATTTCAGGATAATTTTTCCTTATAACCTCATCTGAAGCTGATTCCAAATCCTTTTTTAAATCAAACCGTTTAAAACCAATTAATCTTCTATCTATTGACTCATAGCCTTTAGGTGTTAAAAAATAAGTTTTATTTCTCTTAGCATTACTACAATTAATCAGACCAGTTTTTTTAAGATATTTAATGTATTTAAAAAGAGTATATTTATCAGGGAAAACTTTAGAATGACTTTTGTTGTTATCTTTTAAAACCTGTGATAACTTTCTTTCACCCTCAATCTTAGTTATTTTGTTATCTGCAAGTTGCTCATATATTTTTAATGATCTAAGAGTATCAAAAAAACTATAGGATATATCGCTAAGACCCCATTCTGACATTTTTAATGCATATTTATAAACTTCTTCATCTGAAATTACATCCTTTATGACATTGATACCTTTCTTCCAGTCTTTCTTTTCTTCTTCAGCTTCTTTCTTTTTTTCTTGATCTTTTTCTTTGTATGTTTCAAGTTTAAAAAAATCATTAATTTTCTTTTTATTTTCATTAGTAATTTTATGGTTTTCAACTAATTCATGCTGTAATTCTAACATTCTTGGTTCTTTATTAAATCTTTTACAGGTAAACATAAAAGCAATAATTCTTAGATATTTATCTTCGTTAAATATATATTTTTCATCTATTGGTTTCCTACCTACATTTTTATAACTTCTTATCATTTTTCACCTTTTATTAACTTTTTTTACTCAATTTCTAAATAAAAAGTTAATGTATAAGGTTTACGCTAAACTTAATTAATGTTAAACGAAAAAAAAGTAAAAAGCATAAATTTAGACCGAAAAACCATCCAAAGATGCGATAATTTTGGTATAGAACATGGGTTGAGCAGATCAGCAGTGATAAGACTTGCTGTAAATGAATTTTTTATAAAAAGGGAGGCTCGATAGATGGATTTTTCAAAATATCCACGAACCAAGGCTTTTCTTGAAAAACACCCAGAAATGACCTTTGATGAAGCATACGAATACATAGAAGCATTGTACAGGGAGGGACAGGACTGAGCCTGATTAATGGCAGCTATTTGAACGGTGAGCTTTGCGCCTTTTCTGGAAATGCTAAATCAATGTGGCTGATTGTTTTCGATGGTAAATACAACTATATGCTGTTTAATTTTTGTTCCCCCAACGAAATAGCATCACGGTACAAAGCACATCGTACACCAAGGAATAATATAGGACTCAAGCAAGTAGAATATTATTCAAATTTTGATAATGCACTGAATAATCTTTTTTATTGTATCCTTAGAAATGGGTTTTCTACCAGTTATAGGGTCATAGATTGGGGTAAATCTGGTAAATGGGTAAAGGAGAAAATCTAATGATCTAAAAATTTACAAAAATTCCAAGTCGCTTTTTAGCGACTGGGATTAGGGAAGTCAAGGGTTAGCAATATCGTTGAACTTCCCTAGTCTTGAAATTTAGCATGGGATGTTGAATTTTAGTCGTTAAATGACAAATGGGATAACAAAGCCCATTTAAAATATTCTTTGGAAAAATATTAAGGAGATATATATGGAAGAGAAAGAAGTTTTAGGGAAATATGCAGATGATGTAACAAAAAAATGGGAATTTGCTAAAACTTTAGCAGCGAAGATTTTGAAAGTGGAAGGGCATAAAGCATTTAATTTGGCTCTTGCAATTTTCAGTAAAATGGACACGCCCTATCATTTTTTTGAAAAGAGCAATACGCCTCAAGATGTGCCATCTGAAAAACAGATAAAATATGCTGAAAGTCTAAAAATTAGCAATCCTGAGAAATACACACGAAAGGACTTAGGAACTAAAATACGGGAGGTAGTAGGAGATGGAAAACCAAATTCTACTGAGTAGTGAAATTGGATGTAGCAGTTTTGAATTGAAGAAAACCTCTCGAGGATACAGTTGGAATATTAAAGTGTACCATTCGGATATTCAAAAAGGATTTGAAATTGCTCGAACAATAGATCAGCAATCAAGAGAAGAATACGGAAAATACACTCTACCTTCAGATAAAGAGGAGGTATAATGGCTAAGATAGCTGTAGGAATGGTATTTCTTACTCCCTTTGACAAAGCTGATGAAATAATCAATGAAATTCAACAAAAATATGATCTTGAAATGCTACATGTCGAAACTTCCTATCATAAACTGTGGATAGTCAAGAAATGCCCAAAGGAGGTTATAAGCAATGAAAACGAGTAAAAAAGATGATCCACAAACTCCAACCCCGGAAGATATTTCACCAGAAATACCACAAAAGGGTGTACCCCCCAGTATTAAACCAATTTCTGATGAAAAAAGCACTCTATCTGGAATTAATCTAGATGAATTCAAAGCCAGAGCATTAGACCCTCGTAAACTGACCAAGAAAAGAATACTCACAGTTCCAGTTGGTAAACCACATCCGTTGAAACAAAATTTTTTCAGGACACATCCCGACCTAGAATTCCCGGCATATATTCTTTTCTGGGATGAAGATGGAACATCCTACCTGATACATCCAGATGTTGTGGATTTAGTGCCAAATCAAGTAAAATTCAAAATGTTATACCCTGGGATATATACATCTGGCACAGTGTTCTTAACAGCAGTTGTGCAGCCAGATTCAGAAGGTAAATGGAATAACTGGCATGAAAGTCTAAGTTTGGCTGTAAATGTATCTAGGAAAAAATGGGTACGTTTGGAAGCTGATATGACTGCTCAATCATATAATGTAATCGAAGCTGAAGCAGATTTTGGTGAACCTGACTGGCCAGAGTTAACCATGCAGCAATATCTAGATAAAGCATTTAAAACGACACAGATCAAAGATGAGAACCATCCGAAAATAAAAGAACTGTATGGGAAAGAATGAAAACTTGGGAGAGTTTCCAAAACATATGGGTGGTCGATTTCGAATTCTTCGTTAAAAATGGAAATCGACCTTTACCCCTGTGTTATATTGCTCATAATGTTAAAACTGGGGAAACCATCCGTCATTGGATAAACCCATCAGATAAAACCCCATTGTATTCTACAGATGGGCAATCTCTTTTTATCGCCTATTTTTCTTCTGCTGAGATGAGTTGTCATAAAGTGATGAATTTTAAAACTCCTCCTAACATTGTAGACTTATTTTGCGAATTCAGAAATCAAACGAATGGACTAACACTTCCGTCTGGTAGAGGACTACTTGGGGCATGTACTTGCTATGGTATCTCAAGTGGTGATGCAGTTTACAAAAAATCAATGAGAACTCGGATTTTACAAGGACCTCCTTATAATAAATCGGAACAACAAAAAATTTTGGATTACTGTGAGAAAGATGTTGAGTTGACAACGAAACTTTTTCAAGCTATGAAACCAGATATTGAATTATCGTCAGCAATTCTCAGAGGCAGATTCATGGATTCAATTGCTCATATGGAGCATAATGGTATCCCAATCGATATCGAGAGTCTAAAAGAACTTCAGGATTGCTGGGAGATAATAAAAGAGGAGATAATCTGTCGAGTAGATCAAAAATATAATTGTTTCGAAGGGACGGTTTTTAAAACAGCTAAGTTTGAGGAATACCTACAAACACATAATATCCCATGGGAGTGTACAGTTACAGGAGCCCCTAAAACTGATAATCAATATATGCATGAACAAGCTAAGTTACATCCTGAATTAAAAGAACTTCAGGAATTAAGATATTCATTAGGACAATTAAAACTGAAAGCTATACAGATAGGTGATGATGGTAGAAACCGTTGTCTTCTAAGTCCCTTCAGTACAATTACTTCTAGGAATGCTCCTTCTACCAGTAAATTTATTTTTGGGAATGCCAAATGGTTACGGCATTTGATTAAACCTACTGAAGGCAAAGCAATAAGCTATATTGATTATGAGCAACAGGAGTTAGCCATTACCGGAGTATTAAGTGGAGATAAAAATCTTTTATCGGCATATAAATCAGGTGATCCATATCTTGCATTTGCTAAATCAACTGGGGCGATACCTCCTGATGGGACTAAAGAAACACATTCTGAAACCCGAGAGCTTTACAAAAGATGTATGTTAGCTTTGAATTATGGAATGGGGGCACAAAAATTTGCCGATAGCGTAAAAATCCCAGTTGACGAAGCAAAATTGATGTTGAAAAAACATAAACGAGAATATGGAACTTACTGGAAATGGATTACTGCATTTATTGATGCAGGGAAATTAACAGGATCGGTAGAAACCAAGTACCACTGGAGATATGATACCCGGAATGCCAAGTATTCTTCACTATTGAATTGGCCCGCGCAAAGCCATGGTGCGGAGATCCTACGATTAGGTATTTGTCTATGTGTCGACAAGGGAATACAGGTACTTTGCCCGGTTCATGATGCAATTTTAGTTGAATCTGATATTGATAAAATTGAGGAAACAGTAGCTTTGACACAAAAATGTATGGAAGATGCCTCGGAATATGTCCTAGATTTTAGAATCAGGACAGAAGCTAAAACAGTACGTTATCCAGATAGATACATCGATAAAGCAGGTGTTGCCATGTGGGATAACATCAAAGAAGTAATCCAGAATCTTAACCCAAATGAGATAGAAGAAAGATTAAAAGAAAAAGCCATGAAAAAAGCAGTACCTTTAGACCTGTGGAAAGCTGATAAACCTAAATTAAAAGGCAATTACTCAAAAATGCGAAGAAGTCAACTTATGCTTAAACCTCAAAATTTCTCAGAAAAACAATTAGCACAACGGTTACGAAAGAAAACAGGATGGTCACATATCTCGATAATGCATCTTATAAGAGAAGCGCGAGAAACAGATTTTGATATCGAACACGAAATAGACTGGAAAAACATGAACTATGAAACAGCAAAAGAAAAAATCTGCCAAAAAAAGAAAATGAAAGACATATTAGGTGGTGTTTAATGCTAACAGGATATAATGTTATTAGTTGTAAAACTAATAATATTATTATTAAAATATATATAAATTTAAACTATAACTTAAACTTTAACTTAAATATTATTAATAAATATTTACTGTTTATCCTAATGTTTATTGGATGTATATCCTATTGTTTAATGGATATCTGGTATATACTATATTTTAATGGTGTACCCCCCTATAGTAGGTATAGTAAGCATAGTAGGTATAGTAAGCATAGTAGGGGGGTGTTTTTAGATGACACCTGATAGGTGGTGCCCTCCTTATACACATGATTTTTATAAGCAGATTACAGACGAAATCGTAGACATGAAATCCCCGAAATGTTCTTGCCCAGATGATAGAAGAACAGGAGGATAAAAGGTAGTATATTATGATTTCAAATAAAGAGCTACGACGGTTGCTTATACCCACTTGGAATCTTTGTCCTTATTGTGGTCTGTTGTATTATGGTACTGTTCATAAATGTAGTAAAGGAGAACACTATGGTAGACAAAAAAGAAGAAGACAGTAATACTGATGAATGTGTACGGCAGGTAAATGTCACTACTTTACATGGGGAATCTGTTACTCTTATAAGTTCAAATGGGAAAGAGGATATGGATTATCTTACATCTCTTGCTAAACAAATGCTTCATAACATATCATCGTCTATTAATGGTACATCACCTTTGGAGGTAGAATAACATGGGATCAAAAGATGTAATCATCCATTGTTATAAATGTAAGAAAGCGTATACTGTGACTATCCCTGATTGGTTATCTTGGAAGGATACCGTCCCATGTGCATTTTGCGAAGAGCCTTTGCCGATTTATCCTTTGGGGTATAAAAAGCACTATTAGGGCTTAATTGGGCTTCATAGGGGTATACCGTATATACTAATTAAATATAATATTCTAATGGGAATTCAAACTTCAAAACGATTTTTTAGTATTTTTTCATAAGTTATTGTAACATTTAAATATCCTATATATCAAGACAATATGCGTCATAATGATAGTATATTCGTCAAAATATAAAAAACGCATCTAAATCTGTCAAATATTTTATAAATATAGATTATATTCTAACATTTATATGAACCATAGAGGGAGGATAGAAAATGGATAAAAGAAACATATTAAAAAAAGAAATAACCATTGGAATAATAATAATACTAATCAGCATATCTTTTACTCCTTATACCAGTGTTGTATCTAAAAGTATAGATGAAGAGGTTAATATTCCACTTGAAACTATAGGAAATGCTGAGGATGACACAGATGAAAAGTCAGTTACCTGTTATGTTTTTGATAAAAAAGGAAACAGTGAACATGAAATCATCATGTCATCAGATGAATTTGAAAGTTTTTATTCATTATTTGAGGAATTAAACCATAAAATAACATACTCCCCTTTCAGCAGTGAAACTGAGGTTTTAAAATCAGATTTTGTCGACCTGCTTGACAATCTAAATTTTATCCCAGATAGTTCTTCCAAGGAGGATATAACTCGTTTGATGAATCCCACTATTGATCGACGTAGACCACTCTTATCTTTGATGTTTAATCCTGTGACGGAGGGTAGGGGTTATGCGTTTTTCTGTAATTATGCTACTTTTGGTGAGGGTTCTCAGTTTCCGGTT
>DAOVGR010000044.1 GCA_030672305.1 Thermoplasmatales archaeon | reverse complement strand
ATTGAATATAATTTCAAGTGCTTTTTCACCATCCTTAGCAACAGTAATGTGATTTGCAATATTGTGTTTTTTAAACGCCCTTAATGTTAACTCAATATCATCAGGATTATCTTCAATTAAAAGAATTTTTATATCTTCCGGTCTCATTTTTTCTCCTTTTATGATTTTATTACATAACGATTAATTTATGGTCTAACCTGGGAAAGTAAAATAAAACGTAGTTCCAACATCTTTATCAGATTTCACCCAGACCCTACCTCCATGCCTGTGAATTATACGTTTAACAATTGCTAGTCCAATGCCTGAACCTTCATATTCTTCTATATTATGTAATCGCTGAAACGCAGTAAATAGTTTATCAGCATACTTCATATCAAAACCTATACCATTATCTTTTATAAAAAAGACTGTATGTCCATCTTCAGTCATAGAGCCTGTTTCAATTTTCGCATTTTCGCGGATTCTGGTAAACTTCAACGCGTTGGACAGCAGGTTCGTTAACACTATTTTTACAAGATGAGAATCAGCAAGAGCAGGGGGGCATTCATGAACAACAAAGTCAATTTTCCTGTCTTTTAATTCATTTTTAAGTCCGTTTTTAAATGATTTGTAAACTTCTCTGACAATGGACTCCATATTGATTGTTTTTTTGTCCATGGAATGACGTCCGCTACGGGAAAGGCTGAGGATGTCGTCTATAAGTTGACCCATATTCTGTGTGCCTGCCCTCACTCTTTGCAGGTAGTGCTGCCCTTGTTTGTCTAAAATATCCGAATAGTCTTCCAGCAATATCTGGGAAAAACCATCAATGTTTCGCAGCGGGGCTCTGAGGTCATGGGATACGGAATATGCAAAGGCTTCCAGTTCCTTGTTGGCCTCGGTTAATTGGAAGGTTGTAGCCTCTAGACTTTTGTTGCTACCCTTTAAGCCATTTGACAGAGTTACCATTTTAACATTTAATTGCTCAACCTCTGTAACTCGTTTTTCAAGCTCAGTTGTACGCTTGCTAACCAATTCTTCAAGATGATTACGATATTTCGCTAATTCTTTCTCAATTTGCTTACGTTCAGTGATATCGTATACCCTTGCCTGAAGCACTTTCTTACCTTTCAGCATCAACGCATCAAGCAGCACCTCGGCAAGAAATTCAGTGCCGTCTAAACGTCTATGTAAATGTTCAAACCGCTTGCTACCTTTTTTCAAAGCAACTGATATATTGTTTTTGGCATAACTCATCGAATCTGTACCATCAGGCTGAATCGGAGGTGAAAAATCAGCTGGATGCCTGCTGCAGAATTCATCCATGTTGGAACAACCGAAAAGCCGTAAGGCAGATCCATTACAATCGAAAAAACCTTCCTCATCGAGAAGCATTATCGCATCACTTGATGAATCATATAAAAGTTGAAGTTTTCTCTCACTTTCCTCTAACTTCCGATTAGACAGCTTACGCTCTGTAATGTCTCTAGTTATTCCCTGAAGACCAACTAACTTACCATTACTGTTGAGAAGGGAACTACTGGAAATTTCTAAATCTATTTCTTCATTATTATTGTTAAGCATTTTTGTTTCAAATGTAATATTAGTAAAAGTTTTATAGTCTTTAAGGCTTTTTGCAGCTAAAATACCTACCTTTAAAAATTCTTTTTTGTTAAAATGTGAACTTAAGATTGTACCAAGCCACTGTTCAGGTTTAATGCCCATAATTTTTTCAGAAGAGGGGCTTAAATAAGTAAATCTTAATTTAGTATCCAATTTCCAAATACAATCAATGGAATTTTCTGCCAGTAAACGGAATTTTTCTTCACTTTCAACCAATTTCCCCTTAACCCGTATACTCTCAGTTATGTCTGTAAATATTGATAGTAGTTTGTTAGCAATAAAAGCTCCTGAAATCTCCATCACTCTTACTTTGCCATCTTTGCAGGTTACATTGTATTCAGATGGTTCTATCTCTTTTCCTTCCCTTAATGCCTTTTCAACACCCGCACTCCATTTTTTAATCGCCCATTTCCTATAATTTTTGTCAGGATAAACAAGAGAAAACCAGTCAGACAATTTTGTAATATTAGTATACCCAATTGTCTCTCTGTATTTCTTATTCGCGTACTCTGTATTTTCATTTTTATCTAAAATTGCTACTGCAACAGGCAAATATTCTAAAAGATCTTTAAAACTATCCTCGCTCTCTTGTGGAACTTTACCAATTTTTTGTTTCTTATAAAATATTCTATTAATAAATCCTAATTTCAATGTATCCCCCCTATCTATCCTTTTCCATTTCCCTAAAGGCATCAACAAATCCATATTTATTTCTATTAATTATTTCATCAGGTAAATATTTTTTATAAAGAGGCATTAATAATTTTTTTCCTATTCTATCTCTAACATCCCTTTTAACTATATTATTAATAACCTTTATATCTAAATACGGAACCCTAGATTCAACTCCAAACCTCATCGAACATCTATCAAGAGTCCATAAATGATAATTTGGTAATGCTAAATCAAACAATATGTCTAATACATGTAATCTACCTAAAGCCTCGTTGTCTTCAGGAAATACAGTGCTCAACAACGTATTAAACTTAGATGAATTACTTCTAGCTATTAATTTATCTTTAAAGCCTAGAGGTTTTTTGTGCATCCAATACCCCCCAAGCAATTCGTCAGCACCATCCCCAGACAATATAACTTTTACATATTTCGATACTTCTTTATAAAAAAGAAAAACTGCTAAATCTCCTATATTTTCAAAAGCACCTAAACCATCATCATTAAGAATATAATCAAGTACATAATTAAAATCTTTTATATGTGAATGACGTTTTAAAATAAGTTCTGTGTGATCAAAATCATATTTTTTGGCTAATAATGATGCATAGTAAACATCCTCAGAATCTTTTCTATTAGATATAACAAATGTTTTTATATTAGGTTTTATTTGTTTACATAATGCTGATATTAAAGAAGAATCCAAACCTCCAGATAAAGCTATCCCAACTTCAACATCTGAATTAATTAAATGTGTTTCAACCGCAGACAATAAACAATCCTCCAAAGACTCATCTTTAAAATTATGTTCTGATTCATAAATAGAGGTACTAAAATCAGCATAAATTGACAACACAGAATTAGGTTTAATTTGTTTAATATCTTTGAAAATAGTTTCTGAAGTATTAAGAACAAATCCAAATACCTGTTTTTCTATTAATGATACTTTATTATCTGGAACAGTTACATCATATACTTTCAGCTCAGAAGAAAAATAAACACTATCTTTATTTATTTTATAGAACAAGGGTTTTATGCCTATATGGTCTCTACCTGCAATTATTTTATTTTTAACAGAATCATAAATTATAAAAGCATACATGCCTTCTAGATTATCTATACATTTTTCCCCTTGGTCCTCGTATAAATGAAGAATAATTTCTGCATCAGAATTAGTTTTAAAAGTATGTGTTTTCTTTAATTCATAGAATAAATCTTTGTAGTTATATATCTCACCATTACATACTAAAAATATAGTGTTATCTTCATTTGATATAGGTTGAGTACCCCCCTCGATATCAACAATACTTAATCTTACAAATCCACATCCGAAGTTATCTAAAAAAAGATACTGTGTATCATCAGGCCCTCTATGTTTTATAACTTCAGTGCTTTGTATTATTTTAGATTTAGAATAATTTCCAAAAGAGGCTATAATACCACACATATTATTTATCCTGGTCTGACCATTTTGTCTTTTTAATACTTTTTAAACCTGATAATACTTTATATTGTTTCTTATCTACTTCTAAAGTTTTTACTTTAAACTCATTATTTAAATGATCATAAACTATATCAGGAATGTTTTCAATATTCTTATCTTTCAAAAAATGTTGAAATATTTTTCCATCTTTAACGTGTCTTTGTTCCCAACTTTTCCCCTTTTCATTCTTTTTCTCCCACATAACACAATGATGCACCGTTTCCATTTCCTCTGCTTTTTCTGGTGGGTGCATATGATGCGTTAAATATATCCAATCTTGTTCTGCTACTGGTACTTTGTGTCTCTTCCCTAAAAGTCTTTCTGCTTTTTCAATAAGTTCATAGATAGAATCGTCCATAATATATAACCTCCATATGGGCTGCTACTATCTGTGTCTTATTGACTTTTCAGGGGCTTACCATTATTTTTATATATCTTTAAATTAAAATTTTAAATAACCATTATCAAGTTCCCAATGATGTGTTGGGCATAACCCTATTAAATTATTTATATTGTTTATTTCCCTAATAAAAGCATGATCTGGAAATTTACTTACTGGTGTCAAATGACAAACATCTACATGTAGTCCATAACCGCATTTTTTACATACAAGATTCTTAATGTTTTTTAAGTACACTTTACGAGCATGCTTTCTTATCATGTTTCTGGCAGTTTGCCAAAGTTTACAACTATCAAACACCTCTTTTTTTGTTTTATTCTCAAAACAATCTGTATATTCATTATATATATTTATTATTGTCACAAAATTTCTTTTACGTTTAGGGTATTTACAGTTATTGTAAATTGCAGCGCAACTACGATTACAAAAAACTTTACGTCTAGTTGCAGCAACCTTTGCACTCTCTTTTACTTTAATTATTTTACCACAATTTTTGCATAAATTTGGATTTCTATAATAACGCTCCAAAGATTGTGATCTTAAAATAATTGCAGTTGCTCTACCACCTGCACTGCCTTTTTTCATAATTAATTCCTTGTGCCTCGGAAGGATTCGAACCTTCGGGCCCTATTAAGAGCATCCTGCTTATGAGACAGGCGAGATTGGCCAGGCTTCTCTACGAGGCATTAATTTAACCAATTTGAATACCGTTTTCGTCTACTTTAGTACAATCATACTCATTATTTTTTCTGTACTCTATCTTAGATTTCCTCAAAGATTCTACATAATCAATCTTATCCTTTGAAACTGCAGATGGTTGAAAGAACATACCCTCAGTATCCTCTCTGTAATCCCACACACCACCTAAATTTTCTTCACCTGTTTCATCATTTATTATTACCTCTAAAGCCAAACCAAGTGGATGAAAAAACTTTCTATTAGCTTCTTGTAAAAACCCCTTCGCTCTAAATTCCTTTATATCTATTCTTTCTATTTCGTTCATAAAATCCTCCATTTATATCAAAAAGGAATAACTCCATACTCACCAATTAATTTCTGATCTATTGCCATTTGAAAAACGTCCAAAACCTTTTGATAATCTCCACTTTTTGTTCCACCTTTTCTTAATAAATATGATGGATGGTATGTTGGGATTATGAAAATGTCATCTGAATAATTAAAAAGTTTGCCTTGAATACTTCCCAAACTTGTTGAGTTTTCCATACCCAAAAGATTAGTTGAAGAGTCTTTACCTAAGGTAATAATCACACGTGGTCGTATAATACCGATCTGATTTATCAAATATGGCATACAGTTGTCTATCCAGTCTTGTTGTAAAGGTTCACCAGCAGCCAAATAACATTTAACAAGGTTCGTTATATAAACATCGTTTAAAGTTAAACCTGTATCCCTTAAAATAGTATCTAACAACTTACCTGCTCGGCCAACAAAAGGGATGCCTGCCTTATTCTCATCATCAGCTGGCACCATTCCACAAATCATTATTTTTGCATCATTATTCCCTTTTGCAAACACCGGTTTAATACGCCCTTTGTATAAATCACACTGTTTACAATTAGAAGCAATATGCTGCAATTCATATAAATACATTTACCTTTTCCTTTTAAAACATTACTTATTGACATTGAAAATCTAAATCCATGTCAGGGTTTTTAATTGAGGATTCTACCAATTCCTTTGTTGATTTAAAATCATCAGATAAATACAACTCTCGTTCATCCTTGTTTAAGCTAGAATAAATACAATAATCAAATTCACCAATTTTATCATAACTAGACTTAGCTTTCTTTTTAGTATCTTTACACTTCATTTCCTTTGCTCTCCTACTAATACACGCAGATATTCTTTTCTTAGTAGCTGCAGAAAATTTAGATCTGCCTAAAAAGGCTCTAGCGATACCTACGTATCTACAGTTTGGAACTGGAAAACTTCTACCAGGGCCACAAAAAGTAGTTGACTTCATTTTTTTCCTTTGTTTTGTGGTTAAAGCTTTACCTTCCTCCATTACTTTATTAGCCTTTTCTATTAAAGTTGTCAATATATCAACTGTATTATTCATAAACTTTGTTCTCCTATTTAATTATTAAACTGGTCAAACATATGTTGAAACAGTCTTATAAAGTTTTCAGGTGTAGACTTATCTAACCACCCTATCATTTTTCCATCTGATTTTAAAGTTTTTGAACAGGCTATTATCATATCAGCAATAAATGGTAAAGTGTCTTCATCAATCACATCGTAACAATCTATAAAAATAAAATCATACCGTTGCTTCGTTTGATAAGCATATTCAATACCGTTTGCTTGAAGTATTCTATGCTTATCATAGTTATAATCCAAACAAAACTTACGATCTGTATCCTTTATCTTTTTATTTATAGATATTATATCACTATTTATTTCTACGGTTGTAAGGTGCTCAACTTTTGGAAATGTCAATATATATCTTGAGGCTACCCCTAAACCAAGCCCTATCTCTAGACAACGTCCTCTTGGGAAATCCGCTAACTGCCACACATAGTCTTTAAATTCACTTTCTAATGCCCAAAGATTATGCCCTGGACCTATTTCAAGAAAGAGGTCTTCATCTGTCTTGTATACCTTAACCTCTCCTGATTCAGCCACTACTGTACCCTTTTCAAAATAAGCAAGCATTTCATTATTCATAGCTCTATTCTCAATCCATTGTTATTATAAAAACTGTCATTAAATCTTTTTATCGTCTTTAAGTAATATATCTATTTGATCTAATAAACCAACAAGATTTGATTTTTCATACGCGCCAGTAAATCCAGCCACACATGGATGTATATCATCAAATACTTCACCATATCCGGTTAAAGCGTAAATTATAACATCACTGTCTTTCTCTCTAAGCTTAACACATAAAGCAACCCCATGCATGCCCATCAAGCCTAAATCTAAAATCAGTAATTTAAACATACCTTTTTCAAAATAAGAAAGAACTTCCTCTGCTGATGTTGCTACCTTTACAGAATATTTACTTCTTTCCAAAATAATTTTTAAATATTCATTATACGCCTCATCATCATCAACTATAAGTACATCTATCATATTATACACCCTCAGATATCGCTGTGGTTGTGTTGAAAAATCACCACACCAATTATTTATTAACTAACTATTTGTTTAGTTGTATCAATTGTTTTATCAAATTCAAACTTTACTGATATTACTACAGCATCAGCTTTTGTCTTGTCTGGAGTATAATGTATTCCAACATAACCGATTTTTGAAATTGGGAGATAGGCATCAAGAAGTGAATTTACACCTGTACGTACAGAATCCATCCATGCCGCTTCCTTATCCTCACTTGACATACCACTTAAATCTTTAACTGCTTCATCCTTATTAGTATTCTCAGCCATTATTTCTTCTCCTTTTTTTGATGTTTTCCCATTTCCTTCTCTTGTTCATATATATCAGTTACAAGAGTAACCAATCTACTTGCCCACTCAATATCATCTTTATTTAATTTTTGTTCAATTACAAAATCAGATACATCGTGTGGAATAAGTTTAACTTCCCCCTTTTCATTAATAAGAATATGACGTAGTTCATGCGACATAATCCTTTTTCGATCAGACTCATTAGCAAGTTCCCACGCTTTTCTATCAAAAATAATTACAACATCGTAACCTTCCGTTGCTATATCATCTTTTGAAAAGTATTTAATCTTATCGTTAGCTAATTCTACACACGCCAAACAAATTTTTCCTTGTTTAACCCTTTTTTTAGTATCAAAAATTAGCTTAATTTTCAATTGGATTAAACTCGGAAATCTTTCTTCTAATGTATTTAAAAATATCTCAACTATACTATCATCTACATCTATAAACCTACTCATCAATCCTTTTCCTCCATTTTAATTACAATTGTTTTTATCAAAATACTCTTTAAGTTTTAACAAATCTGCTGCTTGAGCCTTTGCATGTTTGATATAAGACCTCTCCTTATTTATCTTATTATCCTTAATAGCATTAGTTTTCTTCTTTAATTTTACCTCACCGGTATAAGACTTACCATCCTTACCATAACAAATTTTAACATACTTATTTCCCTTCAAACTTTTTGTTACCACCCTTCCTTTGTTTTTCACACAATCCATAAAATCTTTTGGCATTAATCCTCCTAAATAGTGGAATGCTTGATTACAGAACACTCTCTATTCACGGTTTACTGCTGTTATATCTATAGCATTAAATATAATATTATAAGTACCAGTAGTTTTAATTACATTAATCAATATATCTACTTTTACTCCAGTTTTTGTTTTCCAAACAGTTTCTATTGTAATACTACCCTTTGTATATCCCTTCTTATTTATTAGATTAAATGTTTTATCAGCAGATAAATCTGACACAAATAATTTGCGTACTGAACTTTTTAATAAGTCTTTCTCAGAATACCCAGTGAGGTTTAATAGGGAATTATTAACAAACTTTAACATAAGATCATTTTCTTTTATTACCACTATACCTGCTGGCACTGAAACATATATAGTATCAAGCATTTTTTGTCTTTCCATAGCAAACTGCTCAGACATTTTTCTTTCAGTTGCTTCTTTTAATACACATATATACCCTAAAAGTCTCCCAGCTTTAGAATAAATAGGAGATACATTACTTTTAAACCACCCATTTAATTTAGACAAAAAGATTATTTCAGAGTCCTCATTACATTCAAGTAGTTCTTTTTCAGTTTTATAAGATCCATTAAGGCACTCTTTGTTTCCTAACAATGAAAAACAAGTTTCTGTATAGGCATCTTCCTTATCACTTATTCCAAGATGAAATTGTAATTTTCTATTAATAAATCTAACATACTTATTAGTGTTTGTAATATATATACAGTCTGGAATAGAGTCTAATACATATTCCCATTCGTTAGTTTGACTCTTTAAATATCCATCCCTTGTTAACTTTTCTGTAAGTTCTATAAGTCTTTCTAATTCAGTTTCCATTACTATAATCTTCCTCTAATAAATACAAGATTTTATTTAAATAAACTCGTATTAATAACATACGATATTAAAACAACAGTAACACCGCCAATAAACCCAGCTAAAGCACCACACACAACCGCTTTTATTGCTGGGTTTATATTTGCGTTTACTAAAACTTTATTTTTTCCCTCATTATGCATCTCTGTAAGTTCCTTTATATCATCCCTTAACATTTGTAAACTATCAGTATTCTCTTTTCTACTTTCTTCCTCAATACAGTATAGTTTTTCTATGTTTAGAAGTACATGTTTAAACCAATCTTTTCTTATAGTATCTATCTCACTATTAATTATATTCCCTTTAAACCCATCAAACTGCATTTTTTTTATTTCCTTTATAACATCCTGATCATGATTCATCGGTAAAATGCTCCATTTAATTTTTATTTAACAGTTTTCCACACATGGGACAAAATGAGATAGGAATACCATATCTATGAACTTGTGTGTACCCTTTTTCTTCAGTCAACTCTGTCCATAAAAGAACCACACCATATACAGGATCCTCAATAAATATTTTCCTATCTTGATCAAGTAATTTAATAAAGTCTTTACAATCACAAAAAGTATGCATCGTTAAATATTATCCTACATATGGAAGAAAATCATACTTCCCACCAAATGTACGAAAACCTTCTGTCGGCCAATTCAATTCCATCGCAGAAGCATCATTAAAGGCCACCATACCTTCAGCAGTGATTACATTCGTATCCATAACATCAAAATTTGGTTCATCTATTTGAGCACCAGCTATGGTTGACATGCCCATCCTAATAAACTGATCATCACGGGTGTACCTAACTGTGCTACCAACAATCAGTGGGTTCTCATTTCTCTCTGCAAACTGCCATTCTGGTACTATAGCACTCCAATCTGACGAATCATCTTTTGCCATAAATCCAAGATTAATTCTAGTGTAGTCAGTGCCCATAACTGCGCCTACTGCCAACGATCCAAAGTTTGAAACTTTCATATCAAGAGAACGTCTAATAGGTACGTTTACATCAGTTCTGGTTTGGACATCCAGATCCGGCTCCTCAACCCCTGTCTGTGGTATTTGAAAAGTGTTAAAAAATGTAGTTGCCATTTTACTACCCTCCTATAAATAATAAATTATTTTATTGTGAGGATCTACCTCACCTTAATTATATTATAGTACAATAATAAGATTTATTACAAAAAAATTTTTATTCATCATAATTAAAAGCTTCTTCGTTTTTAGTTAATACCCACGATATATCAAAGTCATTTAAATTATTCAATAAAGATCTTTTATTTTCTTCAGAGTTATACTGGACAAAAGTAACCCTTTGTACCTCGTTACACCCTTGACATGTTATTTCTATAACTATTATAGAGGTATCTTCTTTTGTAGGCTTAATTGTACACATCCCCTTAGCTCCGCAACTCTCACATTTATAATAAATCGTGTTTACTTTTTGTTTAATAATTTTAATCATATAAACCCCTTATTAATTACCCTCCGATACAAAAACAGTAATATCGTTCTTAAAATAATATTCTCTACCACATTTAGGACATTTATAAGGATCGTCTTTATAAATAGAAATAATAAATTCCCAATAATCGCCATAACCACACACACAAGTGATGGGGAGTGATTCTGCATCAATACATCCAGCAAAGTTTACATTTACTTCTTTCCATTCTAGTTGTTTTTCCATTATTTTATACCACATGTCTCTTTACTATGTAATCATACATAACATCTTTAACTATAGATTCAACCTCGTTATACTTAGGCTTATCAGGAATTTTAGATCTAACGTAAGCCTCATCTGCTAAAATAAAAAGACGTTTAGCCTCTTCTTTTACTTGCTCTAATTTCCACTTACCTGTTTTAATCTCCAACAACATGGGAGCGTCATCTCTAAATACATTCAACTCACCTGTTGTTAAAAACTCTACCCCCATTTTAAGTAACCTAATACAATGACTTGCATTTTTTGTATCATACCCAAACTTATCAACAAGGGCTTTTCTTTTCTTACCCATATACCCATTGAAATTAAACTTTTCCATCTTTTTTAACTGTGCGTAAGCATACCCAGTAAAGGATTTATATGCTTCTTTTGAAACAAATAAATCTCTATTATCAACTAGTATCTTACCATAATCATAGCTTTCTAGGTAATGGTTCTCTCTTATCCACAACAAAGATATAACATTTGGATTAGATTTTAATAATAGTTTAACAAACTTTATGTATTCATAACTTACAACATCATACTTACCTACAAACCTTTCTACAGTCTCTCTTGTTTTAGTAATACCTATATAATGTTCAACAGGAGCCAGAAAAACTCCCATCAAATCTACATCATCAATACTCTTTGGATCTGTATTAGGAATATACATGTTATGTGCTATACTCCCTCTATATCCAACTAATATTGTATTGTCTGGAAATAAATCTCTGTATTTTTCAAATAATGGTTTACTCATAATTATACCTGTGAAATAAATAATAAATATTAAATTCAAACAATTTAAGGTTTAACAAATACAAACCTATACAAAATCTTGGAGTGTGCTCTGATTTATATCTGTCCCACTCAATTTTAAAATCAAAAAAAGATATACCATCACTAAAACGTCTTACTTTTCTAAAAAAATCTAACTCCCAACCATAGTTTTTAGTGATGTTACCATAAAAAGTATAATTCAAATTCATACTATTTCGAACACCGTTTATAGGCATTTTTCCAATAATTAAGTTCTTTTATTAAATCGTTTAAATCTCTATAATCTATATAACCTAGTTTAGTTCCACACTCAGAACAAACAACTGGTATCTCAGCAGAAGATACCATACCCTCAATTTTATTTTCGGCTTTACACCAATCACATTTGAATTTCATTATTTTTTCTTCAATGTTTCTACTAAATGTGGGTTAGTTAAAACAATTGAACCAAGTCCAATCTCTTTACAACCAATGTCTTCCATGTGTTTTAAATCCTCTACAGTATTACAGGAACAACCGGCAACGTTTAAACCTTCCTTATTAAACTTCTCAATCCATGGCCAATTATATTTCTGTGCTGCCTTTCCTGATATACCACCGGAAAATTTCGGAACAGAGTTTAATCTTATACCTGTAATTTTATCTAAATCATAGTCATATGGGTCTTGTAGATAATTTAGTTTTAAATACAAAGGTACTTTCGATAAAGGTATTCTTTTATTTTTAAAAGACTTTACATTCGGACATGAAAAATTTAACTCAACTCCTGAAATATGTACCTCATTTAAAAACCTATTAAGCATAAAAGCAATTTCTGAGTCCATTCCGGCAATAGACACTATAATATTTACTTCACCAACATAGTTCTTATAGTACCAATTCCAAATACCCATATTATGCAATGAAACCTTATTCCACACTGTATTACCAACCTTAATTACAGCAAATGGGTGTCCTACTTTAGAAACCATTGTTAAAGTTTTTGTAACCCTTGTAAAATTAGGAAAATTATATGCTTTATGCCAAAACCTTCCAGTACCATACCCCATAACACCAGCTGAATAAAAATAATTCATAATTTCATCCTAAAACTTTTTCTATGATGAACGGTAATCCCATATTTTTTAATTGCTTCCATATGTTTGCTTGTACCATACCCCATATTAGTGTTCCAACCGTACATAGGGTACTCTTTATGCAACTGATGCATAATTCTATCCTTCGTAACCTTTGCAATTATACTGGCTGAAGCGATTGAAATGCTTTTACAATCACCCTTTATTATACTCTTTTGTTGTGCAACATTTATATTAGCTAATTTAAAGTTCCCATCTACCAATGCATAGTCTACCCTATCTAACTTATCTAAAGCCGAATACATGGCCAATCGTGTAGCCTCAAGTATATTTATACGATCTATCTCTTCATTAGAAATTTCTCCTATACCATAATCACAATTATCTGTAATTATCTTATATAATTCTTCTCTTTTCGCTGAGGATAGTTTTTTTGAGTCATTAACCTTATACATCAACTTTGTAATAAAATCATCTGGAATTACCACAGCAGCAGCGACAACAGAGCCTACAAACGTACCACGAGCAACCTCATCTACCCCTGCTATATATTTAAACCCTTTAGCTTTTATTTCATCTTCTATACTATATGTTGGAAAATTCATAGTTACTTCTTATAATCATTATTAAATAGTTTACTTATTACAACTAACACATTTAATACACAACTTCATACTTAATCCTTCTTAGAAGCTGTTGTAGTAAATCTTGATAAATCACCTGTTAATGGGTGTTTAATGTTTGTACCAACAGCGGTGCTATCAAAATCTCCCAACCCTAAATTCTGTGCTGTCTTTTGCCCTTGTTTAGTATTAACTAATCTTTTCAATTCTTTCAAATGCTCCTTAGCTCTACGTCTATCATCCTGTTCTTCAGCATACCCTATACGTACTGTAGGAATCTTTTTTTTGACTTTAAGTTTAGATGAGTCATATATATAATCATCACATTTACGTTTTTTATTGGCATGCACCTTAACTTTTTTTATTGTACAAAATCCACCCTTTTCATTTGAACATACATTACATCTTACTTTAAACATTATAATTCTCCTGCACAAGTGTGCTACTCTAAATCATAAATTACTGTTCTTTCCTTCTTACAATATAATCATTAATTTCCATTTGTCAAGTTTTATTTTCAACATAATCCATTATTTCCTTCCAACCATCAACCCTATTAAAACTAGTATCCTTTGTATTCCAAGGCCTATCAAACAACAAAAGCCCTTTGCTCCATTCTTTCTTATGATTAGACATCGAAACTAAATGTTTTTCTAAGTCATCAACAAACATATCTAGATCTAATTTATTACCATAAAACCCCTTTTCCTTATCACGTCCTATTACCTCTAAACTATCAAACTGAATATTATTATTTTTCAACCATTCCAAAGTACTATCTGTATTTGTTTCTGGTCTTGATGTAATAAAAAATATTTTGTGTCCGGCTTCTTTCAATAATAAAAGTGCTTCTTTTGCTCCATCGAATGGCTTAGCTGTAAGTTGAAGCTCCGGTGAATTAACAACTTTAAGCAAATCTTTCTGCATTTCTTTATTAAGTTCCATATCTTCATTGTATGTACCACCCATAATACTATATTCAATAAAATACTCTGCTGGCCAATAAATATCATAAGTATCCTTTATATATTTTTCAAGCCTATCAGTAAGATTAACAACCACCTCATCTAAATCAAATCCTAAATTTAATTCCATTACATTCTCCTTATCCACATTTAGAATAACCACATTCTACACATTCAAAACACCCACCTTTAAAGATCATAGTACTATTACCACATCCAGGACATTTCTTTTCACCGTCTTTATACACATAGTCTGTATTTTTAATATAATGAGACAGTACTCTTGAAATGGCTGTAGAAAATGTAGTTATACCCCCATTAGATTTCTTAAGTTGTTCAGATATAAACTGTAAAGGAACACCATGCCGCAAATTAAGACTAAGTAATCTAGTCAAAGAACGTTCCTCATCAGTCATAAGTACTTGTGCTAAATCTTTATATTCTACTGGAGACCTTCTAATCATAATCTCCAATGAGTACTTACCATGCCCTTTTTTAAGTATCTTGCCTTTCTTACAATTTTTTGGTATATATAAATCCTCTGCTTGCCCACAAAATATTTCAAAAGGTATATCATAAAGCATCCCTACCAATACTGTCCACATTTCACCCTTTATTGAAATTTGATGGATATTACATTCCAACACATCATGTCTTTTTGGAGCACAATTTATCTGTATAGATTCTGGTCTTTTGTTACAAATATTCACTTTTCTTTCAAATTTACTTCTATTAGCTATTGGGTCATTAAAAATTAGAACTCCCTCACGTGATCCATCAACATAAACACTAACCGCACGTACTCCTTTTTTATACGCATCTATATATATTGCCTCCACATCCTCAGGTGTTGAAGTACTTGGTAAGTTATATGTGCAAGATATAGCCGCATCTACCCATCTATAAACTGAAGCCATGAGATTTATTTTCTTTTTATAGTCTATTTCGTGCGCAAATTTAAAAAATCCTGCAGGAATATATTTATTAATAATCTCTATTAGCTCTTTACCAATAGTACCATCTTCGTCCCGTTCAGATCCAGAAAACTTCATAAGTGTTAAATAATCATCTGACCCTTTATCAAGTTTACTTAAAATATATTTCTTAAGCATATTAGGAATTACAAAATAATGTACATAAATACCATTTTCAACTGCCCTTGTTCTTCTCCAATAGTATAGTCCTATAACTGGCTCTATTCCAGAGGATACACATGGGGTAGGAAAAGAATTACTAAGGGACCCTGTTGGTGCAATGCTCATATGTGCCATATTTCTCATAGTCTTTATCTTAGAAACGTCACCATCAAAAAATTCAGTTATAATGTTATTAAAATAAATTGAATTCATAAATTCTTTTTTATCTTTAACCATGTCAAATGCTGGGGAGTTTCCTTTTTCTTTACCTAATGCAACAGATGTTTTAAATACATTATATGCATAGTATTTGAAAAAATCTTCAGCAATCTTCGTTGCTTTACCTGAATCGTAAGCCAAATCTTGTTTTAGAAACCAACCATGTATATTTGTTGCCCCCATACCTACCTCACGTAAAGACTCCACCATAATTCTTTGTTCTGGTACAGGAGATAAGTTGTTTGACAATTCGTATGTTACAACATTATCAGAAAGTCTTACTAAGTAGGGTACAATGAACTCTAATTCTTTTTTATATTCATCAGAATTGGTAGAGAACATTTCCATATTAATGGACAATAAATTACAAACCCCAAATGCTGGTAGTGGTTTTTCAGAACAAGCGTTGGTACTTATTATTTCATACTTTTTATCACCAGTAACGTTTGCTACACACTGCACCATAGACCCTTTTTTCATAAGATCTATATACTGAACACCTGGCTCTGCTGATGCATGTGCGGTCTTTGCAATCAAATTAAATATTTTTTTTGCTTTAACTGTTTTAATAATAGTTTCATATTTTGAATCCCCAGAAAAATCAAAATGCAATTCCCAGTCTTCATCATTTTCTACTGCATCCATAAAATTATTAGTAATCTGTACTGAAATATTTGCGTTTTCTATAACTCCTTGTTTCATTTTAGCAGTAATAAATTCTTCAACATCTGGATGATCTACTTTTAATGACATCAAAAGTGCTGGCATCCTTCCACTTTGGCCTACATATTTACCATTGTCAACAATTTTACATACCCATGGAACTATACCTGTAGATTTATTTGCAGCGTTATTAACCTCTGCACCGCGTGGTCTTAATTCGCTAACATCTACACCTATACCTTGTCTAAAAGCTGCACATTTCATTACATTATAATCACAATTATTTATTTCCTCTAAAGAATCACCATTCAAAGGGATTGTTGTACAATTATTCAAAGATACTTTAGAGCTACTACCAACACCATGCATTATACTACCGCCAGGTCTAAACCATCCAGCCCACAGTAAAGAAAACCACATTTCACAATAATGTTTTTGTTCATCTTTGGACTTTTCAAACCTTGACAATTCATAGGCTATTCTCAAAAAGACTTCTGCTGGTGTTTCTTTTTCACCATCTTCTTTTATATGCGAATATTTTGCATCGAACATGTCAACTGCAAATTTTTCACCAGAAAAATATTTTTCTGTTGTAGTATCTTTAACATCTTCGAAATTTATTAATTTAAACTTATTTATCATATTGTTCCCCCAACACCATAATTTTATTCATCTTTCTTCTAGCTGCGTCTATTCCATCTGTTATAGAAATATTATAATTTTCACACACTGAAAGTATAGTAATTAACAAATCACCTAGTTCATCAATAGGATCGCCCTTACCTCTTAAAGCCTCTATAAATTCTGAAGCTTCTAAATGTATATAACAACCACCTTTTATCCAATTTTTAGTCCACCCCATCTTACTTGTAAATTCAAAAGTTTCCTTTGAAAATTCACTTATATCTGCTATTTTAGAAAGTTCATCTGCACCATTCATATTAAAATATTTACCTCCAGTAATTTCTTTTAATCCCCAACTATCTTCCTGTTGAACCACACCCATCAATACCACGTTCTGTAGAGCTTAAAGAATCAACCTCAACAAAAACACCTGTATAAACAGGGCTAAATTTCATTTGTGCTATTCTATCCCCTCTTAGAACAAGAAAATCTTTATTACTATGATTAATTAATATGACTTTAAGACTATTTCTGAAACCTTCATCTATTGTACCTGGGGTATTTAGCACGGTTATACCATGTTTCCACGCATTACCAGATCTAGGTCTAATCTGTGCTTCAAACCCTGAAGGTAGCTCAATTGCAATACCAGTATCAACCAACACTCTTTGGTTTGACTTTATAAGAACGTCCTCTATTGCATATAAATCACAACAACAATCCCCATCTTTTGCATAGGTAGGAATTATTGCGTGTTTACTTGTTTTTGTAAATAATATTTTTAAATAATTCCTGTGTTCGCCTGCATCTGTAAATATTGTTTTTAAAAAATCTTTCACTATAGTTACCTCTCTATTGTTAGTATATATTATTGTTCTTTACCACACTTACCACAAACCAACTTTGTTTTATATTTTTCATCAGGTATAAACTTCATTTCACTAAAGCCACAATCACATGGGCCCTTCAACCAACATGGACCAATGCATGCATCTGTTTCCATCGGTATATCAGTAAAAAAATAACCAAACCCATCTATTATTGCTTGCTCAGTTACTCTTGCTACTTCATACTTCTGCTCGTCTATTACTTCTATAACTACTTCATCATGAACGTTCAACAAAATCTTTGCTTCATACCCTTTTTCTACTAATCTGGAGTATAAAAAAATACAGGCTTTCTTCAGAGTATCTGCATTAGCTCCCTGTATAGGCATATTCATAGCACGTCGTTTTATACTGGATAATATTTTATTTTTATCAGGATTATCATTTTCAGGCTTACTATAATATCTTCTTCTACCAGATATAGACTCACTATACCCATATAATAAAGCAAATTTTGCTGAATTATCTAAGTATTTTTTTACATGTTTAAACACAGAAAAATAATTTTCTATAAGTTTTTTTGCTGCTTTTTCTGTGATTTTTAACCTTTTTGCAAGACCATGCTCAGATAAACCATACATTAAACCAAACGAAAGTGCCTTACATGAGTCCCTCATCTTCTTATCAACTTTACTCATCGGCACCCCAAATATTTCTGATGCTGATTTTGTATGTAAATCTATCTTTGTTTTAAAACACTCTTGGAACATGGGATCACCAGATAAATTACCAATTATTCGTAATTCAGCGCTTGACATGTCTGATGTTATTAAAGAATACCCCTCTTCAGCAATAAAACAACTTCTATATTTTTGGTCATGTGGAATATTCTGTAAGTTTGGAGTATTACTTGACATACGCCCAGTTGAAATTAGCTGCCTAAAGCCTGTGTGCAACCTACCAGTTACTGAACTAATCTTACTCAACAATGTCTCTGAGTATGTACTAATTAATTTCTCAGCTTTTCTATAGTCTAATATAGCATCTATTACTGGAATCCCTTTATAATTTGATAAAACATCTGCTGCTGTACTATTTATGTCTATACCATATTTATTTAAGGCACTCTTTAATTGTGTATTACTATCTACATTCAACAACGACATACCAAATAGAGTATTCTGGTCTTCTGTTTGTGATAAAACCTCTTGAATTATCACCTTCGTTTTATCCCTATCTACCGCCACATCCCCCATTATTGTACGCCACTTATCAGTGTCTATTTTAATACCATTCAATTCCATTTCACAAAGAGGAATTAAAAAGTCAAACTCCAGCTGTACTACGTCTTCAAGATTCTCTTTTTTCAATTTAAACTTCTGTAAATCTTTTATAAGAGGCAGTACTGCTACGTCATTAGCTGCATATCGTAATTGAAAATCCCTAAACTTTTGATTATAGTCTATGAAAGTACCACGCGGTTCCTTTTCCATAGATACCCCTATATATCTTAAAACCAAAGCATCTAAACTTGCCTTAACAAACCCCAACCCTAAATGTAATGACTGTTCAACTAACATTGTGTCATATATATTTTCTAAGTAATAGCCCCAGTTAACTCTTATTACCTTCATATCATAGGCTGCATTTTGAAGAACACGTGATTTACTTTTATCAACCAACAGTGGTTTTATAACATCTGGATGTATATCACTATGGTCTGTATCATACCTTGTATCAAATACAAATATGTTATTCACTGTACCTATTTGTAACAATGATATTTTTGCTTTGTATGGGTCAAGACCGGTTGTTTCAGTATCTATATAATGCTCCTCATATTTATCAAGAGTATTTAATACCCTTCTTGCATCTTCAACAGTTGTAATGTATTCAAAATTAGGGTCTGGTAGTTTAGCCTCAGTAGTTTTTATAAAACCTTCCATTAACCCCTCCCAGAAACGTCATTAATAATATCTGTAACTTTAAACATATAGTTATACCACCTATTCTCTGCCAACTTTCCTACTTCATATATTGGAGGTGTTAATACATCGAGTATTAAAGAAAACTTTCTGGCTTCTTGAACTTTCTTTGATCTTTTTAAACAGTTAACAAAATAACCTGTTACTGCGATTCTAATAGACTCCACATTTACATTTCTCATACCAACAAAAAGTGTTATTGCTTTCTTAAAACTACCAATATTTAAACTTCTACACAGGTCTATAATTTGTGGATCATTATCTTCAACCAACACCCCACAAATTTCTTTTGCTACACTAACTGTCCAAGAACTTTCAGTTATTATTTGGTTCAACCAAACAATAGCATTACGTGGAACACCAGCACTTTCTTCTGATAAAAACTCTAAAACATCAACGTTATAATTTACACCTTCAAACTCACATATGTTAAGTAGTAATCCTGTAATTAAATCAGTACCTATTCTATCAAAATTAAGTATATTACACCTATCTAAAAACGCTTCCCCAGCATCTTTCTTTTTGCTTCTTAATTTTTCAGGTTGATTTGTACAGAAAATAAAATAAACATGATCATATCCATTTTCTATTGGTTTTAATAATAAATCTTTAGCAGCGTTTGTTAATTCATGTGCTTCATCAAAAATTAAAACCTTAACATTAGAATTAAAAGGGGACGAAGAAAGATCTCTAACAATAGAGTCCACATAATCTTTTCCACCAGATTGCCCAACATTTATTTCTTTGACATCTATACTATTTCCATCTAATATAGATTTACAGGATCTGCACTCTAAACATGGTGTAGAAGATACACCATTCTTTTCACAATTTAAACCTAAAGCTATTATTCTTGCCACTGTTGTTTTTCCACAACCAGGATACCCAGTAAACAACCAAGTATGTGGTATTTTGTCGTTATCAAGAGAGTTTTTAATAATTCTTTTGTTTGTTTCATTCCCAAGCAATTCATCTATCGTGCATGGCCTATATACAACATTTAAGTCATTAGCTCCAGCCTTTGATTCCCGTCTAATAATCATAACTTCTCCTATCCTTTTTTTTAGTCCTTTACAACAACCTCTACTTAAACATAATCACTAAATTTGATTTGTCAAGTGTTTATATAATAATATTTATAATTATTATTCTCCTCATCACCTGGCTTTTCCTCAATAACAACAACACCACTACTGGTAGCTAAAAAAAGTACATTTCCATTATTATATCTTGATGTTGTTTCTGTTACATGTATATCATTAATATTGTTTTCTACTACATAAACATAACCTAGTGCTTCTCTAGTCCAATTATTTGTATTATCATAAACAACATGCAGTTCTTTATCAGCATCAGATGGATTATAAGAGTAATAAAATTCTCCTCGCTCTGTCTGAAAACACTTACTTATACCAGATATTGTCGTGCTAATACCAGAACCTGTAGTTAAATCATAATGATCGACACCAGAGGCAGTAGTGGCACACAGGTAATCGCCTCCTCCATGTATATAGTATACATAATTACTAGTAATTTCTGGGTATTGTTTATATGGGGTCAAAGTAACTGTTCCAGTAACAGTAGATACATCACAACGATAAATTCCAGAAACAGACGTAGCTATATATACATAATTATCATCTGCCCACACACCGCTGGTATTTTCATAGTCTATAAACCCAAGTATAGATAGGAGGTCTCCTCCTAAATCATACACATTAACCCCAGAGATGGTTGACTTATATATAAATGGATCATTTGTCCATACGTTGTAATAAGATGTACCCATAAATTAATTTCCTATAACTTATTTATTTTTTTAACAAAAGATTCTTGTAGTATATCATAAACATGACATAATACACCGCTACCACCATACAGAGGTGCTACATAGTCTGAAATATTTTTTACTTGTGATACAGAGTCTTCAGGACATAAAGAAAACTCTGCTAATTTCATACAATCAAGGTCAGAATAAGAACAGCCTACATACAATAGATTTTCTGGGGTACAATTATAACGCCTTAAAATTTGTACTAAAATATCTTTCTTATTTTTTTCAGCATAATAGAAAGGTATATTTTTCTTTCTGCACATAGATAAACTGATTGATGCATCGTTTGACAAAAACACAAAATTACAACTAGATTTAATTTGATTAATAGCATCAAAATCCTTCATATAGTATTGTTTGAACATTGTTACATTCAGCTCGCCCATACCAGAAAGATGTTCAGTTACAACACCGTCCATTTCACTTACTACAATTTCTATATTTTCAAGATTCATTTCCTTCTCCAAACATCATAATAAACTATTTTAAACAAACAACTCACACAATCTATTTTCATGATGTATATTATATATAGCCTTACTCATAAGTTCCGCTATCTCTATTACTTCAATTTTATTACAAGCAAGAGATTTTTCATTTAGTGGCATTGTATCTGTAACATACACCGAATTAAACTTTGATTTATTTAATCTTTCTATTGCAGGATCTGACAAAACAGGATGTGTACAATATGCATTAATAGACAACGCACCAGCATCCAATATAATATCGGAAGCACTAACAAGTGTACCAGCACTGTCTACCATATCATCAATAATTATCGCATCTTTTCCTTCAACATCTCCAAGTAGTATCATCTCTTCTATTTGATTAAGTTTATCTCTTCTTTTATAAACTATCGCCATATTACAACCAATTCGTTTTGCGTAAGCTTTTGTACGATCTGTGCTGCCCATGTCTGGAGCAACCATCACTAAATTATCAATATTACCGGTATAAGTAGATAATATATGTTTAATAAATATAGGGCTTGCATATAAATTATCAACAGGTATATCAAAAAATCCCTGTATTTGTCCAGCATGTAAATCTACAGTCACAATTCTATCTACTCCAGATATAGATATAATATTTGCTATTGCCTTTGCACTTATTGGAACTTGCTGTTTAACTTTTCTATCTTGTCTAGCATAACCATAATATGGAAGAACAGCGGTTATCCTCCAACAATTTGACCTTTTCAGTGCATCTAAAATTAAACATAATTCTATAATATTATCATTTACTGGTTTACATGTTGATTGAATTACAAATACATCACAACCCCTAACTTCCTCATGTATTTCTATCTTACTTTCCCCGTCTGCAAAGTTACCAATTGTAGTATCAACAACCCCATCGCATTCCATTAAGTTATCACAAATCTTAGTTGCTAGCACTGGATTAGACGATCCAGAAATTATTTTTAGTTTACGTGTGTTCATTAATATCTCCTTTACAAACAAAATGATTTCATTTCATTAATTTGTATCTCTAAAGATGGTATATCTATAACAATTTCTTTTCTTATAGAAGTTAAAGATCTATCACAAAGTATTTCAGTTTCGTGTTGTATTACCTTTACATTTAAATTATAAATTTTAGATATTAAATTTACTAACTCATATTTATTTAAGGACTCTGGAGAATAAGTATGCTTTACACCCTGCCAAAAAAAATCATTTTCTATAATATC
>DAOVGR010000049.1 GCA_030672305.1 Thermoplasmatales archaeon | reverse complement strand
AAGAACATGGATTTTAAACAGGTTGGTTTATCTAGGGAAATATCCCAAGCAAAATAGATACAGATGGGGAAGTCATTCATAGCAACCCCCGCTGTTCAAGAGGAGTCATTATTTCCTCTCCATATCCTTCATGTAGTCGGCAAGTAGATGTTTTATTATCCCCGCCATTGTCGAGCTTCTGCTTTGGGCTTCTCTCTTCAAAAAATCATATTGCGAATTGTTGAGAACAATAGGCAATTGATGTGTGTTCTTATTCATAACATTTTAATATAGATTTTGTATACTTATAATTACATAACGCAAAAGCATTATAACTTCGTAAAGGAGAACGACACATGGGAAAAAAAGCAAGAGGAAAAATGAATGTAGATGATATATTTTCTGGGAAAAAACCTCAATATATTGATATTTTGAATGTGATTTATGATTATACTTTGATGGATAAATACCTTAAAAAACATCATCTTAACCTTATTTTTGTTGAAGGATTTGATGATGGGACTAAAGGAAAATTAACACCATCGTTTAAAACCCCTCTCAAAAAAGATATGATGAAAATGTTAAAAGATGCAAAAGAGAAAAATATCGTATCAGAAAAAGAATATAAAAAAATTATGGAGTTGGCGAATATAGACTGGATAAAAAATAAGTATACATCTAAATTCAAATCTTCATTTTGTTTAGGTAATCATCTAACAACATTAAAAAAGCTAGGACTTATAGATAGATTAAAGGATAAAACGGGCTATGATTTCTATGTTTTATTGCCTAAAGGTAAGTATGCTTTTGAACGATACTATCTTATCGATGTAATCAAAAAACATATTCCTAATCGACATTTAAGGATACTACTTTATTTCGCTCAAACCTTATCCGAATAAAAAACAGCAAAAGCTGTAAAAAATGAGAAAAAAAGGATGTTGGAAAAAGAGGGAATTATTTTATCACCTTCCTTTCAGCTTCGATGCTTTCTTCTCTTTCTGCGAACTTCTCAAGGACTATTTTCATGTATTTTAGTTCTTCTTGTAGGTGTTGAATCTGTCCCGCTTGTTTCTTAATCAATGTATCTCTTTCCTGTTTCACTATATCAAATGTTTCACCATTTTGTATGTTACCCTGTATCTTGTTTTTAAGGTCATCAAAATCTCGTAGGTCATATTCCTGCCTTCTCATTATAACAGTATGAGGTTTCCAACCGAAGAACTTACCAATCTCGGTATCATCATAAGTCGGGTTTCTACTACTGAACATAATAGTTGCACGGGTTTTCCTAAAAGATTTAGGTGAAATTGTTGATTTGATACCTGTCTGTTTCTTGATAAGGTTAAGTTTATCATTTATCGCTGTTGTAGCCATCTGTCTACTAAATTTTCCATGATGCCCAGATGGAAACAATATAGCAGTTTTATCATCTTTTAAAGGATGAGCAGTAAGCCAGTTCTTTAATCGTAATGGTATATTTGGTAAAGGAATCCTACGAGGAATTGTTTTACTTTTCATTAAGGTTACAATTACTTTACCATCATCATCTTCTTCTACATCACCAACAGTCATATTGTTTACTTCATCAGGTCTACCACCGCACAGGTAGATTGTTTCAAACAACGCAGACCATTTCATATCATGTCTAATGTTCTGTTGTAGTTTCTTGTATTCCTCATCAGTTATCAGATATTTTTTAACATCTGGGTCTTTGTTTTTCGCTATTAAATCAGCGGTGGGGAACTCAAACCATTTCATACATTGTGGTCGTTCCCTTTTATCCAGTTTATGTAACCATCTAAAGAATGATATTAGATGAGCGCCATATGTTGTTCTTGTTCCCATTGTTTTTTGGTTTCTTATGAAATCTTGTGTATCTTTTTCAGTTATATCCATTAGTGATTTGTTTTTAGTATATTTCATTAGTTCTGTTACTGCATAGTAATCAAGTTCTCTTTTTCCTTCTTCTCTGTTTATCAACTGCCTATATTCCAAATATTCTTTCAAAATTTGTTGGTTGTCCTCCATTTCTTTTATCTCCATATCATATCTAATACAATATATCTTTATAAAACTTATGTAATTCACAGTTTATATATAAAAAAGTAATGTATAATTACCTATCTAAATTTAAGCAAAGGTTAGATTAATAAAATATCCAACATAATAAGCTATGATTATTACTATAACTGCTATACTTAAATGTTCTAAAATAACAACCCAGATCCTTGATTTTTGTCCTTTACAGATAAAATAACTAAGTATGCCAAGTAATAACAAACCCCAGATAATACTAACATAGATCGCTGTTTGAAGTTCAATTAATATAATTGGAATAATAAATGATGATGCAACGATAAATTTAAAGCAGAAGGTAGAAAAAGTTGATTCCCAGATTTCTCTTGTTGTATGTTTGTTTTCGGATTCTTCTGATATATGAATTCCTACAGCATCTGAAATAGAATCAGCAATAGCAATAGTTAGCATCCCACCAATAACTACAAGCCGAGAATGAGTCCCGGAATAAAGCCCCATCATTAAACCAAGGGTTGTAATTATTCCAGAAGTAAGACCAAAACACAATCCAACTTTTAAGGAATGCTTCATAAATATTATTCTTCTCCTCGACGCTTATAATATATGGAGGAATAAAAAACAACTATAAAACTAGTGTGTTAGATTGTCTAGAAAACTATTAAAATAAGTTAATTATATGCCCGAGCCATGGTAGCAGTAGTCGATAAAGATAAATGTACAGCCTGTGGATCATGTGTAGAATCATGTCCTGTTGATGCAATAAAGGTAGAGGAGAAAGCCACTATTGATAAAGAAAACTGTATCGATTGTGGTACCTGTGTCGATGAGTGTCCAGAAGAGGCAATTAGTCTTGATTAAAGTTTAAAATCCTCCTAAGTTCTGGAGGATTATTTTTCTTAATTCTTTATTTTTTGGAAGTTTTGGCATAATTCATATAATTCCTGTGGACATTTTGAAAGCTTACCTGTTCTAACATACTCTTTTAACCGTTCTAACCAAAAAGGAGTTACCTCACATTTCTTAACTACTTCAACAAATTTAATTATAGTTTTCATAGTGCTGGGATGCAATATATGTTCCATTTCACATGCATCCTTTTCAGCTATATTTTTTTCAATTCCTAGAATCAATAAAAATTCCTTTAATGTGTTATGTTTCTTCTTTATCTTCAAAGCAACATTTAAACCCTTATCAGTTAATTTTATTCCACTATATTTCTTATAACTGACATATCCTTCAGCGCTCAATTTTTGAAAAATTTCAGTTACACTTGCTGGATTAATGTTCAAAGCAGATGCAATATCATTTGTATGAACTCTTTTTTTCCCCTTTTGCACGTCGTATACTAGCTCAACATAGTCTTCTATTGTCCTTTTTCTCATTTTACACACCTAACAATATTAATTTGAGTAAAAAACCAACAATAGTTGCAACTCCCAACATCAGAGCAGCAGATTTTATCATATCCTTAATTCCTAATTCTTTAATTAGAACTGCAAATGTAGCAACACATGGGAAATATACTGTTAACATAGTTACAGCTATAACTAGCTGTAATGGAGTCATATTTAGAGAAATTAACATACCAATTGCTAGATCCTTTCTAAGAAAACCTGTAATTAATGCAATACTTGCATCGCCAGGCATACCAAATATACCTGTCATTATAGGTTGTAATGCATTGCTTATAAATTGTAGAATACCTATTGAATAGAGAATGTTTATAATAAGAACTCCAAGAAATAAAAAAGGAATAGCTTCTTTTAGAAACCAGCGTATTCTCATCCAGGTTTTTTTTATCGTTGCTTTAAAACTAGGTCGACGATAAGATGGTATTTCTAAAAATATTTCTGGACTTTCACCCTTAATAAATCTGTTTAGAATCAGTCCTAGGATAATGTAAAGGAGAGTAAGTGTAACAAAAACAATACCAATGTAAAAAATACCATGCTTTCCAAGTACTCCAAACACCATTGCTAGTTGTGCCATACAGGGTACACAGATTGCAAGTAGTGTTGCTGAAATGAATCGTTGTTTTCTAGTTTCTAAAGTCCTTGTTGATAAAGCTCCAGGAACGTTACACCCTAATCCAAGAAACACAGGAACGATGCCATGCCCATGCATTCCAAGTTTGTGGAAAACCTTATCAACTAATGTTGCAAGACGCGGTAAATATCCTGTATCTTCAAGCAGTGATAGCATAAAATAAAACGCTATAATATATGGAAGGACAACACCAATTGGAATATACAACCCTGTTGTAAGCATCCCAAGTGATTCAATTTTATCTATTGGTACCCCATATTCTCCTATTAATAAAATATGAATTGTCCCAGGGCCGATCTGTTCACTAAGCCCTTCAATTAATGGTAGGTAATAATTGTCAAAAAGGGGATCTAAAACATAAATAATTAGATTTTCACCTATTAATCTAACAATCCAAAAAGAAATAAAAATAATACCTAACGCAATTGGGATGCCTGAAAGAGGTTTAATTGTTAAGTCAGAAATTCTATCGCGAAGTGTATGATGACGATGTTCGACTACTTCAACTTTTTTTATAATAGTTCCAATCTCGATCCAACGTCCTTCTTCACTTGTTGGCTTGATTTTATCGTTAACTTTAGCATTTTTAATATTTGCGACAAGATTTTTTATCCCTTCACCACTTAAAGCAACAGTTGTGACGACTGGAACTCCAATAATTTGTTGTAACCTTTTTTCGTCAATATGTATACCAAGATGCTTTGTTTCATCCCATATATTAAGTACTAATACAATTGGCTTATTTTGCTCAAGAAGCTCAAGTGTTAAATATAGGTTTCTTTCTAGATTTGTTGAGTCAATTACATTTATTACAATATCTGCATCCCCTAGCATTTTTAAAGCAACTTCTTCAGCCTTATTTGAAGGTTCAAGAGAATAAGTTCCAGGTGCATCAATGATTTCATATGTATCTCGTTCAACTCTCATTTTGCCTTTAGAGAAATCAACAGTTGTTCCAGGATAATTAGATGCAATAACATTTGCACCAGTTAGTCTTGAAAAAACCACACTTTTTCCTACATTTGGGTTTCCCATCAAAACAATTCTTTTTATCAAATCACCTCAACAGTGATTTTATCTGCCATCCCCCTACCCAATGTCATTTGGCATCCAAAAACTGCAATGGTTAGAGGTCCTCTAAATGGTTGTTTTGTTACAATTTTTATTATTTGCCCTTCTTTTATACCCATTACTCTTAATCTTCGTTGAAATCCTTGTCCACCATCTAAACCGATTATTTTCCCTCTTTTATTAATTGGTAGCTGAGTGAGAGGTATTGGTTTTTCGTCCATATTAATCACTATAAATTTTTAGGCATGCCTAAATTATATATAGTAAGAACTAGTATAAATAAATTTTGGTATGCCTAAATTTTAATAAAAAAAATGATAAGAAGAGCTATTTATGCAATGGTTACTTCTCTACAAAGATAAACATTTTGAATTGCATTCAATAGTTGAATTCCTTCCTCCATGGGTCTCTGAAATGCCTTTCTACCAGAAATAAGGCCAATTCCTCCTGCACGTTTGTTAATAACAGCAGTTCTTACTGCCTGAGCAAAATCATTTTCACCAGAAGCTCCTCCAGAGTTTATCAAACCAACTCTGCCCATATAACAATTAGCGATTTGATATCTTGCTAAATCTATTGGATGATCTGAGCATAGTTCAGAATAGGTTTTATCATTATATTTTCCAAATTTAACATTATCATTATTCAATGCAATGTAACCACCATTCAATGTTGGAAGTTTCTGTTTGACAATATCGGCTTCAATTGTTACACCCAAATGATTTGCTTGACCAGTAAGATCTGCGGAAGTATGATAATCCGCACCTTCAACCTTGAAGGATGGATTTCTTAAGTAACACCAAAGAATAGTAGCCAAACCTAGTTCATGAGCATAACTAAAAGCCTTACTAACCTCTTGAATTTGACGTGATGATTCCTCTGAGCCAAAATAAATGGTGCAACCAATTGCTGCTGCACCCATATCCCAAGCTTGATCAACACTTGCAAACATTATCTGATCAAATTTATTTGGATAAGTAAGAAGTTCGTTGTGGTTAATCTTGACTATAAATGGGATCCTATGTGCATATCTCCTTGAAATAGATCCAAGAACACCAAGAGTTGAAGCAACTGCATTACAACCTCCAATGATTGCTAACTCAACTATATTTTTTGGATCAAAATATATAGGATTTGGAGTAAAAGAAGCATTTGCAGAATGTTCAATACCTTGGTCAACTGGTAAGATTGATAGATAGCCTGTACCAGATAGACGACCATGATAAAAAATCGATTTTAGATTCCTTAATACATTTGTTGGTCTATCAGTATCAATAAAAATTCTATCAACAAAATCAGGTCCAGGAAGATTTAAAGATTCCTTTTTAATTTTAGGATTGTAAAAATTAAGAAGATGATCTGCTTCGTCTCCCAGAAACTTCTTGATACCTTCAATATCACCATTCATATTTTCCTTTATCTCCTCCAACTTCTGCATATAAATCATCACCACAATTTATTAGAATCTGTTTAAGCGCAATAAACTTTCTGGTTACAAATTATAGTTTTCCCTCTTTGTACCGATTTCCAAGTTTTATTAACATATCTTTTGTCATAGATTGCAGATCATAAGAGGGTTTCCAACCCCATTCTTCTCTTGATGCTTTATCATCTATAGACTGTGGCCATGAATCAGCAATTGCTTGCCTGAAATCAGGTTTGTATTCACATCTGAACTCTGGAATATGTTTTTTTATTTCGTCAGCAAGTTCACCAGCTGAAAAACTCATAGAAGAAATATTAAAATCACAATGATGTTTAAGACTAGTAATTTCTGTATCCATTAGATCAATTGTAGCCTTAATACAATCAGGCATATACATCATAGGAAGTACTGTGTCTTTTTTTACAAAACAGGTGTATTTTTTATTCTTAATTGCTTTATAAAATATATTTACAGCGTAGTCTGTAGTTCCTCCACCAGGTAATGTTTCACTGCTTATGATTCCTGGATATCTAAGACCTCTAACATCTATTTCAAATTTCTTAAAATAATAATCACCTAAAAGTTCTCCAGCAACCTTAGTAACTCCATACATTGTTTTTGGTTTCAGAACTGTTTCCTGAGGGGTATCTATTCTTGGAGTTTCAGGACCAAAAACAGCAATAGAACTTGGTACAAACACCCGAGTCATATTGTATTCATGAGCAATTTCAATTATATTATAAAGTCCATTAATGTTAACATTCCAGCAAAGAAGGGGTTTTTCTTCACCGGTAGCAGATAAAATTGCTGCCATATTATAGATAGTATCGATATCATATTGCTTTACAACCTTTTCAACAGTTTCTCTATTTATGATATCAATAAATTCAAAAGGTCCTGAATTTAATAGTTCATCACTTGGTTTAGTCTTCCGACCACATGCAATCACATTATCATTGCCAAATCTTTTCCGTAGAGCTAGTGTTAGTTCTGAACCAATTTGCCCAACAGCACCTGTTACTAGTATTTTATTCATGTTTTTTTTAGCCATGATGTAAGATCCCCCAAAACTTTTTATTCGCTATATAAAAGGAATATACATAATTTACTGTTTTAATTAGTCTAATAAGATCTAGGATATAAACCAGTTTCATTGACAAGTTTAGGAATAATATCCTCCCAAAAAAGAGCAGTAATATGAATACCATGAATTCCTTTTATTTTTTTAACTTCACTTATTAAATCATGGGCAATATTGTATCCCTCTTTTTTTGGATCTTTTGATTTTTTCATCCTATCATATATATCATTTGGAATATCAACACCTGGAACATGAAACTTCATACGCTCTGTCATCTTAAGAGACTTAAGAGGTGTTATACCTGCAAGAATATGGACTCTTTTATCAAGATCTCTTGACCTAACTTCATCCATCCAAATATTAAATTTATTCAAATTAAAAACACTCTGGGTCTGAATAAAATCTGAACCTGCCTCAATTTTCTTCTCAAGACGATCCACTCTTAACTCGAAAGGATCAGCAAAAGGATTAGCTGCTCCACCAATGAAAATATTAGGATTACCAGATAGAATTTTATCCCCACTCTGAAAAATACCATTATCTCTCATATCTTTTACTATTTGAATAAGCTGAATTGAGTCTAAATCATAAACACCTTTTGCATCTGGATGATTTCCAAAAGACTGATGATCACCAGTAATAAAAAGTATATTTCTAATACCAATAGCTGAAGCTCCTAAAACATCGCTTTGAACAGCTATCCTATTTCTATCCCTACATGATATTTGCATAATTGGTTCTAATTTCATTTTTAGTAGGATAAAACAACCACTTAAGCTGGACAATCTGACAACAGCAGTTTGATTGTCAGTAATATTAAAAGCATCAGCGCAACCTATTAAATTATCAGCTTTTTCAATAATTTTATTAGGATTGGAGCCTTTGGGCGGTCCAATTTCAGCAGTTACTGCAAATTTTCCTTCAGAAAGAACTTTTTCTAAATTACTTCGAAATCCCATCTTATAGAATCCTCCTCTGTTCTGTAGATTTTGACCAATCCTTAGGTTTTTTGATTTCTTTTAATCTATCTAACTGACCTTTTTTCTTCAATTGTGAATAAATAATGTCCCATATACAATCTAAATCAGTGCTGATCTCACATTTACCGTCAATAGATCCGCCACATGGTCCATTTAACATTTCTTTAGGACACCGCGAAATTGGGCATAATCCACCAAATAAATCTAGGATGCAGTCCCCACATAGAGAGCATCTTTTTTGAAAATCACCTAAACGTTTAATTTCTCCTAAGAATAATGTATCTATACCAGATATAACATCAGCAGTATCGATAATTTCTGAAACAGTTTGAACACCATTACCACATGCAAGCACAAGAATTTTTTCTGCTTGGTTAATTTCATTCTTATGGTTTTTCAGGAGACGCTTATCATTTAAAAAATGACATGCAGGATCAAGTATTACCCAACCTGAAACCTTTATATTTTTTTTCTCAAATTCCTTTTTTATTGCTAAAACTTCTTCTTCTCCACCTGTATGACATACTGTTGCACATTCACTACATCCTATAAGAAAAACAGGTCCATTTTCAATAGAACATAGTATATCTTCGAAATTTTTCTGCCGAGTAATTATCATAGGAGAATAAGATAAAGATTTTCCTTTTAAGTATTTGCACCAAAATGAAAATGTCTTTATAGTTACCAGCTTTTACATATTCCAGTGCGGGATTGGACATAGGTTGATTGTTTATGTTAGATGATTTAAAGGCAATTTCAGAAATAGATAAATCTGATATGCTTCTAAGAGTTGCTAGTTTTCCAGAACAAATTAAAGAGTCTAAGGAAATCGTGGAATCTTCACAACTTGACAACTTCTTCAAAATTGACAATATTATAATTAGTGGAATGGGTGGATCTGCAATCTCTGGTGATATTGTGCAAAGCTTACTTAGAGATAGACTTGAGATACCAATTTATGTAAATCGACAGTATGATCTTCCTAAGTGGACTAATAAGAATACACTTCTAATATCTCAAAGCTACTCAGGAAACACAGAGGAAACACTTAGTACATTTAAACATGGTTGTCAAAAAAGATGTAAAATTATTGGAATCTCTTCAGGTGGAAAACTACAGGATTCTTGTGAAAAACGAGATATTTCACATATTAAAATACCACCAGATTTACCACCAAGAGCAGCAACAGGTTACATGTTATTTACTTCTTTGTATGGTTTGAAACAAATTAAAATTATAAAATTAGATTTAGAATCAGAGATTGATGAAACTATTTCTATTACACAGGAATTTAGAAATTATAATAAAAAAGAGATACCTGAAAAAGACAATATATCAAAACAAATAGCAAAAAAATTAATTAGCACTACTCCTCAAGTATATGGATTTGACATTTATTCACCAATAGCAAAAAGATGGTGCACACAGTTCAATGAAAATAGTAAGATCATTTGCAGATATGATGAAGTCTCAGAATGCAACCATAACGACATTGTTGGCTGGTCTATGAACCCAGACGTAACCAAAAAATTCATATGTATATTATTTAGAGATGATGAAACAGAAACAATCTATATGTCCAAACGTCTCGATTTCATGAAAAAACTCTATGAAAGCGTTGCAGCTGATGTAATAGAGATCCAAGTAAAAGGTAAAAAACGACTTACAAAAATGATGTATGCAATGTATCTTGGAGATTTTATCAGCTGCTACCTTGCAATACTTAGAAAGATTGATCCAACTCCTGTTTCTATTATAAATGAATTAAAAGATGAGCTTTCAAAAATATAAAAATCTATCATTTATTGACTAAAAAGTAAATTTATATATTTGCAATGTATTCAAATTTAGTAAATTTGAATAATACCCAAATGGGATGCAAGATTAGGATGCTTTATGGAAGAACAATCTAATATTAAATACTTCGATGAAAAATATAAGACTATATTCGAATCAGTTAATGCTGCTGTTTTTTTAATAGAAATTGATGGAAAAATTTTAGAAGCAAATCAAAAATCTTGTGAATTATATCTTCACGATTGGGACAGTTTAATAAATAATAATATTTCAAATATCTTCCCAGAATCAGCCGGGTGGTTTGAACTAAGAGAGGAAATATTGTCAAAAGGTGGAATGAATTTTGAATCAATAAATATTCAAAAAGATGGCACTCAATTTCCTGTATCCATAAGTATTTCTTTATTTAAACTGGAAGGAAAACCTGTTATGCTTGCTCTAATCTGGGATATAACAGAACGTAAAAAAGCAGAAAAAAAATTAAAAGAAAGCGAAGAAAAATATGAAGGTTTATTTGAATATACAACAGATGGGATGATTGTACTTGATGCTCGTGGAGAAATTCAAGATGTAAATAATAGAGCACTTGAATTGCTAGGCCTTAGTGAAGAACAAATGATCGGCAATAATTTTCTAAGTATGGGATTTCTTACTCCCAAATCATTATCAATTTTTGTAAACCAATTTCAAGAACTTTTATCAAAAAGGATTGCAACGAGTAATGAAACTGAAATCACAAATAGTAATGGACATATTATCGCTGTGGAATTAAGTTCATTTTTCCTTGTTAAAAAAGAAAATGAGATTGATAATTTTGTTCTTGTTATAAGAGATATAACCGAGCGAAAGCAGACTGAAATTAAGCTTGCTCGTGAACATGGACTTCTTCAAACACTGATGGACAGTACTCCAGATTTAATCTATTTCAAAGATGGAGAAAATAAATTTGTAATGGTAAATAAAGCAAAAGCTGCAAGGTCCAATGTTAAACCTGAAGATATGATAGGAAAGACAGATTTTGATTTTCTGCCAGATGAAGAAGCAAGAAAAGTATTTGAAGACGATGAAGAGGTAATGAAAACAGGTAAATTTATTATTAACAAAGTAGAAAGACTTACTTCGGTGGATGGAAATGAGAAATGGGTTTCTGTAACAAAGTTACCACGATTTGATAATGATGGAAATATAATCGGATCTATGGGGATCTCACGAGATATTACTGAACTTAAGAAATTAGAGGCAATGCAACAGTAAAAGGTTGAATAAAAAAAAAGAAAAAATTGTTGTTAATTATATGGTATATGGTTCTTCTTGTGGATTCATATCATAACTACGTAGAGTAATTCCACGAATAGTCTTTGGAAACATTTTGAATAATGGTATATCAAATTTTATTCCTATCCAGTCATCCCAATAATTTGAGTCCCAAGTGTTACGAAAAGAGACTATAAATCGAGCATTTTTCCGGTTGTCTATGAAATTGTTCATCTCAATTATATTTTCGTTGCTACCTACTAGATATAAACCTTCCATACTACTTTCCTTGAAATTGTTACTGTTAATTATATTTTTACCACCGCTAGTTACCTTCATACCTGCATTATTACCAGTTATATTGTTTCCAATTATTTCATTAGTTGTGGTTATTACTCCTTCGATTATGATTCCTTCCCTCTCATTGTTTAAAATATGATTACCACTAATTGTATTTTGACTGCTGCCACTAGCAAGTTGTATTCCTGCAAAATTATCTTCTACGGTGTTGTCAAGGATTTCATTTTGTTTGCTCACAGTCTCAAGTGCTATACCAAAATCACCGTTTTCTGTTATTGTATTTCCAGATATAATATTACGATCAGATTCTTGTAATAAGATACCTTCAAATTCGTTATTTGAGATTATGTTGTTTGTAATTGTTATGCGCGTACTAGTCGCCTGAAGGAAGATTCCATAGGAACTATCCTTTATTCTATTATTTGAGATGCTGCTATCTTCCATGAGAGGATAAACTAAAATCCCATCTTGACCGTCTGCTGTTCCACTTATAGTAAAACCACTAATTTCAGCATTTTTTGAAGATATTCGAACGGCATGATCCTGTCCACTTATTCCACTAATAATCGTTGTATCTCTATTTTCACCTATAACTAATATTTGTTTATTTATGCGAATATTTTCTTGATATGGTGATGAATCATCATAAACAAATACCGTATCACCATTGATTGCATCATCTATTGCTTCTTGAATTGTTGAATAATTTCCGCCTCCACTTCCACCAACGTATAGCATACTTCTATTAGCATTTCCTAAAATACCAATATTTTTATTTATTGCTACACTACTACTTATTGGAATAATACAAATTCCAATAAACAGGATTGCTATGGTAAAAGCCAAACTTTTTCTAAATTTTTTATTTATCATTTTCTATTAGCTCCCCAAATATTATAATAAGAGATTTAAATAAAAAGTTTTTCATTATAAATATTGTCTTAAGATAGAAGATTTGATGTAAAAGAATAGATAAAGTTTTAAGAAAAAAATAAAATTATTATTTATAATTTTTTTTTAAGACTTTTATATCTAACGTATTTTTATTAAAAAAAGTAATAAATTGCAAAAGATTTATAAATGTATAATAATTATAGTAACTTTAATAAATTATAAATCTAAACCACAATTTGAGGGAGGAAATTCATAATGACAAAAAGAAAAATTGTAGTACATAAAACGAGTTATAAAAATAAGCTGGTATTGGCGACTATCTTTATTTCTATGGGATTAATTGTCTCAAATTTTGCAGTAGCTACAATGAATATAAACCAAATTCATGCAAATCCATTTTCATTAAACCAAAATTTGGTAAATAGAGAGGATTCATCATTTGATTTAAATAATCCAATGTTAGATGATCCTGAACCATTAGCTATTACTTGGGATGTGACATTGAATTTTAACGAACCGGGTAGTGCTACTGATTATACTATTTTTGGTGAGGCAACTGATGCTTCAGATGGTCAGGATAGTTATGACATACCAAATCCCCCACCAGGTATACCACCTTTTATTGATGCATATTTCACAACTAATCTTACGAGTCCATATGATAAGTTACTTCAAGAAATTAAACATTATCCTGATACCTACAAGGTTTGGAATTTCACTTCATGGTGGACTGGTAGTTCATCAACCACAGTGACAATTTCTTGGAATCCTGATGATGTGAACGCTAGTGAATATGACTCAGTTGTTTTATATTTAGAGAAAATAGGACTTGTATGGTATAATACTACTGTGGAAGATATGATATCAAACGATAATTATTCCTATACTTCTGGTGCTTTCCATCAAGCTTTATTCAAGATTATATGCATGGTAGATTTAGAACCTCCAGAGATAACTGATAACTCTCCAGGTTCTGGTACAACTGGTGATTCATTTACTTTTAATGCAACAGTTACCGATAATCTCTTCGATGCTGATGATTTAGAAGTAAAAGTAAATTGGTCTCATGGTAGTCTCTCCAGCAATGATACAATGAACATTACAGATGGGAATTATTTTGAAGAAACTATTACATTGGATGAATATAATATTAGCGATTTAACCTATCATTTCTACGCAAAAGATATTGCAAAAACTCCTAATGAAAATTATACTGTTGAATATTCTACAACTGTGACTGATGATGATCCTCCGGTTATTACTGGTGATAGTGATAATGTTGGTGTTGGTACTGGTGATACGGTGACGTTGTGGGTGACTGCGACTGATAATATTGATGTTACTAGTGCTGAGGTTTCTATTGACAGTGGTTCTGCTTTGTCTATGGATTGGAATGCAGTTCAGTCTCGTTGGGAGTATAATTATACGGCTCTTTCTGATGATGATGGTGATCATATTTATGATTTGGAGGTTTTTGATGCTGAGGCTCTTAGTGATACTAGTGGTCCGTATAATATTGTGGTGACTGATGATGATGATCCATCAATATCAAACATTGATGCAAACCCAGTTCCCCAGCTTATTGATAACTATGTCAACATAACAGCTACTGTAACTGATAATATTAATGTAAATTCAGTAAAAGTTAGTATTATTGGTCCACTTGGATTTACACCAATAAATGTATCTATGATCCAAAATGGCGGCGATGTGTATTATTACTATAATAATTACTCTATAGTAGGTATTTACAATTATACGATCTGGGCAAGTGATATTGAAGGTAATAGCATCGAATCTGCTACATATCAGTTTGAAATGGTTCAAGAACTTCATATAACAAACATGTTACAGAAATGGAACTTTGTCTCAATACCATTCAACCAAGAGGTTAATAAGAATGACCTTTTTGTTTGGTATGATGGATCAAGATATACTTGGACAGAGGCGATTTCTGGTGGTGATCCGATTCTCTTAGGATTTATCTATAATTGGAGTCGAGATGATCAGCAATGGGGTTCAGGATTAACTTCGGTTCTTGCTCCGGGATATGGTTATTGGATGTATGCTTATCATGAATGTGAGCTCTGGGCGGAAAACATCAGTGCCTTTACACGCGGAGAAAATATTACCAATCTGAAGGTTGAATGGAATGCAATGGGTTCACCTGATAGTAATTCCTATAATAAAGATGATCTCATAATATTGTACGGAGGAAGCTCTTATACTTGGACTGAAGCAACTACTGGTGGTGATCCGATTATCCTAGGATTTATCTATAATTGGAGTCGAAGTAGTCAGAACTATGGATTTACTGATTATCTTGACCCGGGATATTCCTATTGGATGTATGCTTACTACAATTGCACATTACAGTTTCCTTCTACATATTTTCATATAAATGTAAATCAACAGATGTCTACGGGAAAAACAAATTATGAATTAGATACAAAATCATTGAAAAAAGGAGATATCGTAATTAAGAATGAGGGTGATGAGCTAAGTATTAACTGGGATGTTACAATGAATTTCGATGAACCAGGTGGTAAAAATGATTATATTATTTTTGGAGAGGCATCTGATGGCTCTGATGGTCAAGATAGCTATGATACACCAAATCCTCCGCCAGGTATACCACCTTTTATTGATGCATATTTCACAACTAATCTTACGAGTCCATATGATAAGTTACTTCAAGAAATTAAACACTATCCTGATACCTACAAGGTATGGAATTTCACAGCATGGTGGACTGGTAGTTCATCAACAACAATAACAATATCTTGGGACACCGATGAGGTCAATGATAGTGAATATAATTCAGTAGTTCTCTATGACTCAGATGATAATCAGGTAGCCGACATGACTATTAATTCGAGTTATTCTAAGTCGGTTAATCCTTATCAGATTATCAGCTTCTGGATTGAATGTAGCTCTGTTGCAAATCAACCTCCAGAGATTACATGTCCTGGTTCTCAATCTGTTGACGAAGGACAGCTTCTTGAGTTTGATGTGAATGCAACTGATCCAGATGGAACGATTCCTTCTTTGACTGCAGAGAATTTACCATCTGGTGCAAATTTTACCGATAATAGTGATGGTACCGGAACCTTTAGTTGGACTCCAACGTATACACAGGCAGGTTCCTATGATGTGACTTTTAATGCAAGTGATGGTGATTTGTGGGATACTTGTACAGTTGATATTACCGTTGATAATGTTAACAGGGCTCCTGTAATTACATGTCCTGGTTCTCAATCTGTTAATGAGAACGAGCTTCTTGAGTTTGATGTGAGTGCTACTGATTCTGATGGTACGATTCCTTCTTTGTCTGCGCAGGATTTGCCTTCTGGTGCGAGTTTTGTTGATAATGGTGATGGTTCTGGGACGTTTAGTTGGACTCCTACTTATGCTCAATCTGGTGATTATGATGTGACTTTTATTGCTAGTGATGGTTTCCTTGAGGATTCCTGTGTTGTTGATATAACAGTTAATAATGTAAATCGTCCTCCAGAAATAACATGTCCAGGTGATCAATTTGTCATCGAAGATAATCTTCTTGAGTTTGATGTGAGTGCGACTGATCCTGATGGTACGATTCCTTCGTTGTCTGCTCAGGATTTGCCTTCTGGTGCGAGTTTTGTTGATAATGGTGATGGTTCTGGGACGTTTAGTTGGACTCCTACTCATACTCAGGAGGGCGAATATGATGTGACTTTTACTGCTAGTGATGGTGATCTTGAGGATACTTGTGTAGTTCATATAACTGTATATGATGCAGGGCCTGTACCTCCTGTTGCTGTTGATGATTACGTTGAGGTTGATGAGGATTCCGAAGATAATGTATTTGATGTACTATATAACGACTATGATCTAAATGGTGATGATTTAACAATTGTTGACGTTACAGATCCAAGCCATGGGACTGTTTTTAATCACGATACCTATATCACATATAACCCAGAGGAAAATTTCTTTGGTTTTGACGAATTTTCTTATACAATTAGTGATGGAGATTTAACAGATTCTGCAATTGTAAATATAACTGTGATAAATATCAATGATCCACCTCTTACACCAGGTCCACCGGAAGGACCATCTATAATTAATGCTGGAACAACATATACTTATACAGCAGTTACCATTGATCCTGAAGGCGATAAAATCTCCTATTTATTTGATTGGGGTGATGGTACCACAAGTGGTTGGACATCGTTTGTACCCTCTGGAACAAATGCCAGTGCATCACACACATGGAAAAAAGGAAACTATAATCTGTTAGTTATGGCAAAAGATGAAGCTGGATTGGAAAGTGGTTGGTCAGATATAAAACAAATTGAGGTTCCTAGATCAAATGAGAGATCATACAATAATCCAATTTTTAATTATTTCAGAGAGGGAAGAACTGTATTGGATTTCATTCGATTCATATTTTCTGCTAAAAGTTGGATTAATTTCTATCTGTTGATGTCCTAAGAGAGAAAAATTGGATAAAACTAATAATTAAAATCAAGGTGGACCCAGAATTCATCCTGAGATCACCATTTTCTCTTTACATCTTTGAGGAGGGTAAAAAAACGGGAGAGGAACAAAAGTATGAATAATGCGTTAGGCAAAAAGGTAGTTTTTATTAGTATTGTATTTGTATTCATATTAGCTGCTTTTTTACCTATAGTAAACTCCCAGTTATATAGCAGTGTTCAATTAGATAGAATAAATCATTCGAAGGTTGATAAAAATCTTAGTAATTCCTCTACTCTTCACATGTTTACAATCAACAATACTGCCCATATGGATTATGGGTGTTCATATCCAGTTACATACGTTTTCAATTTTTCTACAGAATCCACAGATTTAAGAGCATATAAATGCGGTGGATACAACTGGACATTGATACCAAACAAAAACCAAAGTCAAATACAGAATGGTGATGAAGCTGCAAGATTTGATTACACATCAAATAAAGCGTATATCTCAGTAGCTTTTCCAGCTGAATTTGATATCTTATTATTAAAAATAACAGATGAAAATGATACTATTATTGACTCTGTCTATAATGGTATTACAAAATATTACGATAACAAGAAAATGGCTGTAGTGATGACTATTGATGATTGGTATGAAAAATACCATGAGTATTTCATGACCGCAATAGACAGATGTCAATTAAGAAACATCTGGTTTACGCCTGGAATTGTAACAGTAGGTTCAGCTGTTTATGGTGGTGAACCAGCAAACAGGACTGATATGCAGAATCAGATAGATGAAGGTTACGTCGAACCCGCATCTCACAGCAAATATCATCTTCATCCACCATATGATGAAGAGCAGTGGGGTGTTCAATCTAGCTATGATGAAGAAATTAATGGCAGTAAACAAAACCTTATAGCGGACCTAACATTTCCAAATATAAGTAAAAGAGGAGACCAAGAATATCTTTATGCATGGATTGAACCATATGGTCAGATAGATGATGTAATAAGACAGAAATTGGGTGAATTTAAGTATATTTGTGACCGAAGCACAGATTCCAGTGATACTTTTTCGACATGGGATGACACAAATAATTTGTATGATCGCGTTGGATTTTCTATTTCGATAGACTCAGTGAGAAATCTAACCATACTAAACAACAAATTCAATGGAGTCTATAACACTGAAGGAATCTATCATATATTCGGCCATGCACGAAACAATGATTTAATTTCTGGGGATGTAGCATTACATTTAGATTATATTAGTAATCGTTCGGATGTATGGTATGTCGGATTCGGACATCTTTATCTCTACCATTATATGCAAGATCATAACGTGATAAATCATACAACATATACTGGTAATCTCAAACCATATCTTTCCATAGAAAAACCCGATGATGGGTCTATAAATATGCCTATTGGAAATACAAAATTGCAGATTAGAGCATTTGATATAGATAATGATTTGATGAATATCACATTTTTAACAAATGAATCTGGCTCTTGGGAGGTTATTGGTAGTAACAATAGCGTTTTTAATGGAATATATCAGCAAACCTATTCATTTACAGAGTATAGTACTACTTATTGGTGGAGTGTAAACTGTACTGATGGAAAAAACTGGACAAATGAAACCTATAGCTTTACTTCTAGACCTGAGAATTATCCTCCAATATTATCAAATCCTGTTCCTATAAAAGGTGCTAAAAATGTTGAAACAGGTGACATCCAACTAAGTATTTTTGCTTCAGATCAGGATAATAATTTGATGAATATTACCTTCCGAACAAATTCTACTGGAAGTTGGATTGACATTGGAGTAAATAACTCACAGCCAAATGGAACATATTATCAGATTTACTCTTTTTCCAAACCTATTCATAGCTATTATTGGAGTATAAACTGTACGGATGGAAAAGCCTGGGCTAATAAAACTTATCATTTTACAACAGAACGAATGACTGTTATGAATCCTTTTTCAAGTGGATGGCAATATCGAAAGAAAATTGAAATTAATCATGATAAAGTTGATTGCAATCTTACTAACTTTCCGGTTTTAATAAATATTTCAGATAATGATTTAAGTATGAAAGCTCAACCTGATGGAGATGATATAATCTTTATGGATGGAGATGGTATTGCCAATCTTTTGTCACATGAAATTGAATATTATGACTCTGGTAATCTTTATTTGTGGGTTAATGTCACAAGTCTAAGTTCTACTGATAATACTACGCTTTACATGTATTATGGTAATCCATCTGTAATAAACATGGAGGACTCCAGTGGTGTCTGGGATACTAATTTTATAATGGTGCAGCATTTGAGTGAGACAATTGGGACTCATTATGATAGTACAATATGTGGTAATGATGGTATAAACTATGGGCCTGATCAGGATTTTGTGGGACAGATTGATGGAGCAAATAGTTTTGATGGTTCAGATGATTGGATTGATTGTGGAAATGGAGAGTCATTAGATATAACAGATAGTATTACTCTTGAAGCATGGGTGAATCGAACTGGTGATGGATTTGGTAGTTATCTTGGAATCATATCTAGGAGGGGAAGTTCTTATAATAGATATCAAATTAGATATAAACCAGCTGATAATGTTGCACAGTTCTTCCTTGGTGACAGTTCAAGTTATACAATTGTAAATTCAAATAATGATTTAAGTTTAGGTGTATGGACTCATTTGGCTGCAACTTGGGATGGCACCAATATGAAATTATATGTAAATGGTGTACAGCAGACTGATACAGGATCATTTACTGGTTCACCGAGTCTTGCATATCAAACACTTGAACTTGGTCGTTATACTGATATTAATTATTACAGTGGTGGAATTGATGAGGTTCGTATTTCAGATATGGAGAGAAGTGATTGTTGGATTACAGCTGAATATAAAAATCAGCATGATCCTTTAGGATTTTATAGTGTTGATGATGAGGAAAATGCTTCAGGTGACGTAATATGGGATGCTTTTTTAAATTTAATGGGGCCTAATAATATAAGTGATTCCTTGGTTTTTGGTGAGGCTCTTGCTGCATCCGATGGGCAAGATAGTTATGATTTACCAAAACCTGGTTACCCATCTTTTCCATATGTATATGCATGGTTTGATGCAAACCTTAGTGAACCATATGATAAGTTAAGTAGGGATTATAGAAAATACCCAGGTTTTGAAAAAATATGGGATATGTACATGATTTACGGTAACGGGGAGTCTAAAAATATAACAATTAATTGGGATTGTAATGAACTAATTGATTCTGAATATGATTCAATTTTACTGAAGGATTTAGAAGCTAACACATCAGTTGATATAAGGATATTTGATAATTATACATACTTTGCATCACCTGGTACTTCGTATCATTTCCAAGTCCTATGTAATGTAACTTCCATTTTCTATTATAACATATCACTGAGTGAGCAATGGAATCTTGTTTCACTACCTTTGAACGAGTCAGTTAATAAGGACCGTATCATTGTTAATTATCTTGGTGTAAATTATACTTGGCAGCAGGCCGTTGATAATAGTACCATTCTTGCGTTTATTTATAGGTGGGATGTAACCAATCAGAACTATGAATACACAAATGTCTTTCTTCCTGGAGAGTGTTATTGGATGTATGCTTACGGTAATTGTACCCTTTGGGTGTCGAGTAAGATAAATAATGATGATAGTTATATAACAGATTTATATAATGAATGGAACCTTGTTGGATTACCATTTAATAGACCAGTAGATAAAAACGATCTCGCAATAGCCTATAACGGAAGTGATTACAGTTGGCAGGAAGCTGTTGATGATTTTATTGTTCTAGGATTTATTTATGGGTGGGTTGATACTACTCAGAGTTATGAACTTACTGATGAATTGATTCCTGGAAAAGGTTTTTGGATTTATGCTTATTATAGTTGTGTTTTAAAAAAGGGAGGTAATTAAAGGATGAAAAAAAATAGTTTGAAAAATAAAAAAATGGTGCTGGTGATTATAGCTGTTTTGATAGGTGGTTGCATGCTGCCAGTTATTGACTCTATTTCTGATAGTTCTATCCTCAAAACGGTACAAGCTTTAAAAATAGAGTCTCAGCAGCGTAATATTTATCCGGATTTACAAAAAATTGATTTATTTAGCTCTATCGAGGATAAAAGAAATCCTTTTCCATTGGGTGATAGAGATTCTAATGATTCCTGGTGGAATACTAATTGGAAGTATCGTAAGGAGATCACTGTTAATCATTCGAAGGTTGATGCAGATCTTAGTAATTTCCCTGTTTTATTTAGTATTACTGATGTAGATCTTCGTGATGATGCTCAGAGTAGTGGAAATGATATAGTCTTTACTGATAAGAGTGGAACTAAGCTTGCTCATGAAATTGAATTTTTCAATAGCACTAATGGTGAACTTATCTGCTGGACAAATGTGACAAGTCTCAGCTCTACTGAGAATACCTCTTTATATTTGTATTATGGAAATCCTAGTTGTAGTAGTCAACAGGATCCAGATGGAGTATGGGATTCTGCATTTTTAATAGTGCAACATTTAAATGAGACAAGCGGGACTCATTATGATTCAACAAATAATGAAAACAATGGTGCACCTCAAGGCTCGTTAAATCAAGATTTAGCTGGTCAGATTGATGGTGCTGATGGTTTTAATGGTACTATTAGTGATAATGATTGGATTAATTGCGGGAGTGATAACAGTCTGAATATTAATGATGAAATCACTATTGAATCTTGGGTGAATCGGACGGATGATGGAACAGGTAGTTATCCTGGTATCGTGAGTAGGACACCTACATCAGGTACGAAACGATATCAACTAAGATATAATCCCTCACTCAACAGAGTTCAATTCTTTTTAGGAGATGGGTCTACATATGATTTTGTTAATTCTAATTCTGATTTGTCTTTGAATTCTTGGACCCATGTTGTTGGTACTTGGGATGGTTCAACGTTGTTGTTGTTTGTTGATGGTGTGCAACAAAGTGATACTGGCCTTTTTTCTGGCTCACCAGTTTTTACAACTGAGATTCTTGAAATAGGAAGATATTATACATCTAGTTATTTTGAGGGTGGAATTGATGAGGTAAGAGTTTCTGATATACTTCGTAATTCTTCTTGGATATCTACTGAATATAATAACCAGAATGATCCCAGCTCGTTTTTTAGTCTAGGGGGTGAGGAGGAATATATACCTCCGGTATACTCCTGGTGGAATCCAAGTTGGAAGTATCGTAAAAATATTATTATCGATAACTCAAAAGTTGATGCAGATCTTACTGATTTTCCTGTATTAGTAAGTATTTCCTCTGATAGTGATTTATCTGATTCTTCTAAGTGCCAGGTTGATGGTGATGATATTGTCTTTACTGATGTTAATGGGATTCAATTAAGTCATGAGATTGAGTTTTTTGATGATTTTACAGGTGAACTTGTTGCTTGGATAAATGTTACAACTCTTTCATCAACTACAAATACACTGTTGTTTATGTATTATGGTAATTCTGGTTGTAGTAGTCAACAGGATGTTTCTGGAGTTTGGAATTCTGCATTTATGATTGTTCAACATTTAAATGAAACAAGCGGGACTCATTATGATTCAACAAGTAATGGAAATGATGGTACCAATTCTGGATCCACTCAGGACTATAGCGGGCAGATTGATGGTGCGAATAGTTTTGATGGCTCTAATGATTATATTGGCTGTGGAGGTGATAGCAGTCTTGATATAGGAAGTGCTATAACTATTGAAGCATGGGTATATCGGACAGCAGCGGGAGCTGGATCTTATCCAGGTATTACGAATAGAGCAGGTACTTCTACAAATAGATATCAGCTTCGCTACAAAACAACCACTCCAACTTCTGCTCAGTTTTTCCTTGGCGACAGCTCAGGTTACATAATAGTAAGTTCTAATGCTGATTTACCAGTAAATACTTGGACCCATATTGTTGGCACTTGGGATGGTTCAACTATGCGTTTGTTTGTTGACGGTGTACAACAAACACAAACAGGTTCTTTTTCAGGTTCACCAAGTTTTACGTCTAGCAATCATCTTGATATAGGTAGATATTCAACAACTAACTTTTTTGCAGGAGGGATTGATGAAATAAGGATTTCTAATATTTTACGTAATTCTTCTTGGATTGCTACTGAGTATAATAATCAATATGACCCCAGCTCGTTTTATAGCATTGGAAGTGAGGAGATATATCAACCTCCTGGAGAACCTATTGTTTCTAATGAAAGCCCTGTGAATAATTCTAAGAGTGTTGCTATTGGTGTTATTGCTTTGAGTGTTTTAGTTAATGACACTCAGGGTGACAATATGGACGTTTATTTTAAAACGAATGCTAGTGGTTCTTGGACTAATATTGGTGTGAACACATCTGTATCTAATGGGACTTATTCTCAAGAGTACACTTTTAATAATTATGGTAATTATTATTGGTGGAGTGTTAATGTAACAGATCCTTTAGGTTCAGGTAATTGGACTAATAAAACATTTATGTTTTCAACAGAAATTGGACCTGTAACTAATCCTTTTGTGCAAGGGTGGAAGTATCTAAAAGAAATTACAATTGATCATGAAAAAGTAGATTGTGATCTTATTAATTTCCCAGTCTATATTAATTTAATAGATACAGATTTGAGAGATAAAGCAAACAATAGCGGAGATGACATTATATTCATGGACGACGAAGGTGTTGCTAATAGGCTTAACCATGAAATTGAATATTATAATTCAGTTAATGGGAATTTAATTGCATGGGTAAATGTTACATCTGTGTCTAGTCTATCTAATACCTCATTTTATATGTATTATGGAAATCCATTGGCAAGCAACATGGAAAATGCAAGTGGAGTATGGGATTCGTATTATATGGTTACACAGCATCTAAGTGAAACTTCTGGTATCCATTATGATTCAACATCTAATGGAAATGATGGTACTTGTGTTAATGGAACTGATCAGAATGCGGTTGGATTTATTGATGGTGCTGATGATTTTGATGGTTCTAATGATTGGATAGATTGTGGTAATGATACTAGCTTGGATATAACAGATGAAATCACAATTGAAGCATGGGTATATAAAACAGGTAATGGACAAGGTACATATCCTGCAATTGTGAGTAGGGCATCAGGTACGAAGCGATATCAATTTAGATACCGGCCTTCACAAACTAATGTGCAGTTCTTTTTAGGAGATGGTACTACTTTTGATTATGTAGTATCCAATTCTGATTTACCTACGAATACTTGGACTCATGTTGTTGGTACTTGGGATGGTTCAACGATGCTCTTGTTTGTTGATGGTGTGCAACAGACTGATACTGGAACTTTTACTGGTTCACCAAGTTTTGCCGATGAGATTCTTGAGATAGGAAGATATACCCATCTTAATTATTTTGCTGGAGGTATTGATGAGGTTAAGATATCAACTATAGCAAGAAGTGCATGTTGGATTGCAGCAGAATATAATAATCAATTTGATTCAAATAGTTTTTATAGCGTTAGCTCTGAGGAAGGAATACCTGAAAATCCAATACTTAGTAATGAATCACCGGAAGCTGGATCTATTGATATTTCATTAGAACCTATACTATCGATTTATGCAATTGATTATCAAGGAGATAATATGAACATTAATTTCAGGACAAATGCTTCAGGTACATGGAAAACAATTGGTAGTAACCTAACTGTAGGTAATGGAACATATTTCTGTGGTAATGCTATAGATATTAATAATTATTCTAGAACCTATTGGTGGAGTGTAAACGCAACTGATCCTTCTGGAAGTGGAAACTGGAGTAACAAGACATATGTTTTTAATACTAGACCTGAAAATTATTACCATTTATTTACAATAGACCATACAAGTCACAAAAATTATGGTTGTTCATATCCTGTCACTTATATATTTGATATACCCTCTGATATGATGAATCTAAAGGCTTACAAATATGATTGTTGCGATTGGAAACTAATACCAAATAGAACTCGAGATCAAATACAAAATGGTCTAGAAGCAGCAAGGTTTAATTATACAACAAATAAAGCATATATTTCAGTTGCATTCCCAAATATAACTGATTCATTTATTATCGATATTGTTGATGAAAATAATGAAAGTATTAATGCAAGCTTCAATGATATTGCAACGCATTATGATAATAAAGAATTGGCAGTAGTGATTACCTGTGATGATTGGTATGAACGCTATCATGATTATTTCATGACTGCAGTTGATAGATGTCAGGTTCGAAATTTATGGTTTACACCTGGAATTGTAACTCATGGATCAGCAGTGTATCAACAACCAGCGGGTAGAATTCTACCACCAGATTGGGATGATATGCAACAACAGATTGATGAAGGATTTGTAGAACCTGCTTCACATAGTAGAAACCATATTCATCTACCATATGATGAAGAACAATGGGGTGTTCAATCAAGTTATGATGGTGAGATTTATGGTAGCAAACAAGATATATTTGAAAATATTACATTGCCACTTTTAAACCGAAGAGGAAATGATGAATATTTATATGCTTGGATTGAACCATACGGTGAATCTAGCAGTACTGTTCGGCAGAAACTAGGTGAATATTATTATCTTAGCGATAGAAGCACAGGTTCAGATAACTCTTTTGCTTCATGGGATTCAGTTAATAATGTTTATAATAGAGTAGGAACTGTTGTTTCTCTTGATTCAGAGAGAGACCTTGATACCTTGAATGGTTTGTTTAATAGCACGTATAGCTCAAATGGCGTTTATCATATGTGGGGTCATGCTAGAAATCATAATTGGATAACTGGGGATGTAGCATTACATTTAGATTATATTTCCAACCGTTCTGATGTATGGTATGTAGGATTTGGTCATTTATACATGTATCATTACCTGGAAGAAAGAAATGTGATAAGTCATTCAACAGATGTCAGTAATTTTCCTATAGGAATTTGTTCAGAATCACCTGCTAATAATTCTATCGGAAGAAAAGTCGGAAGTACTAAATTAAAGATCCGTGCTGTTAATATTAACAATGTTTCAATGGATATTACTTTTAAGACAAATGAATCTGGTAGTTGGGAGGATATTGGAAGTAACAACAGTGTTTTCAATGGATTTTATCAACAATCCTATTCATTTCCAAATTATGATACTACTTATTGGTGGAATGTTAGTTGTACAGATGGTACACTGTGGACCAATAGGACTTATACTTTTACTACTAGACCTGAAAATTACATACCAATAATATCAAATCCAAATCCATCTAATGGGGCTTCAGGAATTGCGATTGGTGATGTTCAGTTGAGTATAACAGTCAGTGATCAGGACGGCGAAACTATGGATATTACCTTCCGCACAAATGCTAGTGGTACTTGGAGTGATATTGGAACAAATTCAAGTCAACCAAATGGTACTTATTCTCAGGTTTATAACTTTTCTGAGTCTGTTCATCTTTATTATTGGAGTGTGAACTGTACAGATGGAAAAATCTGGGTTAATAATACTTATTATTTTACAACAGAGCGAATGACTGTTATGAATCCTTTTTCAAGTGGATGGCAATATCGCAAGAGAATTGATATTGATCATGATAAAGTTGATTGTGATCTTACTAACTTTCCGGTTTTGATAAATATTTCAGATAATGATTTAAGTAGCAAAGCTCAGTCGGATGGTGATGATATAGTCTTTATGGATGGTGATGGTATTGCCAATCTTTTGTCACATGAAATTGAATATTATAATTCTGGAAATCTCGCCTCATGGGTAAATGTTGCCAGTCTTAGTTCTACTGAAAATACAACGCTTTACATGTATTATGGTAATCCCTCTATTATTAATATGGAGGATGTTAGTGGTGTCTGGGATACTAATTTTATAATGGTGCAGCATTTGAGTGAGATTAGTGGGACTCATTATGATAGTACAATGTTTGCTAATGATGGTACTAATCTTGGGTCTAATCAAGATTTTGCTGGACAAATTGATGGTGCAAATAGCTTTGATGGTACTAATGACTGGGTTGGTTGTGGTAATAGTGAAACACTGGATATATCAGACAATATTACCCTGGAAGCATGGGTTAACCGATCAGGTGATGGAACAGGAGACTTTTTGGGTATTATCAGTCGAAATTCAACAGGATATAACAGGTATCAACTACGTTATAAACCAGCAGATAATGTTGTGCAATTCTTTTTAGGGGAGGAATCTACTTATGATTTTGTTAGTTCCAATTCTGATTTGCCATTAAATACTTGGGTTCATGTTGTTGGTACATGGGATGGGTCAACGATGTTGTTGTTTGTTGATGGTGTGCAGCAGACCGATACTGGTGCTTTTTCTGGTTCACCGATTCTTGCATATGAAACTCTTGAGATTGGTCGTTATACTAATATCAATTATTTCAGTGGTGGTATTGATGAGGTCCGTATTTCAAATGTGAGTCGAAGTGCATGTTGGATTAGTACAGAATATGATAACCAATTGAATCCTAATTCGTTTTATAGTATTGGAACTGAAGAAATAGAAATCATATTGGAAGAATACATTGTTTCATTAAACTCAAACTGGAACAAAATGTCGTTGCCATTTAACGAGTCTGTTGATAAAACAGATATAATTGTATCATACTCTGGAACAAATTACAGTTGGAGTGATGCTGTGAATAACACAATAGTTCTGAATTTCATTTATGGGTGGAATCGAACAAATCAGAATTATGAATTGATTAGTACTTTGGAACCTGGTTGTGGATACTGGATTTGGGCATACGATAATTGTGACCTATTGTTGATGATCAATTCAACTCCTGATGAAACAATTACATCTTTACAGCAGTTCTGGAATGTAATTGGCCCACCATTTAATACATCTATAGCAAAAGAGGATCTCATTATCAATTATAATGGAACAAATTATAGTTGGTATGAAGCAACTACTGATAATAATGAAGAAGGAGAACCACTTATTCTAGGATTTATATACGGATGGAATCGTAGTACTCAGAGTTACGTATTATCCGATGATATCGATTCTGGTTTTGGATATTGGATGTATGCATATTATGAGTGTGTACTGAAAAGATAATAATTATAATAAAAAATCGAGTATAATATATACCATAAAGTGTAATAAATGATGTACAAAACCCATTAAAATATAATATAAAATACAAAATATCTTAATAAAAAAATTAATAAATTAAAAAATGATTCATAAACTAATATAAATCTCAAAAATATAAAAGCACTCATAATTTGAGTGTGGGGAGGTAAAGAATTTCAGATTCAGTGAGATTCGCTGAATTATTAGTCTAAACTAGAGTTCCTCAATTATTTTTGAAAACGGGGGAGGTAAGGAAAATGAAAAAAATAAGTCAGAAGCTAATTACAAATAAGAAATTTATTAGAAAAGCTGTTGTTTTCACAATAATTTCTACTCTTCTTTTAACAGCTGTTGTACCTGCTTTTAATGCGGAGTTTAGAAATATTATAAATCAGTTTGAAAATTCGTCTATTTATTCTAGAAATGATCCTGAACCACTAAATAGTGAGCCAAAGATATCAAATATTGATGCAAATCCTGATCCACAAAAAATAGGTGAATATGTGAACATAACCTGTAATGTAACAGATTCTGATGGTGTAGATGAAGTATATCTAAATATCACTGATCCAAATAATGTCAGTCAATACTTTTCAATAACTGGAAATAAAACCGGAGATATATATAATTGCAATAAAACTTACGATGTTGCTGGAAAGTATATTTATTTTATATGGGCTAATGACACTAATGATAATAATATTACTTCATCAGTCTATACCTTTTCAATTATCCGTTGGAATGTGATCTTAAATGTATCGGAATCTGGTGGGAAACATGATACAGCTATTTTTGGAGAGGTAGATGATGCTTCTGATGGACAGGATAAGTATGATGTTCCTAAACCACCTTCTCCAGGACATCCATATATTCGTTCGTGGTTTGACGCAGGATTAACTTCCCCTTATAATGAACTTTGGGCTGATTACAGAGATTATCCTGACACAAATGAGAGTTGGGACCTTTATATTAAAACCAATACAACTCTTCCAATCACAGGTTATACATATGTTAATATCACTTGGAATACCGATGCTGTTAATGAAACAGAATATGGTAAAGTGGAGTTATGGGATGATACTGTCAAATTAGCTGATATGAAAACAGAAAATAATTTAACTTTTAATGCAAGTTTTGACATTGCATATCACTTTATAATCAAATGTTTTACAGGACCGTTTACGTTAACTATGAATACTAATGGTACTGGTTCTGGTACTTGTGAGGCTAATTCTAGTGGTCCGTTTTATTATGGTGATGATGTGACTGTTTGGGCTAATGCTAGTGTTGGTAGTTCGTTTACTGGTTTCTATGGTGATCTTTCTGGTACTA
>DAOVGR010000028.1 GCA_030672305.1 Thermoplasmatales archaeon | reverse complement strand
TAACCACCAGGTCGTAGGTTCGAATCCTACCTCCGGAGCCAACTTTAAATAGGTGAAAAAATGGAACTTTTTAAAATTACAATAGGAATGAAGAAAAAATTTTATGAATCTAAAAAATCATTTGAAGAATATTGGAAATATCATACAAAATATCGGTCAAACTGGTATACTATTATTGCTTATGAAATAGATTGGAAAAATCAATGCTGGAAAGAAATAAGGCGTATTGATTCTACTTTCCGTATCAAAAAACCAAACAAAATTAATTTTCCCTTGAAGTCAACCCTTTAAAAAGGTGAAAAGATGAAAGTAATTATTTTTAGAGATAAAAAAACTCAAATATATCTTCATATAAATAAAATACTAAGAATATATACTCACCCCTATAATTATTATACAAAAACAACAGTTCATCTGAATAATTACCAAATTTTTATAAGTGATTTTCAACATGGAGATTTTAACCAAGTAATACATGATTTTATCAAATCAGATGAAAAACTTAAGATAGTAAAAGTTAAAAATATAATTCATGAAACTCATGAGGTTCTTTTCACACTGGTAGATTGGGTATCAGAAGCCATGGGTGATAAATAATATGGAATCAACCTTGAGTAATATATATAATACCTACTATTATGTTTTCTTTAAAAAAGATCCTTGTAAAAAATGTTTAGTTCAACCATGTTGTGGATTAACATGTCCTAGTAAAGGCAAATGGAATTTCTATACTGATAGAGGATACCATAAAACGCCATTTCAAACATTTTGTCTTATTGTAATTGCATTTGGAATTATAACGATATTACTTGTTATAACTGAACTAGTAATATCATAGATCGAATAGTAGTTATAAACCAGAAAAAGGTAAACTAATGTATATAATTAATAGATTTCGTTATATATTTAAAAATGATCCTTGTAAAATATGTTTAGTTAATCCTTGCTGTAATAAAGAATGTGAAGAAAAACATTCATGGAATGTTTATACATGGAAGAAAACTATTAAAGGTCGTCATGACAATATTGATATATTTGCTATTTTATGTGGTATTATATATCTTACTACTATTATAGTAGCTATTTTAGTAAAAATATTTGAAATATGAAAATAAATTATGCGGATGTAGCTCAGAGGTAGAGCGTCCTGGTTTCCGCCGGGAAAGTCGCACATAATCAAAAAGTGTCGTCCGCTCCAATTAACAAATTCATACAAAAAGGTTGTACATCTAAATACAAAAAAAAAAGGAAAAATAATGAAAGTGAAAAAACATAAAAATAGAAGATATGGCGATCGCCGGTCTTTCGATTATGGAGTAACAATTCCAGAACAACGAAAAAGAGAGAGAAGGAAAGAGGAAAATGAAAAAAGATAAAGATTATAGTTTTAACCATTTTAAAAAAAGATTAAAAGTAAGATATGCCCTAGATATTAATAAAGAAGAATATGATCAATTCTGTAATATAATAATTTCTGGTAAAAAATTTCTTATAAACACTGAAAGACAAAAGAATGATATACAAGAAATTTATGATATTCCAGTTGGAGGGATGTTAATAAGAGTTGTTTGGAGTAGGGGAAAACAATTATTAACAACCGCATTACCAATAAGACAACATCATATTTGGTGTAATTTTCCGCATACAAATCCAGATACATGTAAAATGTGTGATAGATTTTATAAAGAATATCCAATGGATGGATTAACTCCAGACGAATTATTGAAAAAGCATTTTCCTGATGCTATAAAGAAAGGATAAGAAAATGATCAATACTTACAAAAGAATCTTTATAGATACCGATGAACTTGATAATTGGTTACAAGAATATCTTAGGAATGACTTTAAAGATAAAGAAGTTACAATTATTGATAAACCTGAACACTGTAGAGGGGAATCAAAATTCTTTGCTGATATTGATGTTTATGAAAAAATATCCAGAGAAGAACTTATAAACAGAGAAGTCAAAGAACATACACGATATAATCGTATTCACTTTTATGTAGATGATGTTATATCTGCTGCATGTAAAGCAGGAATGCTCAAAGGTGATAGTTTTTGTATTTATTATACATGGTAGAAAGGAAAATAAAAATGTTTGAATTAATAGGACAATATACATCTGCAAAGGTTATGGCTGATAAGATTGATTCGGCAACTAGGTCTCAAATCTATTCAATAATAAGCAATCCTACTTTTACAAATCCAATAGTTATAATGCTAGACTGTCATAAAGGAGCTGGAGCTGTTATTGGTTTTACAATGGAGATGGGTGATAAAATAATTCCCAATATCGTTGGTAGAGATAAAGGGTGTGGAGTTCTTTTATTTAATGTTGGTAGAGGAATTCTTCATGATACATCAAGAAAAGAACTTGATATAATTATTAGAAATAGAATCCCATTTGGTCCAAAGGTTCATAATGGAAAAGGAATTTTTAATGTAAAAAATAAAAGATTCTGGCAAGATTTAAATTTTGATTTAATTACTTTTACAAGAAAATTTAATTCAAAATATGGAACCAGTTATTCTTATAGAGAAATGGACTATCGTGAATTTACAGAAATATGTAAAAGAGTTGATATGGATAGTCAAAGAGCAATTTTATCTCTTGGAACATTGGGGTCAGGAAATCACTTTATTGAATTTGATAAATCTGAAAATACAAGAGATTACTGGACGAGTATTCATTCAGGATCTCGTCAATTTGGTTCAAAAGTATGCATGTATTGGCAAAGAAAAGCAGGCAAAGGTGAACTTGCATTTTTAGAAGGGGAAAATATGTTCAACTATCTTTCTGAAATGTTAATTGCTCAATCATATGCTGAAGAAAATCGTAGATTAATGAAAGCAATGATCTTAGAAATATTAAATGTTGAACCCACAGAAGTTATAGAATCTGTTCATAATTACATGGACTATAGTGATTGGATAATTCGTAAAGGTGCAATTTCTTCTTATGAAGGACAAAAAATAATTATCCCATTAAACATGGAAGATGGTAGTCTTATATGTGAAGGTAAATCAAATCCAGAGTGGAACTATTCAGCCCCTCATGGAGCTGGTAGAGTTGATTCTCGAAGATGGGCTAAAGAAAATCTTTCAAATAAAGATGCTCGAGATAGAATGAAAGCAAAGGATATTTATTGTTCTGCTTTACCCACGGATGAAACAAGAGATGCGTATAAAGATGCTCAAATGATTAAAGATTCTTTAGATCCAACTGCAACATTACTTGATCATATCATACCTGTATTAGTGTTGAAAGATGGTGAGGAATTTGATTATAGAAAATTTAAGAAATAATTCAATACCCGCGTGGTAGTAGGTGGTGGGCTACACTGGCCTGTCAAGTCAGAAATAGCCGGTTCGATTCCGGTCGTGGGTGCCAAAAAAAGGTGAATAATATGAGAAAATATAAATATAAAGTTATTAAGAAAAAAAGTAGAATGAGTGCTATTGTTAATGGTAACAGTAAATATGCCATAAGATATCTCAAAGGATATAACGCATATGCTCGTGAGGGAACTCTTGGTATAATGGTTTTTGACACCAGAGGGATGGCACAATTTTTTATGAATAATATTAGTGGTGTAGGTTTCGGTGGCAGACCTTTCTATAATAACAATCCTTTTTATAAAACAAATCCTTATACAATTATAAGAGTTTTGCCAATAGGTAGAGGAAAAACAATATACGAAATATCTCCCGAAGTAACTACTATTGATTTAGATTCATTTTATAATGATAATATATTAAGGTTTATACCTACTACATATCCTCCTGATGAAACCATGGTATATCCAGGTGTTTTTGTAGTAGATTAATGAAAGGAATTTAATATGAAATTTAAATGCAGTATTTGTAAAGATGAAATTACCAACATTTCTATATGTAAACAATATACATTAAGAGAAGATTTTATATTAGAATCTGAGTATACATTATTTGCAAGAAATGATAAAGAATATTTTGATGCTAAAGTTGATGCTATTATATATAAATGTAAATGTGGAGAACATATTATAAAGGTCCCAGAAATTATAGATTTCGTTAGAGATTCTTGTATATTAGACCCCAAAGATCTTAAATTAAATAAATATGGAAGTTTGATTGTAATAAAATAATAAAAGGAGTTTAATATGACAAAAAAAGATTTTTTACCAGGTTACTATTATTTACATAGTAGTGAAGGTATGGTATTTAAACCCAAAGCTGTAATGACTAATATTGAAAAAAGTGAATATTTTGATAGTCCATTTGTAGTTAAATTCTGGTATATTGAAACAAAAGAAGAATATGAAAAAATGATGAAAGAAGTTAGTAAACTAAAAAGAGGAATGCCCTTATGAACATATATTCTATCACACAAACAATAAAAGATATGCCCCATAATATAAAATACGGAATATTAAATTTGATAAAATGGTTTCCTGTAATATGGCAGGATAGAGATTGGGATAATTATTATCTTTATATTATTTTACAACATAAATTAAAACATATGGAACATCTCCATGTTAATTATAGTCATCTAATGTCTGGAAGTCAAACTGCTAAAGAAATTAAAACTTGTGTAATTCTTTTAGGTCGATTAATGGAAGATGGATATCATGAAAATGCATCTATAGAATATTATAAAAAATGGGGACGACCAAAATTCGATTGGATTCCAGTTCCTGATGATCCTGAATTTTCCATGCTTGAAATAACACATGATAAAGTTAAAACAAAAAAAGATGAAATACAAGAAAAGAAAGAATTTCATAGAGTTTGTGATCATGAAAGAAATATGAGAAAACAAGATGTGGATTATCTTTTTGATTATATGAGAAAACATATCGAAGGATGGTGGGATTAAATGAATGAACTTAAAGAATTTTTAAAAAAGAATAAAAAAAAGAAATTATCTTATGCATTTCTTGGATGGGAAGTTCGTATTTGTGATATAGAAGATGATGATAATACTATATTTATCACAGATATTTATTCTATATTACACAATATAATGAAGGATTATGGTTTAGAAGATCATTCACCATAAACAAAAAGGAATTTCCAATGAATGATGATGGATACGAAATATGTAAAAAATGCAATGGAAAAAAAGAACATATAATCAAGTTCAAATATGAAGGAAAAGAATTTCACTATTACGAAAAATGTAGTCATTGTTTTGCTACTGGAAAAATAGACTGGGTTGAAAAAGTAAGAGGAAGAAAACCTGGTATATATGGATGGTTTATTGATACTCATCCAGCTGGTTCTATGTTTGTAGACGGAACAGAAAATCAAATGATGGGTGGTAGTTCAATTTATGACGGGCATGACTATATAAAACTTGATACTGAAAGAGGTACAGCTCTTTGGTATGAATTAAAGGGAAAAGATGAAGAGGATGAAGAATAATGGAAACCAAAATGCCTTGTATAGATTGTATATGTTTTGCTATTTGTAAAGGTCAAAATATAAGTCACGTGTTATATAAATGTAATATCTTAGAAAAATATATGAGAAGTAGCTTTTATAATTTTGACATGGGATGTGCTGTTATCGAAGGCACAACTCTACCAAAAAGAGAAGATTATCAATAAGCGGTTGTTGTAGAGTCTGGTACTACTTCTGCCTTCCAAGCAGACGCCCTTGGGGCATCGCAGGTTCAAATCCTGTCAACCGCTCCAAATAAATTAAAAGGATTAATATATGCCAATTTATGAATTCAAATGCGATAAATGTAAAACTACATTTGAGCAATTAACAAAAGAAAATAAAAATAATTCAACCTGCCCCGTATGTGGTCACCAGTCACATAAAATTATATCTATTTCACACTTTAGAATAAAAGGTTATACTGAAGAAAATGGATATTCTAAACCTGAATAAACAAGGATTTTAAATTATGAAAGATCCATGTAATAAATGTCTAGTATTCGCAATGTGCTCACAAATATGTTGGGATAAAACAAATTATGATGCTCTATTAAAAAGTAATATGAACTATTATAAACGAACGAAATATACAGAAGATTTTTTAAAATATAATAAAAAATATCAAGAACATAGAAAAACATTAAATGAAATACAGTTTAGAAAAGTTAGAAAAATGAGGAACAAATGAATCTAAAAAATAAATTAAAACAATGGTTCATTAATCCATGCAACAAATGTCTGGTTTATAGTTGTTGTATCGAGGCATGTACTAAATTAAAATTCTTTGTGAAAACCCAATTATCTATTTGGATATCAATAGGGTTTATATTCATAACATTTATTTTATATAAACTTTATTTAATATTTAATATGATAGCTCTTATTATATTTATTCCAAGTTGGTTAATCTCTGGATTTTTGATATATAGAGCTATTTCATCCCCTGATAAAGATAATATATTTGCAGTTATGTTCTCATTTATATGGTTACCATATTTGATATTATCAGTTGTTATGGGAATATTTTTAGTACTATTTTTTATGAAAAAAAGAAATGTAGAATTTATAACAGGTAATATATGGAAAGAAAAAATAAATTAAAACGATACTTTATTAATCCATGTAAAGAATGTATAGTTGATGCTTGTTGCAGTGTCCCATGTAAAGAATTAAAAAAAATTATAACTACTCGAGATGATATTCTATTAATAATAGGATTAGTTATTGCAATAATTTTATCAATACTATTTTGGTATAGTATTTATATTTTTACATCTGCTCTAATTATATTCTTTATTCTTATTTGGTTATCTATAGGAATATGGATACATATATATCATATTATAGAAGGCATTAATAAAAAATGGTATCATATATTAATTATATTATCACTTCCATGTTTATTATTAGGCCTTTTAATTGGAATTTTATTAATTGAATGTATAAATAAAAAGTTAAGGAGATGAAATGGTAAGTCGCAAACAAATTTATTTCATATCTTTTCTATTGGCTTTAATACCAATATTTTATTTTAGTATTGATTATAACATATCAACTAATATATATTTATTTATATTTATAATATCGTTTTTATTCCTTTCATATTTAATTTATAAAAAGGCAGCGATATTAAAAAGTCCATTTGCAGTAATGTTAATAATATTATTTGCTCCTGGTGGAATTTTGGCTATTATCATAATGTTAATCGTTAATTATTTTAAAGGGAATAAAAAAATGGAAAGAACAATATCAGATCAAGACATACAATTAATTAATAAAAATAGAAAAATTATAGATCTACGAATTAAAGATCGACGACGAGGAAATACTGTAATAGATCCTTACCATGATAGGAGAAAAAAAGAAAGAAGAAGAAAATGACCATGGATAATAATATATGGGAAAAATTAAAACATATTTTAAATGAAAATCCTTATAATCTTACATTAAACGAAATTATTGAAAAAATTCCTATAACACATAATATTTTTACAAATAAATGTATGTTATTAGACTATACTTATATTTTACATAAAGCAGGTTTTGTAAGAATAATACATGGTTTTACATATAGTCTTGAAGAAAAATATTTTACAACAATATATAAATTAATATGGAAAATCCCTGAAAAATTAACCATTCAAGAAACTAAAGAATTAACAAGTCAACCTGAATGGATGTTATGGTTTATGTATCCAGAAGGAAATATCATATAAGTGGCGGGAGGCATACTGGTACGCCGCCAGGTTGTGGCCCTGGTGTAATGGAGTTCGAGACTCCACCGTCACCTCCAAAAGAAAGGAAAATAAATATGTCATCTACTTATAAAATAACTTGTAAAATAGAATGTATAACATGTAGTCACTGTCAATGTTACAATTCAACTCACAAATATCCTTTTCATTGTTATAATGATAAAAGAAAAGGAAAAAATCCAACATTATTAACGGATCCATATTGCGGAAAAAAGTTTAAAACATCTGGTACTTTAAAAAAATGTAAATACTTAAATTAATAACCATCATCTCCAAACGAAAGGATTATAATTATGGGTTTAAAAGAAAGTATGGAAAAACAAATTAATAATCTTCCAAAGCTTAAAGAAAACTTACAAGCTATTGATGATAAAATTCTTCGTTTAATTATTAATAGAAAATATTTAAATAAAAAAATTAAAAAAATTATAAGGATGAGAGATAGATATGATAAAGAGAACCAGACCTTATAGAATACAACGTATAGTGGAACAAGGTAAAAGTAAATTGGTATCCACTTTTAATGAAAAATCTATTTGGGAATTATTAAAAGAATATATAAATAAATTTCCAATGGGGAATGTTATTTCAAGAATGGATTTAATCAGTTCAATTTATTATAAATATAGTAGTTTACAAAGATATAATACAGTAGATAGTTATATATATAATCTTAGGACTGTTGGGGTTTTAGAAACAATCAAACCAGGTAAATATAAAAAGCTTCGTAATATCCCAATTAAATTAACAACATCACAATTATCAAGAGTAGCAAAGAAAAATTCTTGGGAATCCTGGTTTATGACTATAGATTATATTTGAGAATCTTAAGAACAAATAAAAAAGTAGTAGGGGAGATTAAAATGTACGAAAAAAAGAAACACAATAAAAAGTACGGGAGGGCTTGTTCAATGATGTAAAACCATAAAGGAGGTGATATATCATGAGCTCAAACCCTACTCGTAAAACAGGCAAAAAGAACAGAAAATTTGGCAGAGGAATGAGAAAACCTACTCACGCCCGCTATGTTGCAGAAAACAGACGTGAAAAAAATAAAGCACGTAAAGCTGCCAAAATCGCTAAAATACTTGCCAAGAAAAAAGCAAGAAAAGAAAAAGCTAATTAATCAAATCCAGGATGGTTAACCTTAAAATCATCCTGGATATTTTCGTTGGAGGATAATTGATTATGACAGAACAAGAAAAAGTAGCATTATACTTAGAAAAATTACGTTTATATTTCGAAGATGTACCAAAATTATTAAAGTATCTAGAAGACGTAATAAAACCTAATGATAAAAAAATAAAAGATCCATATCTAATAGGTATAAAAGCAATGTGTGGATCTTTATATTTATGTATGTTTTATATAAATCAAATAAGTATAGTAGCAAATCAGAAAGATTTAATAACTCTAACAGAAACAATACATAAAGTTTATATGCAATATAAACCCCTTATAGATCAATTACATTCTGAAGTAAACAATCAAACTCTGGAAGAATTTCAAAAAAAGGGATTGAATTTTGTTGGTGGGAATACTACCTTACAATAATAAAGGAGATGAATTATGAGTTCAGAAAAAGATCAAAATACAATTAGTCTTGAAAAAATAGCAACTTGTGCTGAATTACTAACAGAAATCTTAACTGATAATCGAGAGACCATCAATCTTATGTTTAAAAGTACAAAAACTCTAGTAAAATTTAATGAAAAATATATGAAGAAATACGAAAAGTTGTACCCTGATGAAAAGGATGATAACTTACCAAATATAGGGGTTACTGTTGATGAAAAATATGACTTATAATGATCCTGTTGCCGAGTCTGGTTAAGGCGGTAGATTGCAACTCTATTGTTCGCAGGTTCAAATCCTGTCGGGGTCTCCATAAAAACAAAGGAAGAATTTAGATATAATAAATAAAAGTTAATAAAGAATAATCCTCCATAACTCAGTTGGTTAGAGTAACCGCCTTTTAAGCGGTAAGTCGAAGGTTCGAATCCTTCTGGGGGAACCATTTAAAAAGGAAACCATATGAAAATAATATTTCTTGATATAGACGGAGTTCTTAATAATGACGACACGCCAGGGGAATTTATATGTTGGGACCCCAATCTTATAAAAATATTAAACCGAATCATTGAAGAGACCGGAGCTAAAATAGTATTATCTAGCACATGGAGAAAAATTGAATATCGGTGTGATGCTATAAAAAACGATATGAAAATAAATTACATTGGCAAAACCCCAATTCTTTGGAAGAAACGAGGAATTGAAATTCAAGAATGGTTAGATGAAAATCCGGATGTAGAAAAATTTGTTATTCTAGATGATGATTCTGATATGGTTCATTTAATGCCTCATTTATTACAAACAGATGGAGAATTTGGACTAACGAATGAAATTGCAGACGAAGCAATTAAAAGATTAAATAATTAAAAGGTGTTAAAAAATGGCAAGAAAAGAAAGTCCACAAGCGTATGTAAGAAGACTTCATAGTATGCTACAAACACAAAAAACTGATTGTCAAAGAATGTATCTACATGAACCTTCTCGAATATATAAAATTGGCGATCGAGTTCAATATGGGAATTGGGAATGGAATCATATCCTTGAAATTTTTGACGGAGGAAGATATTACAAATTATTAATCATAACTCCAAGAGTCGAATACGGAAAATATAAAGGAGGAACCTTTGAAATTAGATACCTTCCATGGACCAGTCTACTCCCATATAGAACCTCTGATCAAAGAAAATCCCCACCATTATTAATACAAAATGGAGACTTAAAACTTAATTATTCACAACGAACTATATCTAGTATACTACATATGTATTATTACTCAGGATTGGATTTAAATCCAGATTATCAAAGGGGTAATGTTTGGTCGCCAGATGATAAAGTTCTATTAATAGATTCAATATTTAGAAATATCGACATTGGAAAATTTACTATTATAAAAAGACCATTTAAAGAGAATACACAATCATATGAAATCTTGGATGGTAAGCAGCGAATAATTACCATATTAGAATTCTTTGAAGATAGATTTGAGTATAAAGGATTAAAGTTCTCTGAATTAAATTGGAGAGATCAAAATCATTTTGAAGATTATAATATCTCACATTCAGAAGCAACTAATTTATCTCATGAACAAAAATATAGATATTTTCTTAATCTCAATGTTACTGGGAAACCTATAGATCCAAAACATATCAATCATGTTAAACAATTACTTAGAGTGAGTCAAACTAATAAAAAGATTATAGAAGATCAGGCTAAAAAAATTCATGAATTATGTAAAGAATAAATTAAATCAGGAAGAAAAATTAACCAGCCAAACTTCAAGTGATTGAAGGACGGAAAGCTACGAGTCTCAATGAGATGGTCGGGTTGCATATTAATGAAAGGAATTTAATATGCATAAAGATATTAAATACACCAGTGATGATTATGTTTAGTAAAATAATCAGTTGGAGATGGTGGTTAGGTTTAAAACCAAAATTCGCAACACAACCTTCCAAAAAATATACAATTTCAGTAATAATTCCCGCTTATAATGAAGAAAATTCAATAGCAGAAACTATTCAAAGTGTTCAAAATCAATCTATTCCAATAGATAAAATTATTGTAGTTGATGATTGTTCCAACGATAATACAGGAAAGATAGCAACTGATATGGGAGTTATGGTTGTTAGAACTAATAAAAATCAGGGAACAAAATCAACGTGTCAGCAATATGTTTTAGAAAAAGGATATATTGATACTAATTTGTTTGTTACTATTGATGGAGACACAATTCTTCATCATGAAGCAATAGAAAAAACTTTACCGTATTTTAATGACCCACTTACAGCATCAGTTTGTGGGTTTGTTATTCCCGCAAAAATTGAAACTATATGGGAACGTGGTAGATTTATTGAATATATGTTTTATCAAAGTCTTTTTAAAGCAGGACAAAATAATATGGGCGCTATTTTAGTATCATCTGGTTGTTTTTCTGTTTTTAGGACAAATTTAGTTAAAAAAATGGGTGGATTTAAATCTATAAGTATAGCAGAAGATATGGATTTAACATGGAAATTTATATTAAATGGTTATCGTATTTATTGTGTTCAGGATGCTTATTGTTATCCATATGACCCACCAACATTTAAAATATTTGTAGCACAAATTGATAGATGGTATAGAGGATTTCTTCAAAATATTTCTATACATAAAAAGAACTTTCATAAAAATAAAAAAATTGGATTGTTTATATATTGGTATCTTATAGAAGGAATAATTTCTCCATTCACTTTACCAATAGTAATATTTTTAATGATAGAAAATATAGTAATTGCACTATTGATATATATTTTAATAGGTTTATTAGTTATTTTTACTTTTACAATTATTAAAGGATTTCAAGTAAAAATGGTATGGAAAGTTATAACATCTATTCCATCATTTTTTATAATTAAACCAGTAAATATGATAATATTTTGGAGGTCTTTATGGAGAGAATGGATTAAAAAAGAACCATTAACAGTATGGAACAAAGGACACTAAAAGGAGAAAATTATGAAAAAGTTATTTGTATTAATAATATTATTTATATCAATAATTATGTTGAGTACTGTATCTTTTGCACAAGATAAACCTGTAATTAGTTTTACTTTTGATGATGGTCATATATCTGTTATTAAAAATGTATTACCATTATTTGAAGAATATGATATTCAAGGCACGGTATATATAATAACAGGCAAAGTTGGGAGTTGTGATTATTATATGAATTGGAATCAAATAAATGCTTTATTTAAAAATGGATGGGAAATAGGTGCTCATACACATACTCACCCATATTTAACAAAGATTAGTAATAAAAAAGCTATTTTTGAATTAGATGAATCAATTAAAATATTAAAAGAACATGGGTTTAATCCTATATCGTTTGCAACTCCTTATGGTGATTTTAATAATAAAATAATGAAATTAGTTAAAAAAAGATTTCAATCACATAGAACTGCATGGGATGATGATTTTATTAACAAAAATAATGAAAATGGTCTAAATATAATTAAAGATCCCTATTATATTTCTATATTTGAATTTAAAAATACAACAACTGTTGATGAAGCTAAAAAAATGGTTGATTTGACAATAAAAAATAAAACATGGTTAGTATTCTTGTTACACTCTGTTAAAAAAAATGGAGAAATTAGAGAATGGGACTATGATATTAAAAAATTAGAACAAGTAGTAAAATATATTATTGATAAAAAAGTAAAAATATTAACTTTATCAAATGCGTTAAAAATAAAATGAAAAAAAGGAGAATTGAATTATGAAGAGAATTACATTAAGTTTGTTGTTTGTTGTTTGTTTGGTTATCGGTTTGTTTGTTGGAAACGTATCAGCAGAAACACCGATAGGATATCCATTTTCATCTTGGGGATCATTCACTGTTAGTGATTGTGATAACGAAGATGTTGTTAAATTTAATGGATATATTGAACAGGGAGTTGATTGGGTTAGATTTAATAAATCGACTTTAAATACTTTTGTTGGTTTATATGGTGTACAAAGTGATAATCATTATGATTATTGGGATAATAAAGTAGCATTATTTGTTGGTGCAAAAGTAAAAACCCCACTAAAATTAGGTATTAATGATTGGGGTGGAATAGATGTAGGAATTCGTGGAGAATTTTACGATTATACCAGAGATAACAGTCCTATCGGTAGAGATACCTGTGTTGTATTGTTTGTACAATATTCTTTTGGTGGCGACTGGAAAAAGAAATAAGGAGGTATTGTAAAATGTATGATGGATTAAAAGGAATTAGTAGTTCTGCATTACATTTTGCTATGAAAGTCCCGGTAATTGGAGTAGCTGCTGTAGCAATTATTGCCGGTACTGTCATAGTTAAAGATGAAAAAGAAGTAGTTAAAGAATTACCTAAACAAAAAGAAGCAATAGTTAAAGTGGTTAAACCAGTAGAAATAGCAATTGCTGTTCTTAAAGGAATAGTTCTTTTCGATTTTGATAAATTTAATATAGATGAAACAGCAAAAGGACTTTTAGAAAAAGCAGCGGCTCAAATGAATAAACATCCTAATAAAGTTTTGGTATTAAAAGGACATACTGATAAATTTGGTTCAAGTGAATATAATCAAGTATTATCTGAAAATCGTGCTAATGCTGTAAAAAACTATCTTATTAAATTAGGTGTTCCTGCTAACAGGATTGCTTCTGTTGAAGGATTTGGTAAAACATTATTGCTTCCAAAAATGACACATCATCAAAATAGACGAGTTATGATTTTATTTGTTGATAAATAATTTAAAATATGTTAAGGGGGTCTTAATCTTGACTTAAGATATAGATATCTCAATCTTGGTGAAGTGGAATATGGGCACACTTATTAAAGCAGATGAAATAAAAGTTAAAGAAATTGTGTGTTCCGTAAGATATAAATTTTAATTCACCTTTTTAAATGAAAGGGGGTGATAAAAAAATTATAAAGAACGACAGAAGAGCAGGAGATTAGTTAATTTAATCTCCTGCTCTTTTTTTGTCAAAATTCAAGGTGCTAGCTAAAGACTCTAAATAAGATTCTTTTGGTCTGTGCCATCTATTTTGGTCTTTAGCTATAACACCATTTTACATATATTTGTTCTATTTAACTCTTAATATAACCAGGTATATCTAAACTAAATATTCTTTTTAAATCATAGTCTGGATTCTTTGTTCTTCCTCCACCATTATTTATATATTCTATAACTCTAAACTTTTCAATTTTTTTACCAATTTTATCAATGATTACATCATCAGTTTCATCAACATATATTTCTGCTGTCATTTCAAGTATAGTATTGTTATGAACAACTGCGCATTTCACTTTAGATATTAAATTTTCAACTTCCTCTATTTTAGCTGCTTTTATTTTAGTTTCATCATAATTCATGATTTTTCTTCCGAAATTAGTTTATATATTTCCATAGTAGATGGTATTAACATCAATTTATTATCAGGGAATAATTTATAAAACTCCTTTCTAAACCCTTCCAATAATCTTCTAGGTGCCGGTATTTCACATCTTATAACTAGAGTATCACCTGGCAACATATTTATCTTCTTTAAATCCTCGACTTCAATCTTCATTTTGTTCTCCTTTAAAATACTTCAAATTCTTCTGATACTTTCTTACAATTTATCAATTTTTTTTGCCACTTAAGACTCGTTATAACCTCCCTAAATGGCTTGTTCTTCATCCACTTATATAGAGGGCATGTCTCACTTACAAACCCTCCCTGGCTCACCACAACTCCTCCACAACCATATGTGGTATTGATATAGTATAGGGTATGTTTATACATAGTCACCACTCATATTTTGTTGCCCAAATTAAGTTCATTATCTTTCTTGCTTGAACATGTAAATCTCGATCATAAATTTTATATTCATCTATTATAGAAGCAATTTCATTCTCCATTTCTTCACTTAAATCTTTATCAGCATCAAAACATTTCTCTGCAAAATTTTCATATTCGTTTTTTTCAGACATTTTCTTCTCCTTTAATAATTATTGCTTGAAATAAAATATCATTAAAAATAGAATTCATTATAGAAGTATACCCACGAACGGTTTGTACTTTTAACTTATCTCTCTTAAACATATAACAAACTATATATTCAGAAAGATTGGGTGACTTCATTATACCAGTAAATCTAAACCGGTTAAATCTCGGATCAATATAAAAGATTCGAGTCTTATCTGCATATATTGTTAATTTCATTCTTTCTTTAGGTTCATCAACTATAAACCAGTCCTTCCAGGTTTGTTCAAATGGCTCTAATTTTACGTTTGTTAAAGTTTCCATTTCCTTTTATATCTGAGCCATTAAATTTAAACACTGATAGAGCTCCAGTCTACAACTCAAATGATTCATTGCATCACCTTGCAATGAGGAAATTATCATTTTGTCTGCATAAAATATAATTCCTAAACTTTCAACACACCCACGTTTCTTTTCATCATAATATTCATTTATTTTATCTGATAAAATACCAGTAAAATTTCTTAAAGATTGAATACTATTTTTTAAAATATCATTGTCTTTACAATAATCAATACAATCATGAACAATTGTATCTAAATCATCTAGATTATAATCACATATCATATGTACATATAATGGAAATCCAATACGAGTATACTTTCTGATGATCATTGGGCTAAAATTTTTGTCTAAAAGTTTCGTTGCAACATTATCATCTTCAAGTCCAAATCTTCCATCTGTAAGTTCTTTTGGTATAGTAATATTATTCACTACTGTTGTTTTTTCCTTTTTCATAACTTCTCCTTTTTATTTCTTCAATTTTCCTTCAACCCCTCGATTGATTCTATCATCAGTTCTTTTATTTAACCACATTAATGCTTCTTCTAATTTAGTTAAAGCTAATGCATTTTCTCTACATGCAAAATCACCATTTTGAAAACATCTCAATCTATCTATACATATTTTAATTAAGTCTTCTTGAAAACATCCATTTTGCTCAGTTTCTCTTAACGGTCCTTTTTGAAATTTTATACGAGCAAATTGACCAGTTTTATCAACTGTATTAATAAGTTTACAAATGGCATATTCATGATATGCTCCACCATCTCCAGGATTATCTATTCTTATAATTCTAATATTTGGATTTGTACTTAATATTTCTCTCCTTTTATTTTAAAATTTGTTCTTATCATTTAACTTGGTTTCTAATGTTGTAGTGGATTTCTAGTAGGGCAATACATATTACCACATTCGACTCTATCTTCCATACCAGGCGTTTTAATCACTACTGACATAAATCCACACATAGGGCATTTTTCACTTTCAATTGAATTTTCTTCTTCTAAAAGTAAACCATTATATTCTTTATCTTTTCCTTGAGAAACTAACTTTTTCCATAATTTAATTCTACGTTCTCTTTCTTTAGCTTCCATTAAATCCAAAATATATGGAACACGATCATCAATCCCAATACCATTTCTTTCATATTCCATTAATGTCATACAGTTCCAAGCAGCATGTGCTAAATGATGTAGACCACTTTCATCATCATTTACTTCTCCACGAAACCATTTCCATACATGTCTCAAAATACAACCAAAAACATCCTTTTTCCACTTTAACCCCTTCCACCAATTATCATCGTCATATTTTTGAGTACCATATGTATAAACTCTTGCAATTTGATCAAGAGCCCAAGGAGCTACCAAGTCATGGCGAATTTTTCCTTTACTGAATCTAGCAGCCTCATCTTTCCCCATTTGAGATTCTTCATCTTCTGATCTTTTATATTTTTTAATATCCATTTTAAACTCCTTCTACAGTTATAAAATATTTTCCAATAATAGCAGCTGCTTCAAATTCATCATGACACCATGTAGTTACTACTTGCTGAACAAATGGATGTTGAATTTGATAATCATTCAAATCTTTTGCAAACCCAATAACTGTTTTCTCTGGCATTGTAAAATACCAACCTAGTTCAAAAAAGGATCCTAACATTGGTTTGGCTGGGTCATAATGATTCATATTAACCACTGCCATAGATGATCGTTTACAAAATGTATAATCCTTTGGTGGTAAAACATCAATTGCATTAACACGTCTTTTTTCTGATACTGCGTATTCTTTTTCTTTTAAAACTTCTTTATTAAATTGATTAGCACATGGATTAATAAATTTAATTTCAGATATTTCTGAAAATTGATCCTCTATATTTTTTCTCCATTGATACGTTACTTCAAATTTTGGTGAGATTTGTCCCACCAGATAAATTAATTCCATTATTCTCTCCTTTTTGGTTCATCAATACATGCATCATAACAATAATCCAATAGTTGCTCCCATAAATCATCAGGCAGCTTTCTAACTTCATAGGGGTTACCTTTCTTTTCACAATCTTCAACTCCTTGAATCATTCCTTTTGTCATACCAAGATCTTTATAAAATACACTTTTCTCTGCCACATCACGCCAATAAAATCCAGCTTCAATTCCTAATTTTCTATCTTCTGGAACATCATCTCTTAAAACAAATCTTCGTGTATATAATAGATGTGAGGCATATGGAGATTCATCATGATTAACCAAACAATCATGCATACATAATTCTCCATAAGCTTCATTTAAATCAATTCCTTCTTCAGTATCTGCAGCATACGGTGATTCAATAACTACTCTTTTCATAATATCAAGTTCCTTTCTTTTTTTAGACTACATAAACTTCACCTTTATTTAATTTTTCAAATTTCTTTATTGTATCTTCTGTTCCTCCAGTTCTGTTAGATGTAATACAAGCAATAAGATAATCTGATTCATTTGCAATATCACTGTTACGAACAAAACCAGCACCTTTTTTATATTTATTCCAATTCGGATAAAAAATTAAAATTGGGATTCCATATTGTTTAGCTATAACTTCAGCAAAACGATCTCCACCTTTCGGACATCCTCCACTAACAATTCGATCACCTTCTTTATAAATTTCTAAAAATTTATTCTTTACTAGATCAAATGCAAATGAACTATCTCGCGTTCGACTCCCTATTATTCCTATTTTCTTCAATTTTATTCACCTCCTGATTATGATCTTTATCATCTATTAATTGGGGTTTCCCTGGATATGTGTTTGTACCAAAATTACCCATCCCTAAATATTCACACGGAATTCCATTAACATGAGCAACTTCACCAACCCTTAAACTGAATTTATGTTTATATTTTATTTTCTTCAACTTTTATTCACCTCTTTTGTAGAAATAATACTTCTATTATAATCACTGACTTTAGCTCTATATTCTTTTGAATAAATTTTATATCTATATTCTTTTGGTATAAAATCAAAATTTAACCAAAAATTAACTTTTGGTTGTGACCCATGTTCAAACTCATAATTCGTTGAATATTTATGTTTAGCAACATCATCTTTTCTAAATAAATATGGCCATACAGAATCAGTATAATGTCCTTGATCATTTTGTTTAACCCAAAACAAATCTCTTCTATACCAACATATAGCTTTAATCAAATCTTCAAAATCCCAGTCATTAAATAAGCTTCTGTTTTCATGTGAATCAAAAATAATAAGAGGATTGGCTTCGGGTTTCTGTAATGAATGTTCCTCAATAATCCAAAATGATGGTTGCCAGTCCATGCCATCAACCCAAATTTCTGCATAATATTTTTCATTAGGAACACCAAATTTATAATTAGAAGGGTGAGGCCAATTTTCAGATGGGATATTAAACGCGCTTCTAGCTTTTTTAATAAGTTCAACCGCACGTAAAAAATGTGTAGGGTATCTACTTACAGTATTCACATCAAGCATTGTTTTCCTTTCAAAAACCGGAAAACTTTTACTCATTCTTATAAATTTATAATCATTTTTTAATTTATCCAAATCTCGTTCAACAATTGTTTGTAAACTCAATGATATAGAAGGTTCTGTATAAGGTGGTTCGATTTCTCCTAATTCTTGAGAAAGAAATACAACTACTTTATCATCAATTTCATAATTACTATAAACAGGGACTCCTTTCAATTCTAAAAGCTCTTTACTTGATATTGGTTTACAAGTTTTAAGTTGTTCTTTAAAATACTTTTTCATTGTTCTACATTTCTCCTTTTCTAATGTTCATTATTTTCTACATTAACGAGGTTAATGTCAATTATTGTTGATATTAATATACATTATTGTTAATGACTATCATTTCTTTTTACCATCGTGAATACTTCTCACAGGTTTAATTATTTTAACTAATTCATATTGTATTATAGAATCTTTTATTCTCTCCCACGTTTGTCTATTGAATGAGCCATCTGGAAGATCATTACCTCGTGTCCAATCTTCCCCTGCTCGTGGTTTTCTTTTTGATACAGTACAACCAAGATAATCTTTTCCATTTTTTCTAAGTCTTGCACCTATACTATAAATATTATCACGAGTATAAATTTTGAATCTGGTAAATACTTCTTTTGTGTTATAATCTTCTGGAACAGTAGACCAATGAATAAACCAATCATCTCTATCCCACCTACATAACTCTTTTGACCATTCTTTAAATATTGCTATTTTATCTCTTGTTAATTTGATCTCCATTTTCTTTTCCTCCATTTTTATTCCGCAAGGTTGCGCGGGTTATTTTTCTTTTAATGATGTTTACACCTATGATTAACAGCTATTTTCACCGTTACTAATGAATAAAACAATCATTAGTTCATTATTTTAAGTGTTCAAATATACGAACTTTTAAATCAGAATTGTCTAATAAATATTTAGCTGAAGCATCATAAAAACTCTTTTTCGTAATAACGATTTCTTCAATTCCACAATTTATAATTTCAACTAAACAAGGAGAACATGGAACTCCACACGACATCATAAGGATCGCACCCTTTGTTTTTATACCATGTCTAGCAGCATTATTAAGAGCATTCCTTTCTGCATGACCAGCAACACAATATGTTAATCCTTCTCCAGATTTAAATTCAGCTACATAGCGAGGACAAATACTATGATACTTTGGATTATCTGGATCTTTTCCTTTGGATTTTACAAGAGCTCTAATTTCAGAATCAATTATATATCTCTCATTACAATGTGGAATACCTCGTGGAGGACCATTATACCCAGTTGAAATTATTGATTTATCTTTTACTAATACAGATCCAATTTTTCTTGATAAACAGACTGAATTAGCTTCAACTGCTTTACATACATTATAAAAATATTCATCCCATCTTTTTACATTACTCATTTATTTTTTCTCCTCTTCTATTTTTTTCAACAGAATTTATAACTGTAGCAACTTTTATTGCCATATTCATTCTAATAGCTGAAGATTCGTCTGTTCTAGATTCAACCCATTCATAAATCTTTTTAAATTCTTCAAGATTCATCTTTTTCTCCTTCATATAAATCTTTGCCATTTCAATATTTGTATCACACATTTTTTTAGCAATTGGTGTACTTTCTTTCCAAAACTCTTTTTCTTTTTCATCTAAATATTGTTTTAACTTATCTAAAAAATCCTTTTCATTATGGATCTCTTGATGTTCTATGAGTTTTTTCACTTCACTTAAAATTGTTGCATTACCCCCTAACTCAGCAAACTTTTCCTTTAATTCCCAAAACTCCTTTCTTTTTTTATACATTTCTTTATTCATCTATTGTCTCCTTCTTCCACTTTTTCAACACTAACTACATTACTAAATGCATATATAGCTTTGTCCTTTCCATTATAAAACATCATCATATTTCCAATTATATTAAAATCTGCAGCATTTATTGTTCTAGTTTCATGTGTCAATTTTACTTTATATTTCATTACCTATCGTCTCCCTCGCCGTGTATCTTATTTCTTGCTTTTCTATCTAATAATTTTCTCATATTTTCTTTTGCTACTTCACCAAAATCCAGACCCAAAACATCTGCTAGTCGAGCATGATACCAAAGACAGTCTCCCATTTCTTTCTTGATTTCATCTAATTTATTATCTGTCATCTGACCATAATCATCTCTAAAATGTTTCTTTATTTTTTCAACTAATTCACCAGTTTCTCCAGCAATACCTAATACATAATACAACCAAGCAGGACTAATACCATGTTTAGGTCCAGTTCCTTTATCAGTTATTCTAGTTTGTATTTGATAATCTTTAAATGAATACCCTTTTATTAATTTCTTTATAATTTCATAACCAATATATTTTGTATCGCCTTCTCCCTCTTCTCTATCTCCACCAATAGCGTGAATTTCATTTGTTTCAGGATTTATCATTAAAGTTGTTTTAACCCATCCTGTTGGATATGATTCTTCGTTCATTAAACTTCCCCTTTCATTTTTACATTATGTTTAATATTATGTCTTTTAATAGTACTATATTTTGGTATAACAAATTCTTTTATTTCTTCTTTCTTTTTCTTAAAATCTTTAAAGTTTTTAAAGTAAACCAATACAGTTTTTGTATTCATTTTCACAACTGTTCCAGATGTTCTTCCATGATTTGTATTAAACTCTGCTGTTATATTCATTTTGGTTGTTCTCCTTCTTTCAGTATTCTATCTTTTGGTGGTTCTGGATGTTCATACCCGCTAAATATATCTGTTATCATTATTGAATATCTTTTATAAAGAAAACTTGTAACCATATCTTTTGTCCACCCCATAAGAGGAGCTTCAACTTTTATTTCTTTTGGTCCTGCAATTTTAAATAATTCATTAATTTTAACAATATATTCCGGATAACAATCTGGAAATAAATTTAATCTATCAGACCAATCACTTCCGAGCCAAATAGTATCTATACCTTCATTTTCAGCAATACTAAATGCTAAACTTAGAAAGACAGTATTTCTCCCAGGTACATGCATTTCATGAACTAAACCACTCATATCCATAACATGATTTCCTGTTAACCCACTATTGATAATTGGATTATCAACTTTAACTACTACCCGATCTACCTTTAACTTCTTTAATTGCTTTTGAGCAAATTCAAGTTCTTCAACATGTACCTGTCCATAATCAATAAGAACTGCTAATGGTTTTTTACCAAGATTCAAAGCAAGTTTTAACATTAACATACTATCAGATCCACCACTGTATAAAATTATTAAATCTTTTTTATCCATACTATTTCTCCTTTCACTTTTAATATTATGTTCTTATTATTAAAAATAGTTTCCCATTTATTTTATAAGTCATAAACCATATTACTATATATATTAATAATTGATGTAATCTTTATTAACCTAACAGAGGAGGTTATATGATATATAAAATTGCAGGTGGAATAATAGCAGCTTTTGCAATAATCATTTCATGTGGTGTGGGAGCAATGTGTGGTGCCATAGCTGGTGCTGTATTGCTTCCAGTTAAAGTTTTTAATATATGGTCTGGTGACTCAACGGGAAAGGCATCAGATAAAATTTAATTAATCCCGTAATTATTAGGAGGAATTATCATGAGTAAAATTACTAAAAGTAATACCAAAGAAGAAATTTTGACAGCATTGGATAAGGCACTTAAAGAGCAGGATCTTCTTCATAATGAAGTTGAATCTTTACAGGTTATAGTTGAAGATTTGGGAAAAGAAACAGCAAGAAAAGATAGTTCAATTACCAAATTAGAGACCCTGGTTCAAGAAGAAGATGTGAAGAAACAGGGATTGATTAAGGAATTAGCAGCCCAATCAACGAACATCGAACTTGCCAAAAAGAAGACTGAAAAATACGGCGAAATCAAAGAATCTTTGGAATCTACTATGGCAGAGCTGGAAACAGCAAAGGGTGGATTACTTTCTGCCAATAAGAAAGTTGACGTTCTTACATCTGAACTTGAAAGTTTCAAAAATCGAGCATTACCTCCCAACAAAAAGAAGGGTGGGTTTTTCAAGTTTCTATTAAAGGGAACTGCCATGGGAGCAGTAGTGGTAGCAGTAATAATGGTATTTGTGTTTCTTTATAACGATACAAGTAAATTTCCATTATCCTTCATTGTACATGACAATGGTATCACTACGATATCCCACAATCCGAATGGGTGTACTCTTAAATCCGAAGATGGTGAAAAACTTGAAACCAGTGGTGTAGATGTATCCATTGCCAAATGGGCAAAGGAAGCTGGATTTGATAGTATTCTCTATGGTAATATATCCAAAGTAGATGGGGTTGTCATTTTATCCGGAGCCAATGAATTCTCTACTGTTGTAAACATGAATGATCTTGTCGAAAAACTTGATACCCTTGGATATTATAATACCCTGGCTCTTGTGGATAACCCGGAAAACATCGTTCTCCCAGAACCTTTTAGGGTTACATCTCAAGGTGTCTTGAACTTTTATGAAGGACGAAGAAAGTTGGCAGGGATACTTCCAGTGTTTTGGGGAGAGAATAAAAGAGTTCTCTACATTTCATCTGATAATATTACTGGATCTATCAGTTCAACTGGTATATTCATGGATGACGGAATCATCAAAGATTCCGTATCATTTGAAAAACCTGCTAAAATAGAAGAAGATTCTTCTGAAGTAGCTGAAGTAATGTTTGGCAAATTTAACGAATGGAAAGAGAATGTAAAAAATCTTTGGTAACCTTCTAAATAGGAGGAACGTCTATGAAGTATAAATCTTTCTGTTTCATTAACATCAAAAGAGGATGCCCCTCGAAAGGAGTTGCCTATGGAGAAAACAAACTAGGATAAAATTAGATAAAACAACTCAGTTAATAAATTGCCGGTGTAAGGGGAGGGATTTTTATTATTCCTCCCCTTACAATTAATTTTATAAGGAGAAACTATTATGAAACGATCAATAATTATATTTATTACATTGATATTGGTTTTGGTTTTTGCAAGTGTAAGTTTTGCCAGTGATGCTAATGGACTTCGGGGTAGTAAATGGGGATCAACTCCCCTTACCGTCAGAGATAATGAAAATGCACTCGGTGGAGAAATGACCATGAGGGGTTTTAACGATGAAGGTTTATTTGAACTTCAATTTGAAGTCCCAATGAAAATGGGCCTTGCCACCTCCTATTATGTCTTTGATAAAAATAAAAGACTTATGTATGGTGGAGTAGGCATTTTCATGGATGAAAATAACTGGAATGTTTATTATCAAAACTATCTTGCTGTTAAAAAGTTTCTAACAGATTATCTTAAAACTAATCCTTCATTTGATTCATGTGAAGAAATAATTATAATGAATGGAAATGATGTTCCTTGTCAGGAAGTAAAGAAGCTTCTTGCTAATCATATCGTATTTGAGGATGTTGAATTGCAAAATGAATTCAAATCCAAGAAAACAAATGCTGTGATTAAATTATCTGGTAGTAATAGTATATATGCATTCCTTTCAGTTCACTATACTCCGGTATGAATCAAAACAAAGGAATATCAGCAGTAGAAAAATTGTGGTTGTTATTTAACTGCAATTTTTTCCACATCTCAATATTTTTTTTGCAAATTTTATCAAATGAAATCATATTATTAATAACATGCATTACTTGAAACTTTAAATCAGACTGATTCTCCATTGCCCATAAAATTTTCTTTTCTATATTTTTTTCATTAACTTCAACAACTCCATTCTTTTTATATAAAGGGAGTAAACGAGTTTTTTCACTAAGAATCATTGGAGTTTTAGTCATTAATATTTCCGTTATGATTCTTGGACAACCATCTTGTCTATTACTCATACATAAACCAAACTTACTTTGATTTAATATATTACATAAATCTTCTCTAGTTTGCCATCCTAAAAATTCAATATTATTTACACCATATTTTTTACACATTTTTTGTCCAGCTTCTGGTTTATTTCCGCAATGTACAATTCTTAATTTTTGTAATGAAGGGTATTTTGATATAGTTTTTATAAATTCTTCTTGTCCCTTATATCGGATTTGTGAAAAATTACATGGCCAACATATATCCCATTTAATATCTAAATTATCATTCTTAAATATATAAGGTGATGCTGTTTTATAAAATGGTATACATTTATGTCCTGGTCTAAAATCTTGTTCATCTTCTTGTAATATGCAATCATAATTTCCACCATATAGTGGATAAGTTCTACGTCCTGTGCCTAAATACAATTTTGTCCCTAGATGCTCAGGGTGTAGTTTTGTAATATTATCGTATTCTCGAAAACCACCCCTAAAAAGGGATATTTCTGGTGAAGGATATTTTAATATTTGAACAAAATTTCTTACCCATCTTTGAATAAATTTTTTTCCATTTATATCAAAAATTATATCAGGTCGGACTTTATTAGCAAGTCTCCATATAACTACTTCATCAAAATAGTTATTACGAAGCAACCATATAGGAAACAACATATAATAATCATGACACTTTGTTTCAAATGTTTCCAGATCTTTAAACTTATGATAGTATTCTAAATTCCTTATATTCGATCTAAATAACCAGAAACTTTTCATCTTATCCTCGCTTTCAATGGGTCGAATCTCATTAAATTATTATAACTAACTTCCATACACCTCAATCCAATTACTGATAATGAATGTAAAGTTATAAAATTACCCCTTATTTTATTTACTGAAAGATCAAGATTAGGAACTCCTAACCTTCTTGGTCCTGCTACAGAATATCGTCTTGTTAAATCTGAATCCCTTAAAAACTTTTGTAATAAGAATCTTATAGCATCTATTCTATTTTTTCGACCAAAATTACAAATAATATGAAAGCTTGTCTTACCTGTAAACTTTATCTTAGCAGTGCTTATAACTGGCATATCATTCATAACAAAATCATAAACTTCAGCAGTAGCTTTTTGTGCCCACCTAAATCCATCCCTTGGATCTATATCAATATCTATAATTCCAAAGTCTTCTATATTACTCATAGCTGAATGTATACTCACAGATCTTCCTGATATAATAGTATCATAATTCTTAGCATCCATTCTTATCGTTCGCCCACTTTTCATCCTTCGACGAATGATTGATTTATTAATATCTGTCATTATAAAAAACATCAGGTCTCTATTGAATGTTTCTTTAAGTAAATCTCTTTTCACTTTCTGATAATAATTCCAAATATCTAATTCCGTAAGCCCTCTTGGGTAGAACTTATTTTTAATAACTATTGTACTAGGATTTTTTGGATATGACATTAGCGCTCCTTTTGGTTATATTGCCTTCCGTTATTTCTTCAAGCATTTCTCTTATCACCTCTCGTTTTAAAGATATACTAATTTGATGAAATATAATTTCCAATAATTCAATTTCAGCATCTGGGAGGTTAAGTATTTTATGATCTCCATCAAGATCATAAGTAACACCCAAATCTTTACTACTTTTAATTACATTATCATTATCTAAAAAACACAAAGAAAGTTTAAGTTGTGATTTTTTCATTATTTTCCTCCTTCCTATTTTTTTCAGCTTTCAATTTTAATATTTCTCCTAAATAATAAGTCTTAACTATCTGAAATGTAGTACGATCTGAAAAAGGAGATTTGTCTCCAAAAATCTTTTCATGCTCTTTCTGAATATATGTATCTTTTCTTTTACGAAAAAAAATCATTCTAACCTCCTCCATTTTTTACCACCTTCAATTTGCTTTATAACTCTTTCTTCACTTTGTTCTGTAAAAAATCTCACTTCTTTTGTATCGTCATTTTTTAACATACCAACTATCGGCATATCAAGAACAACAAAATATTCCTCTGATGTACTATCCTCACCAACTATAACTGAAGTATATTCGGAAAAACACATTTCATAATCAGGTGGTAGTTCTTTAAACCATTTAATCATTGTTTTAATTTTCATTATAATCCTTCCTCAATTTCACTAATCATCTCACTTAACACTTCAGGTGTTATAAATTTCTTAAGTTGCGATTCAAACTCCTCAATACCTTCTCTTTCAACGTTAGAAGAATTAATAACAAATTTTCTTGATAATAAATCTTTCCTTGATAAAATTATAGCTATCTCTTTTTGATCTTCCTCTGGCGTCTTCCCGTTTTCATAATCTGGTGATACATCCAATGCAAGTAATGCAAATCTTACTATTTTCATATTAAAACCCCCTTAAATTAACTTCAATTTTTTTGTTTCGTTTTCTTTGTGTTTCAATTGTTCCAATTACCTTCATTTTATAATTTAAATTTTCATTAAACATAAATAAAGGTTTATCCCCATGTTCAAAACTACAATCCATATCCATATAATAATTACTCATATCATGAGTTTGTAAATGTGCAGTTTCAAGTCTCTCAATATCATCAAGAACTTCAATAGATAAAACTGAAAAATGTTCTTCATATGTTAATTGTTTTTCCATTGTTTCAAAATATTTAGAACCATCATTTAAATACTTTAACCAGTCATCATCTGATAAATTTAAAGCATCATTTCTTGGACGACCCCATATTTTCCAGTATACTGTGTCCTTAAGATATTTATCCATTTTATTACAACCATAAGGAATAGTATAAATCAATCCCCTTTTATGATAACTAGAAAATCTTTCTTTTGCATATTTTTCATGATGTTCTAAAGATGGTTTAAAACAAAATAACCCTTTCTTGAAAATACTTTTTAAATTAGTTGTATTTGTTACATGCAAAACTTCATCCATTCGCTTATCCTTTCATATCGTTTAATGTTTGTTCCCAATTGGTAAACCTAATTGCTTTATCATCAATATAAAATGAAGCGCGAATTTTTTTGTAAGTTACATCACTAATATACTTATCTAAATCATGTTTTTTTAACCATTCCCAAATTAATTCAGTTCCTGTTTTTCCATTTAATAAAGGTCGTTCAGGAATAGATTTACAGGTAAAAATTATTATGGTATATTTTTTAGATAAAAATTCTAATGATTCTTTTGTCCCTGGTATAGGATCATCATATATTGTTCCATCATGAAACCCTTTTGAATTTTTATGTATTACTCCATCAAAGTCTATTGCTATTATTGAACTTATATCTTTCAAAAAATCTTCCATTATTCATAATCCTCAAATTTTTCTAATTCTTTCAATAACCATATAACATCATCTTGTTTCAACCTTTGCCATGGAGCTTTACAAGTTCCAACATCTATCCCTTTAGTATTTAAAACATCATAAGCTGTAATTGCTCTCCCACTCTTTGCTCCAAGTATTGATCTAATCTTCATAACTTTTTGATATGAACATAATGCTAATGGTATATTTGTATTCATCATATTATTATAAATATCCATTACAAGCTTTGGACATGATAAAGCAACTCCAGAAATACATGATTGTACACCCAAAAGAAAACCGGTTATTAAACTTGAAGTTGAAGAAGGATAATAATCGAAAAAATCATATTTTTTCTCTCTAATAACATTCAACATTTCTAACATTTTAGCCATATCAGATCCACCATCTTTTATTCCTGTTATTCCAATATCAATTAATCTTTTTAAGAAATTTGGAGAAACATTAAATCCTGTTGTATTTGGATTATTATAACAATGAACATCCACAATATCAACGCTCTTTATAATCTCTTCATAATATCTAAGAAAATCATCTTCAGTATAAATAGTATTTGAATAATAAAAAGGAACTACAGAAGATACAGCATTTGCGCCACAAAATTCAGCATGTTGTGCTAACCTAACTCCATCATATGTCGATGTAGATCCAATTTGAATAATAGTTTTCATTCCTAAATGTTGACAATGATCTATAACACATTTAGCTACAGTTTCTCTTTGTTCAACATTCATAACTGGAAATGATCCATATGATCCACAAGCAAAAACATTTCTATATCCAAATTTATATAAATAATCTAGTTCATTTTTTATTCCTTCTTTAAAAATAGAACCATCCTCATTGAATGGTGTTATAATAGCTGGAATAATTCCTTTAAATTTAACCATCTAGTCCTCCTAAACATTGAGCGATTTTTAATTGAAATTCATAATCAATGGCTATTGATCTTTCCCACGGCATAAGATATGGTACTGGACCATGTCCAAAAAGATTTCTTTTTGGCCACATAAAATTTTTTACTGTATCGAATATGATAGCATCATTATAACAATAGGTATTATAATGATCTTGTTTTCGAGTAGACTTATAATAATCTCTTGGCATAACAGGAATTAAATATCCCTCTGCACTAGTCCGCCAAGACATTTGAATGGGATTTTCATTCTTCTTAACACTAACAACAGAACATGTTCTATTTATTTCTATAAAAATTTGATGTGCCTCAAGGATATCTATAATCTTTCTCAATGGGCATGTAACTAATAAAAGACCAAATGTATCTTCACCATCAACATTAAGTTCTGGTATTGCGTGTCTTATCACATCAATAAGCTGATCGTATTTATCATCTCTAAAATGAGTTTCAATTCCTTCTTTTTTTCCCATTTCCAAAATATACATATCGTTTGATGATAATATAATCCGATCAAAAAGACCACATAATTTAGCTTGTTTTATTGTATGTGTTGTAAGATTTCCGCTTCCAAATGGAGCTATATTCTTTCCTTTCAATCTTGTTGAACTATTCCTTGTTGGAATAAAACAAATATTATTCGGCATTCAGTGCCTCCTTAAATAAATTTTCATTAAAAAATCTAGCATCTTTATCTCTAAGATAAAAAATAGCTCTCAAAATAGTTTGTATATGATACTTTATTAACATGTTTTGAATATAGGTCGGATGTATATTATATTCAGCTGATAAATAATAAGGGAGAGAAGGGCCCCAATTATGTGTTAATTTTAAAGAATAAAAACAATTCATTGCTAATTCATAAATAGGTTCAAGTTCAAATTCAAAATTTCTTTTATTCAATTCGTTAAGTAAATACTCTGTTTCTGTATTACCAGGACCTCTACCCATACCAAGAATTGTTCCATCAACCCATTCAACTCCTATATCAATAGCTTCAAGTGTATTGTTTAGTGCTTGCCCTTTATTATTATGTCCATGAAAACCGAGCGACCCATACCATCCTTCTCTTAATGCTTTAAACGAATAATTTACAGAGTCATGATTCATTCCTCCCAATGAATCTGCCAAATATAAAACATCAACACACTTCCATCTATTTATTTTTTTAGCAGCATCTCTCATTTCATCATAACTTTTATCAGCAGCTTGCATTAAATTAAGCGTAACAGTATAACCTAATGATTTTAAATGTTTTAAAACAATTTCTACTTCATCAAGTTTGTGAAAATGAGTGGCTGATCTAACCAAATTAATAGGCGATTCATCAGAATAACAAAATAACTTTCTTACTAGGTGATAATCATATTCAGCAGAGTTTATCATAACCCCAAAATATTTAATATCTGGAATATATAAATTATCTTCAATAAAATAGTCTGTAACTTTTGCAAATTTGCCAACATCCTTTTTTGGTGAAGATCTAAATCCTATTTCAACTGCATCAATTTTTGCCTTTTCCATTGATATAAGATAATCATTTGCTAAATCTAAATCAAAATCCCAATTATTATAATATCCACCATCTCTAAAAGTTGCATCTAATACAATCATTTGAAACCTCCATAAAACTCTTTATAAATTGTGGGAGTTAATATTTTCAAATTTATTCCATAATTTTTTAAACTACTTAAAACTCCCACAATAATTTGATCCTTCTTAATACACATTTCCTTAGAAAAAGGTTTGTAATTTTCTTTATAACAATGGTGTGATTTTACTCCAGCTTGTACATCTTTATAATTATGAAAGGTATGTCCATCCATACCAACAATTGAAACATCCTTACAACCCATTAAATGAGCAATCATAATGGAAAGACAACCAGCTGTTCTAAAAAATCCAAGTATTTTTCCTTTCTCATAACCTATTGGAACTCCTTCTTTCATATCAGTGAAGTTTATTAAAGTATAATCTACAGGACCAAGTACTTCTCTTACAGTTTTTAGATGAATTCCGGCTCCTAATAAAATTTCAGATTCATGTAAAATATTCTTACCAAAATTTCTAAATCTTTTCGTATTTGTCCATAAATGATAATTGGGAATAAAAAAATCTGTAATATTATTAATACCTATTACAATTGGTTTTTCCTCTAAAATAAACTTTTCTATCTTATTTTCATATTCTCTTATAGACGAACCAGCTGCTATAATCAATGCTCGTCTTCCTTTATGTCTGTTAATCAAACTTTCAATTGTTTTCATTATTTTCTCCTTATTACTTGACATGGGATTTTTTTAATACCCAGAAATAGTGCACAAGCAACTCTATGATGTCCTTCATATATTTCAAACCCATCATTATAGATATTTTTAACTAATGGTTTCTCAAGTATCATTAGACTTTCTTTAAATCCTTCCTTTTCTATACTATGAAATACACCAATAAATTTCTCAATTTTATCTTGAATCCATTTATTATTTCTACCATATAACCTTTGTAATCTATAATAAGGTTTATTATCACTATCTTTTAAAAATCTATAATGGGGAGAATAAAGCATATTAAATGATTCTTTTTCTGGTCCCTTATGTAATGATTTCCATAGATGAAATCTCTCTGGATTATATTGTGCTGATAATTTTTTTGGATCAATCATTTTTTCATAATAGTTGCTTGTATCAACCGTTCGAACTAATTGTCTAAAATTCACTGTATAAATCTCCTATAAGTTTCTTTAAATGGCATAGTATTAAATTTAATTGGATTCTTCCACATAATATATGAAAAACTTATTTGATCTCTATTACTATATTTATCAACTTGGTCATACCATAACTTCATAAAATTAAGAAGTTCAGGAGTATTTCTTCTAATTAAAATACCAGTTGCATATTTTCCAAAACTCTTTGGAAATCCGTCCTTCTCATAAAATTTTATTTGATTAATAATATCTTTTTTATTTCCTACACCTTTTTCAATACAGAATTTAGCTTCTAGATAAGCACAATCTCTTTTATGATTAGAAAATAAACAGAGATCATATTTGAGATGTTTTTTTACGAATTTATCAAGATTACAAGGAATATTAAACCTAGCATCAATATAAAATAATAAATCAAAATCTAAATATTTATCACACCTAATTTTTATTTCTCGAGCTTTCTTTCTTGAGTTATTAAATTCATCAATATAAACCATTGACCAAATATTACTTCTACGGTTTCGATCTGTAAAACATATATGTTCCCAATCTTTATTAATATATGTTGGTTCTCTAAGTTTATAATCTCCAAGAGCTATTGTATAAACTACTTTTTTCATTTTATAATTAATAAGTCTCCCTGAGAGTCTATATGCAATCTATCAAAATATTTTAATAAATCAGTTGTATTGTCAAATTCACCATCTTTAAAATTATTTCGTTTTCTTTTCCTATAAGGTATCAATTTTGAATATCCTAATCTTTCTATTTCTTTTAAACAGTTTATAAATGTTTGTCTACAACTTCTAGTATATTCAAGACTTATATAATCAATTTCATAAGTTAATCCTTTTAAAACATATTCTTCAAAAGATTCCACATCTATCTTTATATATATTGGTCTTCCATAATTCTCTATAAGATAATCTAAAGTATAAGTAGGAACTGTTACTTCATTCCATTCACCATTATGGCAATCTTTCCAAGAAATATCGCAAGTAGACAAACTTGATCTGCTACATTTATAAAATTTAATTTTTTCAATCTTATTTGAAATACATACATTTTCTATAGATATTACATCATTATAATTCTCATTTTTTGTTAAATCAGTTTGAGGTTCCACTGCTACTACTTGAGCACCTGCCTCTATAAAGTTTTTAGTAAGTTTGCCTACATGTGCCCCAATATCAAAAACTAATTTATTAGAAATCTTTGGATATATAAAGATATAAAGCTCACCATTTATTGGATGATCTTTCATAATTAAACATCTCCTATTTTAAACAAATATCTCTTACCACCTCGTTTAGAACTATCAATAAAAGTAACTTTCTTTCCACCTAACCTTTCCAAATATTTTTGTATATCTTCTTTAGACTTTAATCTTTTGACTTTATATATACCCGAACTTTCTGCATGAGCAGTTTGAAAGAACATTTCTTTAGAATGTTTAATTAAATTAGATACAATTTTATCCACCTTTTTTCCAAATTGTTTTTCTAACCACATATGAACATTCATACATATTACCAAATCAACGTCCTGAAATTCAGTCTTAGTAGTAATACCGCTATTTATTGTAAGCTCGTCTAAACAAAAAATATCTTTTGCTTTTTTCAAAAATGATAACATAACAGGATCAGCTTCATATCCAAAAACATTTTTCATTTTATACCTTCTGATAAGATTAAATGAATAATAACCAGCAGCACATCCAACATCTATAACTGAATTAATTGGATTTGTAATATTTTTAATTATATTATTAAATTCATAATCAATATCTTTATGATATGGATTGTCTTTATAATAATGAATATCTAATGGATGATATGTTTTTCCCTTATGTTTAGCAGAACCATCATAATATAATTTACCTAATTTAGATAATATATTTTTTTTAGAATCAGATACTTGTTGCCTTATTTTTTTATTTACTTCAGATATTTGTTTCTTAATTGTGGTAAATGCTTTAGAATCTTCTCCATAAATTCCATTAATACCTCGTACAAAATCACAGTTAATATTTTCCGTTGATGCCCAATAAAAATCTATTAATTTTAACTTCTTCCCTTTTTCACAAAAAAGAAAATTACCTGGATTAATATCTTTATGTATAATTTTTCTTTCTTTTAAAATATTTTGAATCTCATCCAACTGCCTAAAAATTTCAGTTAAAGGACAAGAAAATAATATTCTTCTAACATTATTTTCAGAAATTCTTTTTGTATTTCCTAAACTAAAATCATATCTTTTCATAATATAAAATGTTTTTCCAGTTTCTATGATTCTGGCTGCATAAGAATTACCAGCAGAAAATTTATTTAAACAATACATCTCATTTTTAACTGAAGATAATTTATTTTTTTCAACGTCTGACCGGTACTTCTTTTCAACTATATTTTTTTTAAAAGTCAAAATAGATTGATGTGTTTCAAGATCATATTCTTTATATATCATTATTATCCTTCCTTTTTATAATTTATGTTTTATCCCTACAAATCTTATATCTTTTTGCTTATCTTCTAAAGTAAATTCAGCAAATATTTCTTCAAGATTTAAAACATTAGTAATATCTTTTACTACCAGATTTTTATAATATTTGGCCCATTTTTTATTATTTATTTTCGTTGTTCCAGAAGCCCAAGGACTAGTTCTTTCTGTTCCGTGTTCTTTATGACCAGAACTACCACAAAAAAACATTAACCCAGATGGTTTAAGTAATTCAACCATTTTTTTTAATGTAAGTTCAAAATACATATCATGTTCAAAAGCATTTGTAGATAAGACTACATCAAATAATACACCCGGATCATATTCATGAGCAATAGAAACAACATCAACATTTTTTCCTTTAACAACATCCAATCCTATATATTCACAGTTTTCAAATAATCCTTTATTGTTCCCATTGATATCTAATGATCCAACATCCAGAACTCTTTTATTTAAAAAATATTGAGGATATTTTTTCTTAACTTTTAAACACCATGCTATTTGTGTCCTATGAGCCATTTTATTTATCTCCTAACCATAATAATTGTTTACCTAAACTTATTTTTCTTACAATTGAAATTCCAAAATAGAAAGGCAAAGTAACTATTTCACATTCTTTGTCAAAGTTATTTCTTATATATTCTGCAGTTTTATAAGTGTCTGAACAAAAATCAGAACTAGTAAATTCTTCACTTGGTGGATAAGTATCATGTAAAAGGATAATACCATTATCATTAACTAAAGGTAATACTGATTTAAAATCATCTAAACTACCTTTATAACTATGATCTGCATCAATAAAAACTAAATCAAATTTTCTCTTTGGATCATGATTTTTTAAAAACTCACTTGTAGTCATGTGGTTCCATATAAGATTTTTATTTTGTTTAATATGTTTATGATAATTTCTAGTATCAACAGCATATGCTTCAGTTGATAATGGAGCAACAGCATTAAAACAATTACCCTGCCTAACTCCAAGCTCTAAATATCTATTTAAAAAACCAGCTTTATGTAACCCTTGTGCAATTTCTTTAATTATTGTAATATGTCCTCTTCCACTAAAAGGCATTTTCATACTATTTCCTCCTGATAATTTTTAATATATAGATCAATTCTTCTTTTCCATGCATTGCCAAGTTCCGAATTTATAGCAGCCGCCCCACTTGCATGTTTATGAGTAGCAAATATTTTACCATTATAATGCCATTCAGTCATATGTTTAGGTTTTCGTTTACATAATTCTTCCTGTTGTACATCTTCAAAATGTAATTGAACATGTCTAGATGTTATACCTACAGCATTCATTACATTAAAAGTAAGTCCAGCTTTTTTAATTATCAAAGGAATATTCCATCCTGTGTCACAATGAATAGATTTTCCTGGTTGCATCCCATAATAGTCAGCTTCTTGTTCATTTAATTTTTGATGATAAATATGTCTTTTATTTTCTCGAAGTTTAGGTAAAAAATCTAATTTAACTTTATTCAAAATATGAGATCTAAAAGCAAACAAATAAACCGAGGGAAAATTTCTATATTTTCTCAAACCATTTCCAAATGCCCCACCAAAACAATCATATTTGCTCAATTCATTAATTATTACTTGATCCCAATTTTTATATAAAATAGCCATATCAGCATCAATAAATATAACATATTCACTTTCTATATAATTTTGAGCCAAATTTAAAGCTGTACCGTGGTTCATAGAAACCTGTTCCATATTTTTAGAATTAGCTACACATTTATATCCATCAGGTATTCTATCACATCCAATCGAATTAACACATTTCCAATTAATTTCATGTTTTCCACTCAAAAAAATTTCACAGGTATATTTTAAATACTCTGCATAGTCAGCAGAGTTCGGTCCCAGAAATGTAAAGAAATCTATTTTCATATTCTGTTCTCCTTAATATACAAGTCAATTCTTCTTTTCCAAGCATCACCCCAAGTTTCTTTCAAAGGATGTACTCTACTTGCTTGTTTATGTGTAGTAAACACTCTTCCATTATAATGCCATTCATACATATGACCTGGTTTTTGCATACATAATTTTTTATGTTTATCATTTTCAAATGGTAACTGTGCTTTTTTAGAAGTCATCATAACCATTGGCATCGACTTACTAGTAATTCCATCTATTTTGACTAAAGGAAGTCTCCACCCTGTATCACATTTAAGTATACTTCCAGATTTCATTCCAAATATTTTAGCTTCTTGTTTATTTAATTTTTTTCTCATAGGAGAATCTACTCCTCGTTTAACGCTTGGTCTAAAGTCTAATGCGGACTTATCCAAAATATATGATCTAAATGCAAATAAATAAACCGTTGGAAAATCTCTGTATTTTTTTGAATGGGCATAACTTACTCCAAAACAATCATTTTTATTAAGTTCATTTACAATTATATCATCCCAATTTTTATGAACAATTGCCATGTCAGCATCAATGAAAACTACATATTTTGATTCTATATATTTAAGAGCCATATTCATTGCAGTTCCATGATTTAGCGAATTATGTTTTGTATCAGGAGCTTTAAATAAATATTGATACCCTTTTGGCATTCTATCAACACCCACTGACTCTACAGCTTTCCAGTGTATATTATGTTTTCCACTTGCAAAATTTTCACATGTATATTTTAAATATTCTGCATAGTCAGCAGAGTTTGGTCCTATAAAAGTTATAAAATCAATATCCATAATTACCCCTTCTTTTTTATAAATGCAATTTTATCATAAATTTTTATACTTTCTATAAATCCATCTAAATACATATTCTGTTTCAAAGTTAAAATTTTACTATTAAAACTATTACCATTTGTATATCTTTTTAATACCTCTAAGGTTTTATCTGCTTGAATTTGAAATTTTTTACTATGACTTCTCTTACATTTCAAATCTTCAATAATATAATATCCCCCAGGTGTAACAGAATGAAATAACTGGTAAAATGTATATTGTTGATCTTCTGCAACATGTGAGGCATCATCTATAATAATATAAAAATCTTTATAAGTATCAAAAATTTTCAAAACTTTAGACATATCTATTTGATCAGCACTAACAAATTCAAATCTTCCACTCTTAACATGTTTCTGGATTAATTTATCATCTGGTAATTTTTCTCTTATATCAACAGACACCAAATTTGCTTTGGTAAAATATTCCATCCACATTTTAACTGAATTTCCTCTACCAAAACCCAGCTCTAATAAGTTAAATTTTTTATGTCTATCTTTTTCAAAATAATTATGATATCTTATTGTATATTTATGTTTCTTATCAGACTTATCACAACCATATTTATTTGACAATTTTGTTAATAAAACTGGCATTATAACTTTTCCTTTATCATAGCTTTTTTTGCACCAACTAATTTTACTCTACCTAAATGTTTCAAATGACGTATAAAAATATTACTTTTTTCTCTTTTAATTACTGGATCGGAATTTAATACATTATAATATTTTTCATTTACAAAAGCTATTTTAAAATCATTAAAATTTGAAAATACAGGTTCTAATCCTAGTTTTTGTTTATAATTTGTTTCTTCCATAAATCTTAAAACAATAGATGATATAAATATTTGATCAACCCACCACCTGAGATTTTCTCTTTTGTGTGTTTTATGAACTGGTCTTCCACTTTCTAAAGTTTTCCATATCCTATCATATTCTGGTATACTATCATCTCCACCATTAAGAATTACATCTTGCCCATATTCAAACAATTTTTTTGCACTATGTTTAAAAAAGAATCCTCCACCACAACCATATGCTCTTATTATTCTTCTTTTTATTTCATCAGGTCTCCCAACAATTGTTAAATCAAAATCATATTCATATAAATGAGACCAATCATTTACAAAAAATACATCCCAATCTACTAAAAGAAATCCTTTATATTTCTTATTTTTATCTTTTTCCAATTCATTAAGAATCATATCAAACTTCAAAAACTGCATCTGTGTATCCCATGTTTTTTTATCAACCTTTTCATATGAAATACTATGTTTATCTAATTGTTTTAATTGTTGTTTATTTAAATCAGGCCCATATAAAACAATGTCAGTATTCTTAGGAACATTTCTAGTTTTTAAAAATAACCTCCCACAATTAAAATAATTTGAATCACTTAAAGTTATTATTTTAAACATTTTTGTATCCTTTCATAAGATTTTTTTAAACTATAATTTTTAATTGCCACTTCTCTACATTTAATCTGATCTCTATTTTTTAATAAAGTTTCAGCACTTTTTATTATATCATCTTTCATACAAAGCAAAGAATTTTCTTTATGAAAATAAAATTTATTACCAGCTGCTCTCTTATTATAAACCACTGGAACACCACACATAGTCATCTCTAAAAAACCTTGAGGAAATCCTTCTATCTTTAACTCTGTAAATAATATACCAACTTTTGCTTTTGGAATATTATTTCTAACTTCATCTTGACCCAACTTTTTTGTTAATTCAACTGAATGGTGTGTTTTAGGTATCTTTCTTTTAAATCTATATCCACCTATCCATAAAATTTTTCTTTTCTCTTTTATTTCATTTAATCTTTTAATAAAATATGTTTCATTTTTATCACCCCTTAGACCTACTAATACATAATCATATTCTTTTTGTTGTTCTTCAAGAGGTTTCCAGTAATTTGGATCCTTTCCTTTAAACCATAATTTACCATTCTTTTTAACTCTTTTTTGAGTATCAACTAAACTAATATTACATTTATTATTATATATATTTTTTGCATTACATGAATAATATATTTTTTTATTCTTTATTTTTGATAAAATTTGTTCATCTTTTTTAGAAGAATGTTTTACAGACCATACTACAGCATCAGGATGTTTATTTATAAAATTAACAACATTCTTTGGTTGAATCATAACACGTTCCCATGGTTGTTTTATATCTTGTGGAGTCATATAAATAATACAACCGAATTTTTTTGCATATTCTCTATATCCACATGTGACCCCACCAGAAATCATAAGTTGTTGTTTTCCATGTTTTTTATTTGAAATGTCTCCGTATAAAACAATCAACATTTAATTTTTCTCCCATGATAAAAATGGTTTCCCTTTGGGTTTAACTAATTTATTTTTCTTTCTCCAACCTAATCCTATATCTGTAACCAAAGCTAATTGTCTTGGTTGTGTATACAAAGCATATTTCCATTTCCTAATAATTGGAGCCATCCACTTTTGAGATGCTCTAAATTGTTTCTCAGGATTTACATCATCTCTCATTTTAGGTAATACTTCATCAATAAATTGTCGTTTAATTAAAATTGGGTTGAGTCCAAACTGTTTTTGCCATCCATCTGCTATATAAAATCCATCTTCATTATATCTCCATTTACATCCAAACGTAGAAAAAACTTTCCCCTTTGGAGTTTTATATTTATATAATCTTAATGAAGATACCTTATCATATTTATCTAATATACCAATCATTTTAGTAACATCAACTTTTCTATTAATACTCCAATCATCTTCTATATGAAAAATATAAGGTGCAGTTGAATTTCCCCAAACCCATTTTACAGCCTTTGAAAACGAAGATTGTTTGGGATAATTATACAATATATCTTTAAAATAAGTTTTAGCTACCTTTAATATAATTTTTTGTTTAATTTTTTCTCCTGATGGATCTATGTTAATTATAAGTCTAAATTCATGTTCATTAGTAACTATATTATTCACTACTGTTTCTAATGTCTGCTGTAAAATTTTTGGTCTTAAAGTAGCAGTCATAGTTATATCAATTTTAGATATATTTTTCATACTTCATTCCTTTGCCAGTTAATGATAATTGAAGTTCATCATATCTAGAAACAAATGGACGAAGCCTTGAATGAACTTCTCTTGCATCCCAAAAATCTGCAACAAAACCTATATCCAAACTTCTTCCACCATTTTCTTTTATCAATCCACTATAAATTCTACCAAGTTCTCCAGCAGCAACAAGCCAAAAATCATATTCTTTAGCATTTACTTCTATAGTATCAACAACAGATTGAAAACATTTTATATAATGATTATCATATTGTGCCACAATTTTTATAATATCAACATCGAAACCTTTTCTTTGTAATTTTTCTTTTAAATTATCTCTTGCTGTTATAATACAAAACTTTCTTCCATTCATTAAAGATATTAAATTTAAAGGTCTTTTCAAAACCATAAGATAGTTTGATTCAGGATTACAATAATTCTTATTTGTAAAACCAATTTCATTATATAAATGTTTCCATAATAAAAGTTTTTTTGTAGTTTGTTTACTTATACCTTTATCTACTCTTTTTACTCTTGGCCAAAATTCACCACTATAATAAACTTCTGGAGTATCAATAAAATCAGCTTCATTAACATAATGAACCCATAATTTAAGAACATATTCAAGCCCATTTCTTGGCAAACCCTCCTTTTGAATAATATGTTCTAATTGTTTATAATCATTATATAAATAAGATTCTATGAGCTTAATTCCCCCATCCCCCAAACGAATATGAGAAAAGGATTTATTCTTAGCTATACAGTATAAAAGTTTTTCTAATATTTCATCAACTGTATATATCTTCATAAATATTCCTCAAAATATTCAACCATTTTTTTCATATTACTTTTTCGGTCTCCAATATCTAATATCTTCATTCTTCCATTAACACCCAATCTTTTTCTGAAATTTTTATTAATAACTAACTTTTCAACATTTGTTGAAAATGATTGGAAATTATTATCTGAAACTAATCCAGTTTTTTCATGTATTAAATAATCTTGCATACCAGATAGTTCTGCATTTGTTCCAACTACCGCAGTTTCAGTTAACATTGATTCAGCTGGTGGCATGTGTAATCCTTCTTGTTTTGTGGGTGCAAGAAATATATCTATCATATTATAAAAATATTGTTTGTCTTCTTTTGAAGGGCTCCTAAAATATTTATCAATTACTGAATAATTTGGATTTGATTCAGTACCAAACATCCATAATTCTACATTTTTTATTTTCTTTTTAATTCTGGTTGCAGCTCTTAAAATCCAATCAGTTCTTTTTATATGAGCAAATTTACCTGTTCTATAAACACCTCCTAATATAATAGTCTGATTATTTCTTTTTGTTTGTAGATAAAAATCTTCAAAATCATAACCAGGTCTGATAATTTTAGAATCAATATTACAACTCTTTAATTTTTTCTGCAAACCAATACCATTAACAATTTTAATAGTTGGTTGTTGTAATATATTTTTAACAATAGCTTGCTCAGACATTTGCCAAGTTTCCCAAGCACGAATATAATGGAATTTAACCCCACATCTAGTAGGAGCTTTAACAGTTGCCCTAACAGATTGATATCCCGTTGCTATTATCACATCAGCATCAGGTAATTTATTAATCATGTGTTTTGCTAAAAGTGGAGTCCATGTATGTTGATTTTTCATACTATCTACAACATAAACTTCATAACCTAATTTAAACAAAGTGTTTGCACAATTTACTAATGTAGCACTCCCACCCTGGTTTCCAAGACCTGTATTTCTTAAATCAAAAATTATTTTCATTCTTTTTGAGCAACCATATTTCCAAGTTTTCCCAATTCCGATTTTAACTCCTTAATTTTAGATCTAGCGACTGCTAAATCAGCCACTGCCAACTCTTTATCTACTTGTGTAGAATCGACTTCTTTATATAATTCACTAAGCATAATATAAACATCGCTTAAATTTAAATCTCCACCATATCCACCTCTTAAGTGATGTTGTTCAAGTTGGTGTAACATTGCATAAAATTTAGTTCTATTTTTTCTAACCCACTCATTCATTTTATTTAATCTCCTTTTTCTTTAAAATTTGTTTCATATGATTAAAAAACTCCATTGGATCAATATTATATTTAACATTATTAATAAATGTTATTGATGTATTAAAATGATTATATGTTTTAGTATGAAGTTGTTTTTGATTTCCAAATGTAAGAACTTCAACTTTATATAATAAACCGATATTCGGAATTGCAGATTGACTTCCCACTACCAATATTGCTTGTTTCATAATTGCTAATAAAAGACCAACCAACGAACTTCCCTCTTCAAGTTGAATTTTCGTCATGTCTAAAAATCTATCTTTTCGATCCTTAATATATTCGCCTTTTTTTCCACAAATAATAAACTGAAATTTATCCATTAAAAAATTGTCTTTATAAAGTATGTCATAAAATTCTTCCCATCTTGGCCAATTTCGTCTATATCCTTTTCTAAATCGAGGCGCCAAAACTACTAAAGGTTTATCACTTGTAATATATTCATTAACTAATTTATAATTTGTCTTTCTTGGAGAAAATACATATATCATTTTTTCTTTTACAAATTGATTTTTATCAGCAAACCTATGAATATTTGGATAAATATGTCTAACTATTTTATATTCTTTTTCATATTTACTTCTAAATAAATCAACCAACTCTTGATATAACCCTTTCTTCATACCATGTAATCTAAAACAATCTGGTTGAACTTTACCATTATAATCATCAGGAATTTTTAATGGAATAAGAATATCAGCATACGTTCCATATAAATCAAATCTATCTTCTCGTGTTAAAACAATATATTTATTATTCTTATCTTTTGGTGAAGGATGACTAACCATATGTGAAAGTATTGGAGCGAACCTTCCACATTCCCAATATAATTCTCCAACAAATGGTCCAAATAATATAGCTTTTGGTTTGCTCATATTTACCAATCCCTAACTAAACTTATATCATTCATAATTTTTTTATAAAACACATCAAAGTCCATACTATCTATTTCCTTTTCTGCAGCTTCAAAATTTATATCAGCCTTTCTATTACTCGTCAGTTTATTACATACCGAACCAGCAACTTTACCACAATGAATTCCTAATTTTTCTTGTAAAGCAAAAATATATGGTTTTCCATTAGTTGATTTTTCACACTTATGCCAATATAATTGGTCGTGTTTTTTATTATGTCCAACCAATTGTCTTAAATCTAAAAATCCAATATCTCTAAAAAAACTACTTCTCATAGACCATAAACCAGAACCACCAAGTTTTCCAACTCTACCAACCATTTTTCCAATGTTATAATCTATTTTTTGCATACTTTTTATACCACCTGGTTTCTGTCCTACAATTTTAACATTGTCCATTTTATTTTTGTTTATAAACTTCCAAACTGCCATAAGTTTTTGATCATACCCAGGTGTTACTATTACATCATTATCTAATAAAAGTAAAAAATTATATGAATCTTTTTGTGGATCTTCTTCATGTTGTTTGCCAAACATATTAAATGCTACAGCTTTTGAAAAAGCATTAAATGTTGATTCTATAGTTGTGAAAGTTATTTGAGATATTTCTCTTTTTTTATATAATCTTTGAAAATATTTAAAATGATTATCAAGTAAATAGTTCGTATTGTTATTATATACATAAATTTGGTGTGGTAGAATAGAATGTCTTTTAATTGCTTCTAAACATTTTTTTGTAATAGCAAGACGGTTTCTAACTGTAATACATATCTTTATCATTTCACCCCCTTTCCTTATTCAACAATTTTTCGATTTTTTCTACAACTTCATCATGATCAATATTATCATAACATGGAGAATACCCATCTCTTCCTGATTGTGGGCAAGGGTCTTGACCATGTAAAAAACACGGAGCACACGATCTTTCAGCATCAACCCAATCTGCTTTAGGATAAGTCTTTAAACGCACAAATCCGGGGAACGGACCAAATATTCCGAAAGCTGGTATATCCAAACTTGCAGCAATATGTGAAAATGCTGAATCTGTACATAAAGTCATACCCGCTAAACTTGTTAATGCTATTGAATAATCTAATGATTTTGAATGTTGACAAAAATTAAAAATCTTATCGGGTTTATCAACTAATTTAATAAAATCATCAACCGATTCTGTTTGTCTAGGGTTATCTGTTAATATAATATTATATCCTTTATCAATTAATTTATTAAACAAAGTTAACCAAAATTGATGATTTGGAGTTCTAATTGGTGAACTTGCTCTAAGTTGAGCTAAAATAAAATCTCCCTTTTCAATACCCCATCCCTTTAAAACTTCCTTACAATTTTCAACTAATTCTGGTTTAGATTCTTGTGTCGGAACCAATTTTTTATCTGGTAAATCTAACCCCATCCATTCTGAAAATAAATTATATGAATTTTTTACATAAGATTCTTTACACCTTTCAATAACACCTTCAAATAAAGCATGATAATCACATTCAATAAGATGTTTTAATGCAAATGGAAGATCTAATAATTCATCAATACATGACCAAGTTTCAACCATAGGTTGATATTGCGGACCACATGCAAATTTTATCTTGCATGTTGGGTATTTTTCTTTAAGGTAATCAAGGTTGGGTTTAATAAATAAAAGGTCTCCAATACCACCAGTTCTAAATATTAAAAGTGTTGAATCAGTTAAATCTTGACCTCTATAAGGATTATAGAACTTATTGAATTTCATTGTAGATGGTTTTAATAATTTTTTATTTGAGTTAAAATCATATTGAAGTTGTTGAAAAACTCCTAACCCCATAACATATTTATTATTCTTTTTCAAAAATTGTTTTTTAGACCAATTCTGAACAAAATGAACAGCTGTCGTAGCTGTAGCAATAACTATATTTGGGGGCATTTTTCGTAAATCTTTTAATGTTTCAACAAAAGTTAGACCATCTTTTGATAAACCAAGTTGTCGTAATCTAGTCTTTGAAACTTGTTTTGCTTGACTTTTATGTCCAGTTTCACCCCAAATATTTCCTATATTTATATTCTTTTTTATAAGTTCACCATTCAATTCCATATTTAATTAATATCCTTTCTTTTTAATTTAATATTTGTTCCTTTTTTTCTTCTTAGTATCTAATTCTTTAACTAGCTGCTTTTTTTAGCAGCCCATCCACTTTTTATGGCGTTAAAAAATTCTTTTCTTTTATCAACACTTAATTGCATTATACCAGTGACATTAAACTTTTTTAACATTCCTAAGAAAAAATCTCCATACGCATGTTCATCAAGGATTCTATCTACTTCATTTACTTCTTTCTCACCCTTCCATCCCTTATCTACAGCATCAAAAAATTCTTTTTTCTTTTCCCCTTTTAACTCACTTGGTTTGGTGACTCCAAATTTTTTCATCATTGCCTCAAAATATTCCTGATATTTTGATTCATTAATAAACTTTAAAGACTCTGCAATATCTTTCTTTAATGCTTCAAATTCTTCTTCTGGTTCTTCAACTGGAGCATTATCTAAAGCATTTTCATCTTCACCAACTTTATATACTTCTCCTAAAATCATATTTAACGCTTCTTTAGCATTTTTAAATTTCTTTAATTCAATATCTTTATCTACTTCCACGGGTGGCTCTTTTACAAGTTCTCTTCTTTCATTTCTTGGTCTTTTTCTACGAGGTCCTTCTCCAGATCCAGACCCAATAGGAACACATTTATTTGTTTTTGTACACCATTGTTGCCCTTTGGGACAAGATTGTCCTTCTTGTTCAACTAAAAATTGTTTAATTATTGATAACATTTTTTTATCCTCTTTTTATTGGAACATATTCATCCAATCTTTTTTGTAATTGTTTTATTACAGATTTAATTACTCCTTTAGCAGTATTATGATTATACATCATATGAGCCCATTCAATTAAAGAATCTGCCATCATGATTCCGGCTTTTTCTTTTCTAGTCATAAAATCCTTTCTATTTATCCTCTTCTTGTTCTTAATGTATATGATAAAGCTAATATATAGAATAAATCTTTTGGTTCTTCTTCTAAAGCAAGTTCTCTATCAATATCTTCACACCATGTTATATCTCTAGTAAATGGATCTATTTGAGCACTTTTGCTTCCTATATGAAAACTAAGCCATGGAGTTGCAATAGAAATTGATGGCCATAAAAAAGAAAGAGTTCTTAAAACAAATGCATATTTAGCATACCATGGATTCCAAATTGTTCTTTTTACCCAATGATAAGATGGTAAAGTCATCATTCTATCATATAATTTTTTCCCGAAAAAATCTATTGCGTAATCTTCTCCTTCATCAAGAATATCTTGAACCAATAATTTATCCTTTTTCCAAAAATCAAGTTTCCAAAAATAAGGAATTGGTCTAATAACCTTCCCAATTGGAAGATCAAATTTTATACCAAATCCACTTTTTTCTTTTGCTGGTACTTTTAAAATTTCATTGTGATCAAACCAATATCCCATAATATATTTACCACAATGAAAAATATTTCTACCATATATAAATGAAAATCCTTTTATCATAATTATCCTCCATATTTATTTATTTTTAACATCAGACATTGTACGAACCAAAAGTCCATTTGCTACAGCAACCAATGGATTTTTAGCTTGGCGAATTTCTGATATTTCAAATGGAAGTTCATATCTATTAAGAACTGATTTAAAAAGTTCTAAAAATCCATTAGGAAGCGATGTACCCCCAGATATAACTACTGGTATTTTATCATCTATTTCTATATCAACTTTTTCTTCAAATTCTTTAATAATTTTCTTTATTGTATAATTAATAAGCGACTCATAAAAATGATAAAGTGCTTGTAATACTAAATTATCTTTTTTATTTCTTCCTTTACCACCAGAAGGTGTTGATAAATCAATATGTTTTTCTTTTAAACTAGTAACCCGATTAGGAATTATATTCAATGATTCTGCTACTTGTTTATCGATCCAATCTCCTGCTCTTGCAGTTGAAAATTTTAACGCTTCAATACCTTTAAATGATAAACACACATTTGCCATACCAGCTCCAAATGATATACCAAGTCCACTAAATTTTTCTTTAGCACATTCAGAATATATAATTGCCATAGCTTCATTTACAGAAGTATAATTAATACCCAAACTTCCTAAAATCCTTGAAAAAACATTTTCATGATAAGAAACAGATCGATTTTCATCAATAGCTTCTGCAGGAATTGAAAAACTACAATATACTTCCTTATCCCTAACTTCTCCAACAATATCCTTTATCATTAAAGTTAAAACATCAATGGCTGAAATTTCTTTAGGAGATATTAATCCTTTTTCCATTGGTCTTGAAACTTTTTGATTAAAGATATTTGCAAATTTAAAAGCATCTTCTCCAATTATAAAGATTTCACTTTCATCTCCTTCTACATAACTAATATCAGTTAACTCTGATATATTAACAGTTTCAGGATCTAATTCAAGAAAAACATTTCTTATCATTTTTATATTATTAGAATCAGATCTAGTACAAACAAGATTCATTGTCCCAACATCCAATCCCAAAGATACTACTTTAGATTTTGGTTTATCTTCTTTTTTCTCTACCATTTCATCTACCATATTAATTAATTCGGTCATTATTTTTTCTCCTTTTGAATTTCGGAAAGTAAATCTGCTGAATCTTCTAAATTTTCATCTTGTTTTATAATCGTGTGATCTGAGCTTTTCAATTTCATTCCATTAATATTAACAGGTGGAATGAAAATATCATCTTCTTCAATATCTGCTTCTTTTTTAGTTGGTTTATTTAATAACTCTGATACCACATTTTTAATTTGTTCTTTATTTAGGTTAATATTAACATCTGGTTTTGACTGTGGAACTACCAATTGTTTAATCATATTCTCTAACTTATTTAATCTCTTATCAAAATGTTTTATAAATTTTTTATCCATCTTATTCAAATCTTTTTCTTTTATTTTTTCTAACTCTTCTTTTTTATAGACAATTTTTTGATCACCAAGTTCAGAAATAATTTCATATTCAGTAATATCATAAACCTTTAATTTCAAAATTAAAACATTTAAAGGAATTTTTGAAACATTTATGTTTGCTGGTGTTCTAAATGGAGCCATCCCCGGTAAGTCTATAAGATGACCTTTTTCAGTTATTTTTAAAGTTAGCATATTTTACACACCCTTCTGTGGTTTCTTCATTATATTTGCTCCTCTTCTTGTATTTGTTGTATATATTCCTCCATCGAGTTATTTTTAGTAAAATGATTTTCTGGATATGAAACAATTTGAAGTTCTGTATTGAAAGTTTTATCAATTGATTTTTTCTGATCTGGTAAAACTAACATCTCAGCTTCCCCAACTGATTGAATCCATTTGAAATTTTGATGTTCTTTTGAGAGTTTTACTTTTTGATTAGGATCTTTCATTCTACATAAAAAATTATGACATATTGATTTTCTAGTCCCCTTATCTGCTAAATATTCAAATGTGTCAATTTCTTCATCAGGAATTACATCAAGACCAGTTTCTTCTTTTACTTCTCGTTTAAGACAGTGAATAAGATTCTCTCCCTTGGGTTTGTCGCATTTTCCACGAGGAGCTTCCCAAAAATTTGGCCAATGATCATCTGCTGCTCTCTGGATTAAAAGTAAAAGTTTTTCTCCATTCTCTCCTTCTTTAACTATAAGTCCTGCTGCTACTGGGATTATAATTTTAACTTTATTATCGTCGTTCATCATAATTGCTTCAAGATATTGTTTATATATTTTTTGCATTACGGTATCTCCTTGTACACAAATAGTTCAAGGATCATACCCACCTCTAATGTTACATTATCTTTTTTGATCCTCAATATTGTTCCACTATCTATAATTATAAAATGATCCCCATAACTCAATTCCCCATATTTTGAATTAACAACTAATATTTTTGGTTGCAAAATTGTTTCTGGCAAAGTTATATCAAGATATGAAGCAGTTGAATCTATATCTGATTGTGTAACTGTATGAAAATATCTTGTATTAAATTCAAAATCAGAAGAAGAAATATATGTTACATTAGTAGCATCAGATAAAATCTCACCAGGTGTATCTCCTAATCCCCAATCCCAAGTTTTTCCAAATAAGATATTGCCATCAGGTGGCTGAAAGTCGTTATACGCTGAATAAGTCGATCCATAACTAAGTGTAAATTTCATACCCTCAGCAAGATAATCTGATTTCAAAATCAACCAAACTGGTAATTCAATTTCATAATTTATTGTCGCAGTTAGACGCCAATCTGGAAGTTTATCTGCTCCACCATATCTTGTAGACGCATCTGCAATACTAGCTAATGAAATTTGAGGTTTAACGTTTATTGGAACTACTAATTCATTTCTCGCAGTAGTCTTAACAACATGTTGAAATGCTCCAGCTGCTTCCCAATCAAGAACATATCGTTTGCCAGTATATTCATTATAATATTCATAATTAATCATTTCTTCTGGTAACACAATAAATGATGTAAAAAATTGTGGTTCAATAATCCTTTCAGTACCACCAAAGAGATTAAAAAAATACATTCTTAAATCACAATATTCATAAAAACTTTCAACAAGCATTATTAATTCAACTTCACCTTTTAATCTTTGAAAACCAGGAGTTATTTCAACATTTGCATCTTGATAAATTGGGTTGAATAATTTAAGAGCTAATCCTGGTGCCAAATTAGGAAATCTCCAAAGTTGTTTCCCACCTGCGTTCGCATCTGCAATAGTAAACTCTCCTGTTGGATTTAAAATTAAAGATGACCTATTTGGCATATCTCCTTCTCGACCATCTAATTCAATTTTCTTAGTAATATATTCTACTGCTTTTTGGTACGTACCAATGACCGTGTACTCGAATCTCGGATATACCCACTCAAAATAATCCAACATATCACTAAAAAATTCTGCATATACATTATGAATGAACTGATATATATATTTATCTTGGCTTTTTCCTCTGCCCATATTGGAAAAATCTGTGCTCATTTAATTATCCTCTATTATCTAAATCTTTATCAACTTCAGATAATTTTATAATTTTATCTGAAGCACCGTATCGAATTCCTGTACCTACCTTTCCTGCAGTTTTACTTTCAATATGATATTCATCTAATATATCTAATGCTGATAAAGTTGAAATTTGAATACCTGCAGTTCTAACCAACTTTTTATTAAATCTTTTTATAATATGATGTCTCTCAACTATAACAAACATAAATTCATTTATATGAGTATTAATAGTTAATCCATATATATTTAATTTATCATATACATCTCTATCATTTACAATAATTTTACTAAGAGATATAGTTTCATTTAAAATAAATGAAACTTCACTAGAATACTCTGGTTTAATATCTTTAAATTGATTTATAATATCTAAAGTAGACTTTCTATAATTATGTAAATCTATAAATGTTTCACAAAATTTTGATGATTCTAAATTCTTAAACATATTTATTTTATTATTTACAATTCCGTCACTATACGGAAACTCTGAATCAACACTGAATAATAAAAATACCGACTTCTTATTAAAATATACTCCAATATTATAAAATCCATTTAAAAATGGTAACCTTATATGATAATTTCTATTAAATTGTTTTCCTAATTTTAATGACATTCATTTCCCCTTTAAAAATCCCAATTTGACATATCACTTCCTTCTTTATTTTCAATTTTAGTCATACCAATTATAAGATCTTTTGTAAGTGGATCTTCTCCTACTATATCTAAAATTGATTTCTTTGTTTTCATAGTTTTAGGGTCCCATAAATATAATCCTTTAACTAACATTTCTTCAAGCTCATTTAATGGAAATGGAAATTCATAAAGATTAATTTTCTTATCTCCATAATCAGATAAATACTCAACAATTTTAGTTTGATCTTTAAATTCTTTAGTAAAATATTCTGTATATACCTGAATTGGATTTATCTTACTTTCTTTTTTAACTGTAGGTCCTTTGATTTTTTGTTTAAAAAGAGTTTTAACTTCATCAGAAACATCTTCAAAATTCATCTCATGTTTTAATTTTTCATCAATTTCCAGTGGAATGATCTCATTTGTAATTTGTTCTATATTAAAATTATTTTTAGTAGTCAACCTTAAACTATTTGACTCAATTTGACTATTATGAAGTTCTAAAATATATGGAGTGTTAAATCCTTTTTCACAAACATTATCAATAAATGTTTTTATATCAATTAAAGTTATATTAGAACATCTATTCTCTTCAAGTATTTTTGTATATTCATTAAAAAATCCAATATGGTTATAATATAAAAATCTACTAGATATAACCGAAGATAATTCAATTACTGACATTGTATCAATGAAAGAATAAATTAATGGATCTGTAATACATCTTAATTTTAAATGATATAATGCTTTATTTACATATGGATCTGCTTCTTTACTTTCCATTTTCATTCTAAATATTTTTATATATGCTTGAATTAAAAATAAATCAAATGCTAAATATAAATTATCTGGTGAAGAATCAGGAACTTCATATTTTAAAATTGGAGCGCTAATTGGTATAGCAACACCTTGTTCAATATAACTTTTTTCCTTAAAGTTTATAAACAGGTTAGATATATAAACTAATGATCTTAATTGTTCATCAGTTATACCTGGAAGTATATCAAACGCAATTTCAGGTAATTGTTGTACAAGAAATTCAACAAAATCTCCAATATGATTTTTATTCATTATTATTGGTTCTAATGAAGATAGATTATTCTTCAATACCTTTTCTACAAATGAACTTTCAATTACTTCCAAATTAGTTTTCTCAACTATATTATCTGTTTTATCAATTTCAGCAACTTTTATATTTTCCATATTTTTACCAAGGAATTCATCTAAATCATCCATAGTGGCTTCAGCAACTTTTTGAATATTATTATCTAATTTAGGTTGGTCAATAGACGGACCCCCACTATCCGGAATAACAGCGCCTTCTATCCTAGATTGTATCCCTTTTATTTCTCTGGTTATATCATCTAGTTTTGTTAGTTGAAATGTAATTGCTCTTAAAGCCAAACTATCAGCTAGTTGAATATAATTTTTATTAAAGTCTGATAACAATTGAATTATATCTTTTATCATGATTGCTGGAATAATAATTTTTGAAAAATCTGTTTCATTATTTCTAATAATTATAACCAAAACAAATTCTCCATTAACATTAGTTTTAAATTCAAATATTAAATTTTGATCTTTTTGATACCTTTTTTGAATTTGAAATGAGTTTTGATTATTAAATAATTCTCTTGGATTTATTTTAACTGTTTCTTTAAATGAATTAATTAAATCTCTGCTATTAGAATAGTTGATATGAGAACTCTTGTTTAAATTATCTTTAATTTGAATGCTCATATTAGGCGGACTAAAACTTACAAAATCTGTAGTATTAGAACTTATTGATATTCTCAAATAAGCATTAGTTCCCTCAGATTTATCTTTATAAGTTAAAAGTGTTTGATTGAACCAAACTGTTTCTTCGTTATACATTTATATCTCCTTTCGTTTGTTTTCTATTGATATTTTGTTCTTATGTTGAAATATTCTATCTAACTCATAACATTTGAAAAACATATTTTTAGTAATTTTTTCCTTAATTATTTCAACAATTTAAAGTGTTGAAATTATTGGTTGTGGATAAACATAAGGGATTTTTTATTTCTAATAATATCAACTAATTATAGAAGGTTAATTTATATCATATTTGTATTGAATAATACATGTTTATGTATAAAAACATACATATAAATGTATGAATTCATACATATCTAGTTAGTTAAAAATGGCGGTGCGAAAACCAATGGAAGAAGGGGTGAAACCCCGACTGAAATGTTTTCGACAACGTTTTAATTTTTTGATTAGGGTGAAACCCTTTTCATTTGAATATTACTTTTTTATTACTTATTTATTGCTTATTTATTTCTTTTTTTTTCAATTTAGTTAGTGTATTATTATAATATATGTCTTAACATATATATAAGGCACCCTGCCTAGACTACTCGAGATTCTAACCAGTTTTATTGAACTTAATTACATTATTTTTTGTATTTTTCTTACTATAAAGATTATTCAATTTTTTCATAGACTCATTTTCTTGAAAATAATGTTGTAAATATTTATTCCATTCAACATTTATTCTTTTTCTTTCATTGTTAAATTCAGATAAAATGTTATCTAAATCTTTTTGTGTTATTAAATAATGTTTGCAAGTTGAATTTTTAGCCTTAAATGCTTGTCCTGGATATTTTCCAAGCATTGTATAAAAATTTCTATAAGCAGCAACTTTTATATAAGGAATTTTATTTTTATAATAATACTCTGTTAATTTTCTTTGTTTAAATTCATCATGTGTCATTTCTATCATTTCAATAGCAAGTTCATTATCAACTCTAACATATACACCAACTTTTATTTTTGGTTTTGGAGCATATGGTTTAACCCAATAAGCATTAACAATATAAAATCCAAATCCATCTTTTGTATTAACAGATCTCCATTTTATATTTTTATTTTTAAATTGAATTATTTGATCCAAAAATAAATTATATTTTTTTTCTGTATTATTTAAAAGTAATATTCTCCCAACGTTTTTATTATTTTCGTTTATCATAGATAAATCAGATTCAATACCAACACTTTTAGGATAATTTATATAAATATTATTAACAACTTCAGTTGTACAATATTTTTTAATATCATTTATTAAATAGTTATTATTCATTATACTTCTTTTCCTCCAAATAAATTCACTTTACTTAAATCACAAACTTCAAATTTTGGCATTTGATTTATTCTAAAATTATTATCATTATATTCAACTCCAAAAATTTTAGTATGAAAGATACAATGAGATTCACATCCATCTTTATCTATAATAATAGAATTAATATTATCTTTATTATAATATACCATATCTCCAATATTAATCATTATAGTTGATGTAGTTCCTATATCATATACACATCCTTTATATGTATTATCTTCATTAAAAATAGGATTAATGAAAACATAACTTCCATAACATTTAATTTTATTTTTGTCAATTTTCATTCACTTCTCCTTTCTATTCTTTAAAATTTTCCATTGCCTTCATTAATTCAACTGTTAAATGTTGAAAAAATTTATCTACATTTTTAACACCTTTTTGTTCTAATTGATTTGTAATAATTAATTTCATTTTAGTTAAGAAATTTGTTGGGTCAACAACTGTATTATCTTGTGTTGTAATTGGAGCCATTGGGCATTTCTCTCCAGGATTAACAGGTGGGTGCATAAGTCCACATTGAGGACATATTCCA
>DAOVGR010000008.1 GCA_030672305.1 Thermoplasmatales archaeon | reverse complement strand
CTTCACTAAAACATACAAAACCAAAAATAAAATAGGGTTGTAATCTTGGTTCGTCCCAATAGTTTCCATCCCAATATATTCTTGGGAAAAACAGTTTTATTCCCATATATCTACAGATAGGTAAAATCCAACGTAATGGATTAATAAAGAATGCATTTTTCTTCTTATTTCCTATAAAGTTATTTTGGATTATTTTGTCATTAAGTGAAATAAATAATAAAACACCCATCTCTCCATTGTATGATATATTATTTTGAATAATAGTGATATTAGAAGAAAAACCATATTGTAATATCCCCATCCCTAGATTATTGGTTAAAATATTACTATAAATATAGCAATCTATAGTAACTATACCTAATGATATACCATGATAGGAATCTGTTACAGTATTCCCAATAATCTCAGTATTACTCGAATTATGTACATATATTCCAGTTGCACCAACAGAAATTTTGTTGTTACAAATAGTAGTGTATTCACAATTATCTAAATCTATACCAATGGTTAAATTATCACTATTAATAATATTACTAGAAATATTATTGTATATCGATTCATAGATATGAATTCCAGATGTTTTAACTCCTGTAAGAATATTTTCAAAAATGATATTGTAATCTGATTGAATACTTATTAAGTGGTTAGACTTGTTATATTGAATATTATAATTTTCAATAGTAAAATCATGTACTATAACGTTATTAGCAACTATATTAATAACAATTTTACTACCATTCCCATCAATAACTGTCGTGTCTTTTTCTTCACCTATTAAATTGATTGATTTATCAACAATTATATTTTCATAATATGGCGATGAATCATCAAAGACAAACACAGTATCACCAGAGTTTGCATCATCTATTGCATCCTGAATACTTGTATAGTTGCCTTCACCAGTTCCACCAACATAAAAAGTGTTACCATTAGAAATTGGCATAGAAGATGTCTTTTCTATTATAGAACCTGCTGATGGATTGATACTCATTCCAACAAACAAAATAATGATTCCAATTACCAGCGTTTTTTTCAACAAAACAGGGTTTCTATTCATATTCTCTTATCCTCCCTCATATTTTACATCCAGTTGTGGATATTTAAATGTTACAATAATAAAAGATAACAGTCTTTCAAGCAATGGGAAACAATCCCATATTTATACGTTTAAAGGTTCTTTTCTGTGTCTTAGCTGTTACAACCTAATAAAAACCAATATGATGTAAAATGAACAACTCTCCCCATAAGAAACAGCGTCTGTAATATATATAAACGACCTAGTATAGGATTATGTTTATATTGCTCCATTAATTCAACCTTTTCTTCTATTTTTTGATTAAAAGTATTTATCCATTGCTGGATTTTTTCACATATTGGTCTATCTGAGTTAGTGACATCTGAACAGTCACAATCCTCATCAAGATTAGATTCTGCTCCTTTTTTTATTTCAAGGGAGAGACTGGTTTGAGAAATCGTCCCTAAAAATAAAAAAATGATTCCAGCTACTAATATCTTTTTTAACATATTTCGTTTCATTTTCTTCTTCCCTCATATTTTACATTCAGTTTGGGGTATTTAAATGTTACAATAACTGTTAGGATTGCAATAAAGGTTTATCTTAGCAGATTCAGCAGTCTTCCCAGCATTGGGAATCGTTCCAGAAACCAATGATACCCTAGATTGTATACTCTGGTTCTTGACATGGTGGCTTTTAAACTACCTATTGCACCACGTAAACCATCGGTATCTTTCGCCCTAGCTCTAATTTCATACTTACATTTCTTAGTCCAGGTATGATTTACTGTTACTTCCTCACCAGAACTAAAAGGACCAATCCATTTCTCTGAAGTACCATCATCCCAATTGATATAGTAGTACACATCATCACTATTAGGATCTGTTGTTACAATTGTATACTCATATTCTACTCCAGGTGAACCTCTTTTTGGACCAGAAATACTCGGTGCATCAGGAGCATCAGAGTCAATATCACTAAAACAATAAAGAGTACCATCACGACTATTCATAGTACTAAATGGAAAGTAAAGCTGCCCATCAGCAACTGCAGGACCATAACAAACAGGTAACCAACCAGGAACTGAATAAGTCCAGATATTCTCCCCAGTCAAAGCGTCAAAACAAGAGAATTTACATTCAAATCTACATGGAAAGCACACAAAAACTTTACCATCAGCAACAATAGTTGAAGATGGGTATCCGGAAGTAAAAAGTAATCCAGGAAGATTTGCTATTTTATTTTCCCATATAACATCCCCTGAATTACAATCGAAACAATAAATCATAAAATAACTCTGACCGATATACAGACTAGAACCAGCATAGATCCTACCATCAAAAATAGAAAAATCTACTTTAAAATCCTGTCTAACATCAGACTGCCAAATCATCGCTCCAGTTAATGCATCTAAACAAAACATCGCTCCAGGAATCCACCAAACATCACCATTAGGATGCCCTTTACCATGACCTTCAGAACCAATAAAAACCTTACCATCAATGACGATGGGTGAACACAAACAACCATGTTCCAAAGGATTTATCCAAAACCATAACATGTCCCCTGATGAAGCATTTAAACAACAAACATTATAATCGTTATCAAGTCCTCTTCTACCGATATAGATTTTACCATCTGCAAAAGCAGGACATCTTATCAGACCCTCTGCAGAGTAACTCCATAATATCTCACCTGATGTGGTATTCAAGCAATAAATTTTACTCTCATGTCTACCAACCATAGCAGCAAGGTATAGCTTTCCATTAAAAACCATAGGGGGATGTAATGATGTGTCACCAATGTTTTTGGTTTCCCATAACAAATTACCATTAGAAGCATTATAACAATGGACTTCTCCTATCCAGTTATCCATTGATGTAGGACATACAAATATTCTACCATCATCAATAACAGGTGTTGCAACAATTTGATTATGAAGATCGCCCTCAAGGGGGTAATCTTTCAACCATAAAACATTTCCAGTAGTAGCATCTAGGCAATAAAGTTTCCCTCCAAAATCCTTATCCCCAATAAGTCCTAGGTCCTCTCCAGCGCCACCAATATAAACTCTACCATCCACGATTACAGGACGAGATAATACTGCACGGCATTTTTCTGCTCTATAGGTCCATAAAACATTATTTGTATTAGGTGCTACTGAGTCTGAATAACCCGTATTTTGCGGGTCATGTTGATGCTGGGACCACCAGTCAGTAGTAGATGAAGATTTTTCATTACCTGAAATGCTAAGATTTTCATTATACATTTCAATATTCCCACTTATACTCGGTACAACACATATTCCAATTAACAAAAAGATTATCCCAATTACCAGCGTCTTATACAACAAAGCAGGGTTTTTCATCATATATTCTTGCCTCCCTCAATATTTACATCAAGTTGTGGATATTTAAATGTTACAATCTATAAAAAATATAATTCTCAGCATGGATTCAAATTAAAAAGTCCCTCATTTAAGGCTTTTTACTCCCTTTTAAAATTGATAAAAACACTATTGCACAAATGACGAGAATAAATTCAAATCCTGGAGTGCTATCACTACTACTATTTCCTGTATATACTTCTATTGTTATTTGAGCAGTCTCTGATTCCCTTCCTGCTTCATCATGTGCCCAGCATTGAATTATAACTTCGCCATCATGAGGTGGTGTAAAAGAACCTGTTCCAGTGTATATTCCATTGCTAAGTGTAGCTGTTGAGTTAGTATAAATTATTTCATCCAAATAATTATCATATAAAGCTCGCCACCAAAACCACAGTATTTCATCATCAGCATATATGCCAGTGTTTGGATTACATGAAAATGATAGGTATACAGTTTCACCTGTCTCTAGTGTTTTATCATTAACTGTTATTGTAGGTGTAGGTGGCATACCACTTGCTACACTGCTAAAGACAACGACCAACAGCATTATTCCAATTATTATTCCTTTTGTCATTGTCTTTCCTTCATAACCTCCCTACATATATAACGATAATGTTCGTTATATAATTTTTGTTCGACATAGTCATTAACCCAACTGAATAATGGAACTCATAGGTCTCACAAAAAAGAAGATACTCATGGAAATCGCCAGAGAACCTTGTCATGGATACAAACTGGCATTAACTCTCAGATTGCCACTATCAACTGTATATGGTCATCTCCAAGACCTCAAAAAACTAGGTCTAATTGGTAGTAAAATTAACGATAGACAGATAATATATGAATTGACCGAGAAGGGGAAAAATTTCATTAAAGTGATTAAATAAATTAATAATCTAATTGATTTTACTACTTTTCTTTTGAAAAGTAAAAAATATGCAGGTATTGCGGTTACAGGGTGTATTTTAGGAATAATCGGGTCGATATTACTCGGACTTATGCTTACGGGTTCGCCTGGGGTTAAAAATCCCATAACTCCTTTTTTAAACTGGTTGCTACTGATAATTTATGTGGTTGCCCTTGTACTAACATTGGTATGGAAGAAAAAAAGATGAAAAAAGAAATAATAATCGGAATAATATTGTCTTCATTAATTTTGAAAAGGTCTTTTGAACATTTTAGATAGATTAAATGGAATAATTATAGCTAATCTTTGAAGCTTGAATTTATCCAGAAATTAACTGAATGGTTGTCTAAATGACGAACTATTCAGTTCGTCAGTTACTCCTGTTAAAACATACCTAAAATACCCCATTCGGTTAAGCGAATGGGGTGTTTGGGGATTTATCCGCCTCCTGTCGAAAATAGATTTTTGAAATGACCAAAAACTACAGTGTTTACAAAGCATGATTTCCATGCTACCGTAAAACAAAAACAGCTTCCATAAAACCAGAAAATGTCTAAAAGCGTCCCCCCTATAGTTCTTCTTTAAGTAGATACTGAATATAGATATAACGTTCTCTATATTCTGTTTCTTTTCGAGATATATACATTTTCCTACCGTGAAACTACGTTTACAAAAAATCAAACACTTCAGATTATTGTATTTCATTTCATACCAATTCATAACCAGACGGTGAAGCTCAGGAATTTTTTTAAGGAGACTAAAAGCATCGAGTCTCCTGTAATATGATGCATTTTGGGTTGTTTATATCTATACGGGAGAACATTTAGTATGGAGACTTTCGATTTTTTATTTACATTCACATACTCTACCCGGTCTACTATAAAATTGACTGGGGAGATGGTACAGAAACAGGTTGGTTGGATCCTTATCCACATTGTACTACAATAAATGTTTCTCATACGTATAACAGTAAAGGAAATTACATATTAAGAGCAAAAGCTAAAGACCCTTATGATGCTGAGAGTGACTGGTCAGAGTTTGAGATAACTATACCAAGAAATAGAGCAACATCATATGAGTGGCATCAATGGTTTTTAGAACGATTCCCATTACTGGAGAGACTGCTATCCCTTGTCAGATAAGATTTATCTACTAAGAGAGGTTACTCCTGCGCTTAAGGGGTCTAGTTTGGAAGTAAAAATGTTTTTTTAGGATAATTCCTACTTATTCATACTTTTCTTCCTCCCTCAATATTTTACGTCCAGTTGGAGATATATAAGTGTTTCAATAACACTATCAGATAACTCGGAATCTTATATTCTGAGATAAATATTTTTTTAATTAAGTGCTAACTATTTTGATTTTCTTTGTAAATCTTAAAGTTAAGCCATGTTCTACAAAATTAACTATCACATAAATAATAATTATTAAAGTAAAATGAAACCGTGGTAAACAGCGTTATAACAATTTTGTTTCAAAAATGCCTATTCTGGCATAGAACCAAAATACTTGGAAATATATATTTTGAATTAGCCGAAAAGGGCTAGGAGTTAAAAGAACATGACCAAAGAAAAACTACCTAACGAAGAAGAAAAATACCAAAATCTTTGCAACCTGAACTACATGCAAAGTAAAAAAGCTAGAGATGAACTTAAGGAGATGATAGATGAGTTTAGTAAGGACAAAGAGTTAGTTCTTGAGAAAATATCAAACCATGACCTGTCAGTGCGGTTTAAAGGACGGCAGATAATCAAGATATGCCCATTGAAAACTGGTTGGAGTGCATCATTAAAGGGTGCTAAAATACGAAAGGACACTAAGGATAGTATTTTGAGTGCTGTGAAAGTTTTAAAACTGGACCCAAGCAAGATAATTAAAGGGATAAACGAGGAAGAAATTAAGAAGTTGGAAGAAAGGATATCTAAGTTGTCAAAGAACAGTAAAGGCATCAGCATTAAAGGTTATCACCAGACAAAGGAACTCAAAGATTGGGCTATAGATAAGGGTTACAAAATTGATGGTGATACGCTTTTAGTTAAGTAATTTTTTTTTGTTTGGTAAGATTTGTTTTTTTAAGTATTAATTTTGGAACAATTTAATATCTAGTATGTTTAATATTCCCAGTGAAAAATTATTAAGTCGGATTCCTAGATTGTATGAAACTGAAAGTGTAGAGGCAGGTGAGAAGCTCATTTATCTGCATTTCTTTTTGTATAGAAGTGATTGGTATATTGCTGAGTTTGATGGTGAGGATACGTTTTTTGGTTTCGTTTGTTTGAATGGTTGGAAGGAGTTTGCTGAGTGGGGTAATATCTCGTTTAAGGAACTCAAAGAGTTACAGGTTGAACAGCCTATAGTTGTTGAGGGTAAAAGGGAAGTTTTGTTTTTGGAAGTTGAGTGTGATGAGTATTGGATGGTTCGGAAAGCTAAGGAGATTAAGCTGATATGTGAATGTCAAGGATGGTAGAATTATTCATTATCTCTATTGTATTTCATCATTGGGCACCCCACTAATCCAGAGTTGGTAAAAAAGTCAATATTCCATACAATGAAAACTGTGTAAATGTAATACCACAAGCCATCGCTGGCGTAAC
>DAOVGR010000020.1 GCA_030672305.1 Thermoplasmatales archaeon | reverse complement strand
TGTATACGTTTCATTAGAGGAGCTTAAAAAGTATTTGATAATGTCAGATATTTTTGTCACTTCTTATTTATCTCAAGATCAGTTGGTCTCTGGAACATTAGCATATGCTGTAGCATGTGGAAAAGTTGTTGTCTCCACGCCGTATTGGTATGCACAAGAGTTATTGGGGGATGGACGAGGGGTACTTGTTCCATTTGGAGATATAGGGAAGCTGGGTAAACAGATATCTGACCTTTTGTCTAATGAAGAAAAAAGAAACAAGTTGCGTAAGAATGCCTATCAGTTTGGAAGGAAAATGATTTGGAACGAAGTAGGTAGACAATATTTTGAGATTTTTTATCAAGCTTTACGAGAGTATGCTCCAGAAAAAACGAGTGCAGTGGTTGAAGTTTCACGTTTTTCTCTCCCTGAGATTAACTTTACTCATCTTAGAACTCTGTCTGATGAGGCAGGAATTCTTCAGCATGCGATGTTTACAACTCCTGATAGGCGTCATGGGTATGCCACTGATGATAACGCACGTGCCTTGCAGGTATGTGTGATGAACTGGGAGTTATTTAAGGAGGAAAGCATTCTTCCTTTAATACACAGGTACTTGTCGTTTCTAAGTCATGCGTTTGATGAAAAACCGGGTAGGTTTCGAAATTATTTGACATATGATAGACGGTGGGTAGATGAGGGTGGTAATGAAGAGGATTGTCATGGGAGAGCTCTATATGCCCTAGGTTATACTATTGCTTATCCTCCAACTGATCATATATTGATTTTAGTAAACAGGATGTTTAATGCAGCACTACCAACATGTCAATCATTTAAGTCTCCACGGGCATTGGCACGTGTTATTTTGGGATGCCGTCTGTATAGTAGGCGATTTGGTGGTGCGACTGATGTTCGAAAAATGTGTGAAATTTTATCAAACCACTTAATGACCTTGTATTCAGAGAATAGTTCTGATGATTGGTTATGGTGTGAGGATATTGTTACCTATGATAACGCTTGCATACCGGAGGCGCTTATCGTAGCTGGAGACTGGCTTGGTAACAGAGAACTGCTAGATCACGGAGTGAAATCATTGGAATGGCTGTTAAACATCCAAACAGCAAAAGAAGGGCATCTTTCTTTTATTGGAAACAAGGAATGGTATAAACGAGAAGGGAAAAAATCAGCGTTTGATCAGCAACCAATCGAGGCTGCTGCGTTAGTAACAGCATGCTACAATACCTATATCATAACGAAGGATAAAAAATGGTTAGAAGAGATACGGAAAAGCTTCCATTGGTTCCTCGGGAAAAATGACCACCATGAAATGCTCTACGACTTCACCACCGGGGGCTGTAACGATGGGCTAACCTCCGCAGGTGTCAATCATAATCAAGGTGCAGAGTCGACGCTTTCATGGTTGACCTCCCTCCATCATTTAATGAAATTAAGTAGAGAAGCCCCTATAATTCACAGAAGAAAATAAGCGTAATTAAATAGTTGTAAGTATCAGTAAGCGGTGATTTTAACAGAGAGAGCATCATAGAGTTCACCCATATTCTTTTGGATTCGAGGACACATCTGCTTATTTTGGGGTGCCTGCCAGTTTATGACATAACCTCTCCAGTCTTTGCCTCTAATTTTATTTGCATGAAGGCCAAAGAACACCGTAATATCATCATCGGTGACGTTTTTTACGCCCTCATTTTCTACAGTGAGATGGGTAACTTCATGAAGATATTTTTTACCAGCATGCATATAGGCTAACATAGAATGATGACCATCGAATAAAAGCCATTGATTACAGTTGACTTTTACTAATTTTACATTTGGTATTCCCTCTGCTGATATTATATGCTTTCTTGATTGAATTTTTCTTTTTGGCATCATATGAAAAATCATATTAAAATATTAAAAGATTTCTCTAATTTTTTAAAAGGCACTTTCTTCTTGTAAAATATGAGTATACTATCATCAAAAATATTCATATGATTAATAATATGAAATAACCAAATCTTTTTGAGAAGATTAACCGCATCATAATTTAACAATTGTTTTGCAAAATGTAAAATGTTTTAGGTATTAATCTTCGGCTAATGGCACATTATGTTTACGGAAAATCTCTTTTATCGATTCAATTCCTTGTTTTTGTATCATCTCCCTAGCGATAAGGCTCAGTGAATCCATAACAAAATTGTCAATCTCCGTTTTTTTTACTAGTTGATGTTTTAAATCGGATATCCCTTTTTTTAAATCTCTGATCTCATTTCGATATTTTCGTTCAAGAGTATCTCGCTCTTGTTTAACTATATCAAAAGTATCTAATCTAACCTTATTTTTTCCTTGGATTTTTTCTTTTAAATCGTCGAAATCTCTTAGATCATACTGTTGTCGTCTATCTACCACAGTATGAGGTTTCCAACCAAAAAACTTACCTATTTCAGTATCATCAAAAATAGGATCACGATTGCTGAACATAATCGTTGCTCGTGTTTTCCTGAAACAATGGGGTGTAAGAGTTTTCTTAATGTTTGTGTATTTCTTAATAGTATCAAATTTCCTATTAATCGCTACTGTTACCATTCTTTTGAAATATTTCCTATGACTATTTGACAAAAACAATGGTGTATTTTTGTCAATTTTTCGTGGATGGTACTCCAACCATCGTATGAGCATACTTGGATTATCCGGAAGTGGTACTTTCCGTGGAATAGTCTTAGAATCACGAAGAGTAATAATCACTCTGTTTTTTTCATCTATTTCAACATCGCCAATATTCATCTGGTTAACCTCATTAGGCCTAGCGCCACTAAGATACAATGTTTCAAACAGAGCACTCCATTTAGGCTCCTCACCACAGAATTGTATAATTGTTTGATACTCCTCATCAGTTATCAGGTATTGTTTAACATCAGCATCTTTGTTTTTGATAAGCAGGTCTTTAGATGGATACTCGAACCATTTCATAATACTTGGTCGTTCTCTATTATCAAGTCTGTTGAACCATCTATAGAACTTTATAATTCGAGTGGCATATTGCACTTTTGTAGCAACATTGCTAAAGCCACCTATGAAATCTCTAGTATCCTCCTCAGTAATATTTTTGAATGGTTTATTATCAACAAAACTTAGTAATCCTTTAAGTGATGTAATATCTGTCTTAATCGTGTTAACCGCTTTGCTGTTAGCCTGTCTATTCTTAACGTATTCATGCATTATTTCTTGATTCGTTTTCACCATTTCCATACACCTTTTTTTCTGTTATAATCTAATACAAATATCAATATATAAAGTTATTCTTAATTTGAACAAAATCCTAAATTAATCTCCTGAATTTTGATAAAACATGCTGACCCGCCATATGTCTATATAAAGTCCTTTTCAACTTATTTTTAGAAAATATTCCTGCTATATTTCTTCTATATGACCCATAAAAATTTTGATAGCATTTCCAAAGCTCCTCTTGAACTTCTTTTCTTGTGAGTGTTTCAGTCGGCATAATGGCATGTGCCATATCATAGTTTGAATAATTAAGGTCATCAATCCAACCTTTCTTTTTTGCTGTTTCAAAATATATTGTACCTGGAAAAGGTGTAAGTGCAGTATAAATTGCAAAATCTGGTCGAAGATCTATTGAAAATTGCCTTAATTGTTCAATGGATTCATGTGTATCTTTTCTACTTCCAATTACAAACATAGCATGTGAAAACACATCATTTTCATTAAGAACTTTCATGGCTTTATATGCATCAGGAGTGTTGGTTCCTTTCTTGTATTCTTCAAGAATTTCTTTGGAATGATTTTCAACACCACACATAATCCAGTAGGTACCAACCTCACGTAATTTTTTAATAATATCAGGATGCTTTACAACATCGTCAGTTCTTGCTTGGAAAAACAGCATCACGTCTTCTTTACATTTACGATGTTTGAGTTCATTATAGAGTTTCTTTCCTCTGACTTGGAGTTTTGTATGATCATCAGTAAACCATAAAAAAACTCCTCCAAAATTTTCATTAAGATACTCGATTTCATCTGCAATTCGTTTTATTGATTTAGTTCTCCACATTCCACCCCAATGGTTCCATTGAGTGCAAAATGAACATCTATACTCGCATCCTCTTGCTCCTTCAAGAACCATATATCTTGTATTTTTTCCTGCCATCATAGAAAAATGATATTCTTTGATATAATCTTCAATAAGATGATATGCAGGATATGGAAGGCTATCAAGATTTTTTATAAATGGTCTAGGTGGTGTGTGAATTATTTTTCCTTTATGTTTAAAAGAAAGTCCCTTTACTTTATCGACTTTTTTTCCATTATTTAATGATTTTATATATTCAACCAGAGTTTGCTCTCCTTCCCCTCTAATAATATAATCAATTTCAGGAAAATCATTTAAGGATTCTTCAGGAATTGATGAAAAATGTATACCGCCGACAATTGTAATGATATCTTCGTTTACTTTTTTAGCGATTTCTGATGTTTTTACACATGTATATGCATTGCAGGTAAATCCAGATGTTAATACTATTGATGGATTTGTTGATTCAATATATTTTTCAAGTCCGTCCCAGCTCATTTTTTCTGCTTGGCAATCAAGAATCTCTATTTCTAAATTAGGAATCTCTCTTTCAACGTATGCTGCTAAAATAACTAGGGTTGTGGGTGGTGGACAATATTCTCCCATTACAAACCAATAATGTCTTGGTGGTTCTACAAATAATAGTTTTTTAGCTTTCATTTGCCTCCAAATTAGTATATTTAATAACCTATTGAAATAAGTTATTGAGATCTTAAAAAAAAGGTCTGGGAAATGAGGGAAGGTGAATTTCTCCCATCTCACCAAGGAACTTATATATTCCGGTTTATAACAGTAATAATTTTTATTACTCCTCCAGACCTTAATTATGCTACATGTGTCTTGTAAATAAAAATTTTTCGGTTAAAAATCTACATATTCTAGTATTTTAACATTCCTTTTTTATATTAATTAGAAATAATATATTGTTTACAAATTAATCTTAAATTTATACTAAGTATGATATGAAGTTTCTTACCTTATTTCTTAGTTAATATTCGAAAACCTGTTAGGATAATTGCTACTGCAAAGATTAGAATTATTAATCCCCAAAATGAAAAATCTTGTAAACCCGCTGGTAGATAAGAACGAGGAATTAAAAATGAAAAGATAATCCATAGGCCAAAAAGAATAACAACAATTCCCCAAAAAACTGGAACAAATGGATTTTGTTTACTACCACCACAAACGCAGTCATCATCTTTTTCATGATCTTTTATTTTACCTTTTAAAGATGTCCCACATTTCTTGCAAAATTCTGCATCATCCTCATTTTTCAATCCACATTTTGAGCAATACGCCATATATTTCCCTCAAGATAATTTCTGAATAATTCTTTTTTTCTTTAAATAATATTCGTTATCTTTTAACAAAGATGATACTGCACGAACCTTTTTAACCACTATTTGTTTTTAGAAATGCTTTTTGGAGGAGGCAATATGAAAAAAAGTTGTCAAAATTGTGGTTATGAAAATGCTGAAAAAGATAAATTTTGTAGAAAATGTGGTACTAAACTTGTTGAGATAAAACAACAAGTTGAAAAAAAAGCCGAACCTATAAAACAGGAAACTAAAGAATATAAAAAACCTGAACCTCAACATAGAGTAGAAAAAACACCTATCCCTAAAGAAAAATCTGAAATATCATCTAAAATGATTCTAGGAATTGCGATAGTCGCTTTCATTCTTTCAATAGCAGCGATATCTTCTGCATTTCTGGTAGCTCCTAGTTCTTTAAGTGCTTCCGCTGTTGGAACGAATGCATTGGCAAATAATTCAGTTACTAGTCAAAAAGTAGCAGATGGTACAATTACTGATTCGGATATCGATCCACTGGGATTATCAAGAATTAGAGCAAAATCAATTACGGGAGATCAAATTGTTGATTATTCAATTTCTTTAACACATCTTACAAGTGGACTTGCTGATAAAATCTCTGGTACATTTGATATAGCAAATGACTCTATTACAAGTGATAAGATAAAAAATGGTACCATTATTACAAATGATTTAGCAAGTGATTCTGTTACAAGTGCAAAAATTAAAGATGGGGAAATAAAGACAAACGATATTGCAACGGATGCTGTAACATCTGCAGAAATTGCTTCTGGTGCAGTTGGCAAAAGTGAATTGGCAAACGGTGCTGTTACTTATGACAAGATGAATATAAAAATTTTATATGGACATGAACCAAATGTTATTCATGGGCAAACAATTCTTCACAACATGGGTGCTACTCCGACATCAGTCATTGTAACACCACGATATAATTTAAGTTTACCAGCAAATGCAATAATTATTGTAAATGTTTACGATTTAAATTCGAATTCTTTTAAAGTAGCAATGTCTGTATTTGATATTGGAGGAAATATTGTAGAAGTAGATGGATCAACTTGGGGAGCAGAAGATATAGATTGGATGGTTATACGCGTATTATAATAAATTTAAGGTAATCTTCTTATAACTTACATAGATACTTTCATTTGAAAATTGTTTGGAGGATTACAATGGGAAATTCTACTGAAAATATAGATAAACTTCTGAAAGAAGCTATGAATAGTGAAATAAAAGCAAGGGAGTTTTATTTATATGCATCTGAAAAAGCAAAGAGCAAAGCAGGTAAAAAACTTTTTAAAGAACTTGCTGACTTTGAGCAGAACCACTATAATCGAGTAAGAAGCATTATTGAGTCTAGAAATATTGGACAAAAAGTTGAAGATAGTGCATCAGGTCAAGAATTTCCTACAGTTAGATCAGAAATTGAAGGAGAATTTGAACCAAATAAAGATGAAATAGTAATGGTAATAAACTTAGCAATTAAAGCAGAAAAAAATGCGCAGGCTAGATATGAACAAATTGCTAAAATGATTGATGATGACAAGGAAAAAGAAATCTTTAATAACCTAGCTCAGGATGAAAGAAACCATCAAAAAATCCTTGAAGATGAGTTTTATCATATATCAAACAAAGGAACAATTGTGTGGGAATAAAATCTATTTATTCTCTTTCTCTCATTGATTGTATTATTTCTTTTCCAAAATCAGTTAGTTTGTAAATTTTTACATTTTTACCGGTTTCAACCTGTTCAACAAGGTTAAGACTTAAAAGAGAATCGTCGTTTTTGTATCTTGTACTCATTCCTCTTATTGCGCCAATTACATTTGTTGGAGTTGTTTTTACGTTATATGCAATATCAGAAGTGTAACTACCACTGGGGCTTATTTCAAAAAGATAATCTGCAATTTTTTTTCTTACATTGCTTCTCCTGAGAGACCTTATAACGAAAGGTCTAAGATTGTCTGGAGAGGCAACTGTCTTGTCTCCATCCTGCATCCCATCCACTTCAATTTATACATATAAGAAACTGTTTTAATAAGTTATCGGCAATATGATTATTCACCTGCACATTTACCTGCATATCCATCTGCATTAAGAAAGTGTTTTTAATTCATGTACTTACGAATAAGTGCTTTTATTGTTCCTGAGGTACCAAATGTCTCAACAGTTACCTTCTTAGAAGAGATATTGCTAATTGAGTTAAGAAGATTTATTGTGTTATCCTTCTCAGTATGTTTACATTTAACAATTCCAGTTGTTCCATCAAACCTGATCAAGCGAATGCCCAAATTATAGCAATTCGAATTAAAAAGATGCGCGCATTGTGACTTTATCTCTTGATTAATATCTGCTTTTGAAAATTCCTTATCATTTGTTTGTGATTTAACATGAAAACAAATGTATCTATGCCGCCTGTTTTCGCTTGGAATATTTACACCTCAAAAAATTAAGTCTTACTCTGATTCAATGCGAGGTGCAAGTAGATATGTTACATGACCTTTCTTTTCAGCAATATCAAATTCAACTTTGATAGGATTATCATTACCTATCATAATTGTAATTGGATCATCTCCTCTGACTGGTTTAATCATATTGCTGAAATAATCAATTGAGAAAAGACTTTTGCATTTAGAGCTGGTGTTAAGTTCTACAAGAAGATCTTTTGGAAGTTTTAGATTTACAGTATCTGTATCTCCTTCTGCAAACAACTCGAAATTATTTTTATCAACAGTTAATGCAAGATGATCTGAAACTGCCTCAGATGCTCTTACACCTTGATTAAGTTCAGATGCTTTTAAAATAACCTTTCCTGGGAGATTTAAATTAGGCATTTTTGGATCTGGCATTCCTGCGGTATCAATAAGCCCCATCTTTCTGATAAGATTTCCAATTTTTACAATAAGCCTGTTTGACTCCTCATCATAGTCAAGAGTTATCATATCACCAGAACTTGAAAGACGCATTATACTTCCAAGTTTATCCATGTCTATCCCAAGTTCCATCTCAGTTGCATTAAACTCTTCAAAAGCCTTACTATTTACCTCAAGATCTACCATTGCAACATGTGCTGGATCAACTGCTCTAAGAGAGATTCCTTTTGGTGTAATATTAAGTTTAACTTCATTTACTAATGGAGACGTTACGTCAATTATACCCTTAAGTACCTCTGATTTTACTTTAGCATTAAACATGTTTTTTCTCCCCCAACAATATTATGAGTTATAAGATTTTAAAGAAAATTAATACGTTTTGTGTTTATAACTATGACGGTATTTTACTAACAATTTTATAGCTTTTTTATTCTTGTCAGTAAAGAAATTCCCACAAAACCATTTCTAACTACAAAACCAACTAAGGAAACTTTTCCAATCCACCAAGAAATACCATAAAATCCTATTGAAATAACTCTATGTGGTCCGACCACTGTTGTTGAATTATTGCCTTTAATTTGTGATAATGTAGTATTAGCCCGATTATCATTTTTATAATTACAAATAATAAGTGGAACGATAACAAAAGTCCTGAAATAAGGAGGAAGAAATGGAAATAATTTATATAGTTTGAAAAATTGGACACGTGAGTTAAATCTAATATGAAGACCTCTACCTCGAGACCTTATTTTCATTATTAATTCTTGAGTTATATTTTCCTCAACTAATCTATTGATTATCGGATCATCTTCTAAATACTCTAAACATTTTTCTTCAATTAATTCCCCGATGTCTTTTCCCTCTTCCAACTCAATTTCAACTTCTATAGGAGTTCTTGAACCATCAAACTCATGTTTAAAAAGAGTTACAGTAATTGTATTTTCATCCATATCAGATGTAATTTCTTCAGTTTCACGAATATTATATTTTGTAACTTGTTCACCAGATGCAAAAGCTATACCTGATGAAATAAAACCTAGAGCAACAAGAATTACGATTAATTTTTTTGGCAATTATTTTTCCCCCAAATTTATGTTTGTAATCAACCTGATATATATGAATTTTATATATTAATATTGCTTTATATTATATTTAAACTTTCCTAATCTTCTCTCCATTTATTTTTACATTTTGTACAGGTATAAAATCTACTTTCTGGTTCATCACTACCTCTCATTTGTCTAAGAATCCAAAAAGCTTCATTATTCCCACATTTTGGACATTTGATTTTTGTTTTAGGAAGAACGTTATTTGAATCATCATCTTCAAGAAGAATTATTTCTTTTTCTTTCTGTTTGGTTACAACTATAGTTTTACCTTTCTTTTCTTTTTTATAACCACATTTTCGACATTCAATAATATCTTCTGTTGGATACATTAAACTCTTACATTTTGGACAAAACATGTTATTCAATACTCCTTAAAATATCTTTTAATATAATATTATGATCAAATGATAAATCTGGTAATTCTTTTACATTAAAAAATTTTGCATCGGAAGCGTCGTCATTACTTTTTAATTCTCCACCCATAATATCTAATAAATATACTATTGTGACAATATGTCCTCTTGGATCTCTATTAGGATCAGAATAAACTCCAAAAATTTTATTTATGCTAGTTTTTAATCCTGTTTCTTCATATATTTCTCTGATAACTGCATCTTCCACTTTTTCGCCATATTCGACGAATCCACCAGGAAGAGCCCATTTTCCTTTAAAAGGATTATTTTTCCGCTTGATTAAAAGAATTTTATCTTCTTTTAAAACTGCTCCATCTGCAGTTAATTTCGGATTTTTATAACTCATGAACCACAGGAATGTTAACTATATATTTAATATTTAACAAAAAAATAGTTTTTATTATCTTCTCCCAGAATCATTTATTGATTCCCAAAAATTGTAAAGATCTTTTTGTAATTCTGTTTTCCAAATATCAAATGTAGCTCCATCAAGAGTGCCTTCCTTTTTGATTCCCTTAAAAAAACTTGTGCGAGTTTTCTTTATTTTACCATTATTCTCATTCAAATGCATCCCTCTCCGATTTTTGGAAAGTTTAAAATAGAAACAAGATTTATTTATGTTTTTAGCAGGTAACTATACAGTTGAATATTCATATCATTTATTTTTTATTGATTTATCAGTAAATTTCAAAAACTATTACGCTATTTTCCATTGGCAAATAGGGCTCGTGGTCTAGTGGTTATGACGTCGCCTTGACATGGCGGAGGTCGAGAGTTCAAATCTCTCCGAGCCCATCTTATAATCTTGTTTTATTCCTGTGTTGGAATCAAATTCTTTTCGTGTGTTATGTGTGTGTTGCACATAATCTGCACAAGTTAAGCCCTCTGCCTGAAACCATTCCTGAAGTCTGATTTCAAAAAAAGAAGAGAGGTTAAGGTGTGTATCTTTAGCCTTTTGGATTAAATCACATCTTACTCTTAGAGTTATGTTCTTTTTATCCATGATAACACCAAACCTGAATTAATATCTCCTTTTAAATCCGTTCTTACGCTCTTCCCCTATCTTATCACTGATTAACCACTTATTTACCTGTCTGTAGATTTCCATTTTCCAATCCTGAGAAAGACCATTTCCAAAGGTATTAACAGCTTTTACAATTGCAACCTGTCGCTTGATATGACCTTCGCAGTTGCTCATTTTAAATCACCCTCTGGATATTTAGCCTTCAAGCTCTCATAGATTTCTATAGCTTTCTTCTTAGCTTCTGCTATATCAACGTTGTAGCACTTGACCTTATAAGTTGTACCTTTGCTATTTTTACTGATTTCAACGCTACTAATAGATGTATCAGAGGTTACTGTAGTTTCATTATTCATAACAAGTCATCCCCATACGGATGCATAGAAAGTTTTTTCAATTTATTATCGCTGTCATTTTCTGGAGATATGAATTCCTCTAATTCTTTGCAGGTTTGGGGGTTTTCTATCTCCTTAACTTTCGATTTTATCAACTGCCTCATTTTTCTTATTTCTTTTCTTTCTTTCATATCTTATCATTTCTCCTATTTTCTACCTACTTTTCTTTATATTATAACACTCTAATAGTAGCTCTCGCCACGTCATAGAGCCTTTAATTTCTTTCAATCTATCGTATTCTTTATCTTCTAATACTAACCTCAAATGTCTTATTTTATCACCTCCTAAACTCTCTAAATCTCTCTCCTAGCCTCCTAGAATTTCTCGTTGATGTACTCTCATCTTATCCCGTCTAGTGCCTACAAAAAACTACCAACAACTAGAACTTATAAAGAATAAGTCTTGCGACGCCACCAACGACGGGAGCTTTGATTTTACCCCTTGTCTCATAGGGGGAACATAAATGAAATGCCCTCTCGTTTTATAGCTCCAATAATATGAATGTGACGCACACTTATATACTTATCGTTTTTCTCCTATAAAATGCCTCATTTCGTGAGCTTAGAAGAGATATATATTTATGTGTCTTTTTTTCTCCCAAAAATGGGTAGTTACTAATTAATGTCATAAGTTAAGTAGAAGTAAAAAATCGAGCGAGTAGGGGCTAGGGTTATAAAAAAAGGGCTAGAGCTTATAAGGTGTCAATCGAAATCTTATGTCGTTGTATCAATAAATAACTAAACCTGCTCACGTTCATAGTTTTTTATATAATTTATCTAATGATTTCGTAATAATTGAGAATATTATTAAAAATGCTATCCATGTTATGACATAGATTGTAAGGGCGTTCGTACTGTTCATATTATCCATATATCTAAATGTGGCTGTGACTATCATATTTCCCATTAATCCAAATCCTAAGCCTCCTAACATTGAGAGCCAAACTATGAATTTTTCTCTATCGCTTAATTTATCTGTATATTTTGACATAAAATCCCTCTATTTTTAAATATGATTCTGTTTTATAAGTTTTCTTCTATTTTATTTTTATCTATTCTGGGAAATATTTTTTCTAGCTGATTCTAAGCTATTTTCTCCTGTTATAAGGCTTTGATGTATGGGGAAAATATATCATTCTAGAGGCTGTTTTATGATTTTACTCCTGATAAATATAATTATTCTAATCCAATTATATATTTCTCCATATATGCCCCCCTCCTGTTGAATGATGTCTATTTTCCCCCGACCATCTAATATGAATATGTTTATATATATTTTCTTAGGAGGTAGACTACTGTAGCACGCACAGGGAAGGAGAGAGGTGGCTACAACCTAGAGGTGGCTATAATCTACGAGGAGAGCACAGAACAACAGGTACAGAACAGGGAGAATCTAGCGGAGGGGAAATAAGCTCGTTGTATTCAACATTGCGACTTTTTTTGAAAATTTCCTTACCTACTATATGTTTATACTTATACTTTTTTATTTTTTAAACATATAACTAAGGTTAGAGAAAGTTAAAAAAGGTCGCGCTCTCGTGCGTTTTCTTATTGGGAAATGTGTTTTTTTCTGTGTCTTGCTATGTGCTATTTTTTCTCAGCATCTATGTATCCTTTTTTCTACCCGTCAAAATCACCACCCTAGCGTGGGTAAAAAGTGGGAAATAGACCAACGAATGGGAATATTTACCCACGAAGAAAACGGACTCAACGGGAGAAAATAGAAACATTTATAGGGGGATAACACATATAGATTATTGATAATATTAGCTTTAAGCATATTGATAATTTCAATGTTAACAATTAGCAAGATTTGGATTAAAATATATTAATAGCTCATAATAATAAGTGACACGACGTTAGACAAAAACAACCACAGCCCATACAGGGGCACGTCACAAAGTAGCAACACGAGAGAGAAGAGCCTAGCGTATTTCGTGTGAATGGATTCTTAACCTGAGATATTCTAGACAGCATTAATCCTTTGAACTTGGGCTATGAAAACAAGAGGGTATTAAACCCAACAAAAGGAGAAATAAAAAATGTATAAAGAAAAAAATGGTGAATTCAAAAGCTCGCTAGAGAGGAGATAATATGACACATTCAATATGTACCACCCTCTCAGATAGTCAATTCCAAATATGGGATGCTCTCCCAAAGGGCACAAGGTCAAAAGTGCTCGGAATTACTATAGAGCTACTAGCAAATATGGGAGCATTTGCAGAATTAAAGAGCAACGGAACCAACGAAGATGAGAAAACCAATGGAGCCAATGAGTGAGGGTTAAAACATGACAGAAAACGAAAGCAAAAACAAAGAAGGTACAAGTGCGTATAATCAGTTAGTTACGGGAGCACTCGTCTATAAATGTGACTACGGCACACATATTGATATAATGGATATGGTAGAAAAAATAGCTAAGATAATCTACCATAAAAAGACATTTGACGAAAGGACACACTTACTCATTACAGAAAAGCAGAGTGATTATTAAGGTATTCAAGGTGACACTATGAGCACTAAGAATACAAATGGTAATAGCTTTCCAAAAAAGGAAAACACGGAATGGGTAGAAAACACAAACGTAGATTCTAATGATATTTCTGACTTACCTAAAATCAAGGACACATTGACACCTGAGGAAGAGCGAGCCATAATAGAAGCAAAAATGCGAGAGACAAACAAGAAATTAGATGCTGAGTCGGGAATAAATCAAGACATTGAAGAATCAGACAGAGAAAATGATATAGTAAAATATGTAGAAGAGCATGGTTTCATAGACGCTGATTCAAAAGAACATAAGTTAAAAGAGCTTGGTATACTTAGATATGATAAAAAGACAGGTCAAATAATAACCTCAATTAATGCACAGAAGCTATATCGTTACATATATGACGGCATGGAATTACATTTTAAAACCGTAGTAGATGGGAGAGATTCTAATAAAGAGCTATGGTGGTATGACAAAAAATCGGGTAGATATAGATTTACTGGTGAAACAAAGACAGCAACGATAGTTGAAAATCTCGTTGGAGAATACGACAAAGTCAGAATTAATCTAGTGCGTGAAGTAATAGAAGGAATCAAGCGACAGAGCATAACGGAGAGGTCAGCTATGAAGCCTCCGTTGTATAAGATTAACTGTGAAAATGGTACGTATAACTTAGACACAGACGAATTAGAGTCACATTCACCGGATGATAATTTCTTAACAACCATAGGCGTTGACTACATTAAAGATGCTAAGTGTGATGAAATTCTCGACTTCGTTGACGATATAATGGAAGGAAACGAAGAGAATATCGCACTTATACAGGAGATGTTCGGGTACTGTCTATACAGAGACTATCCAATACATGTTATATTCATATTATACGGTACAGGTAGAAATGGTAAAGGCGTACTCACTAGGCTTTTATCTAAAATGCTTGGAAAAGATAGTGTAAGCGGTGAATCATTAGAAGACTTACAATACGATAGATTCGCAACGTCTAGCCTCTATGATAAACTTGCAAATATAACCGCAGAGGTTAGTAAAAAAGCACTCTCAAATACAGACAAGATTAAAGCCACATGTGGTAACGACTTAATAAGTATGCAATATAAAGGAGGTAATAAATTTCAAGCCAAAAACACTGCGAAACTTATAGCCTTAATGAATGAATTAATAGAGCTAGGGGATGGAGATATAGCAATATACGATAGAATACATTTGATACCTTTCAAAAAATACTATCCTGCGGGAAAACAAGACATACACCTATTAGAGAAACTAACAACAACAGAAGAGATGAGAGGCTTATTGAAGTGGAGCATAGAAGGTCTTAAGCGACTTCTTAAGAATGGTAGATTCACACACACACCAACGATTAATGGAATACATAAATATGAATATTATCTAAATCCGCTAGAACATTTTACACACATCTATCTAGATACAACGGTAGGAGACGAAACTGGTGAGACGACAGATAACATGTATAAGTTGCTAGAAAAATTCGTTAAAGAAACTAGGGGAGCTATGAAAATAACCAAGAATCAGTTGACATCATATCTCAAGAAAACCCACAAGGTTATAGTCAAGAATAAAGGACATGATAACATAGATTGCTATATGGGTATAGAAATAAAGAAAGACAAAAGACCAGAAGGAACACAGCCAATATTAGAAGATTTTACAGATATAGGAGAAGATGGATATGACGCATCATAGGAGGTGAAAAATGAATCCAGTATACCAAGAATTAACACAACTAAGACAGCGTTGGGATATGCTCGCAAATCCAAATGAGGCATTTCTAAGCACATTCGTTGAAAGAGCACCAACGAGTAAGGTATCAAAGGAGTATCTGTATGATAGGTTTAAAAGATTCTGTGAAAGCAATCTACTCCCAATTCCAACTGTGCAAATGTTCACGCAATATTTATTCAAAAACTATGATGTTATAACCGTTGAAGAAAACGGCGCGAGATTCTACGAAGGCATACAATTTATAGTAAGACGGTGAGAGCGTGAAATTCATAGACAGGTTAAAAGATAATATCCTAGAGATAGGTAGGCGCGTCGTCGTTGCATTAGGGGGGAGCTTTCCAGAGCCTCCAATTCCTAAGACGTGCCCTCGTTGTAGTTCAAAGCTAGAGAAAATCATACAAGTACACCACAAGGATTTACAGCGTAGCCCTCATTTTTATAGATGTACACAAGAGCATTATTTCAAAGACGACAACCACGTAAGGAGAATACAACGAGAAATGCAACTTTTTAAAGAAGGTAAAGGAACGCTACCTCACGAGTGGTAAATATGGGAAAGATTACGAAAGAAGAAATAGACGCAGAGTTTAAGATAAGAATTACAAAAATGAATCGAGAAGAGCTAGAGAAATATGCATTAAAATCTTTCAACGAAAATGGAGAGGTTAAGGCGAGGCTAGAGATGGAAATTGAGACATTAAAAGAAAAACTAGATTTAACAGAACGATTAGCGAAATGGTATATTAGAAGAAGAATAGAAATCGAAGAGAATGATAAATCCTATGGTCATGATATATATGGCTGAGTAGGTGCGGAGAGGGGGCGACAGTTTAACTCGTTGGTTTTGAGAGATTTTTTAAAAATCCCCCCTAATCTAAATCGGAGCCACGCGTAGACGTGGCGAGAAGAGTTTCGCCGTAGGCGAATACATTTCTATAGGTTACGTTCACCTAGTTGATGGGAGAGTAATCTACACCAACGAAGAATGTAAAACATATTGGAGGAGAAAACATATGAGAGACGAAATAAAAGCACAAATGACAACTGAGGAGCTTAGAGAATATAAAGAACTCCTAGAGTTGAGAAAGAGGCAAGAGGAAGAGCAACATAGAAAACTGAAAGAACTAGCAAATATGGGAGCAATTGACAACAACGCAACAGTTACTAAATTTCAAGGAGAAGTTGAAATAGCAAAAGAAAAGATTTGCAATCTTGTAAAAAGTGTTGATAGAACATATCATCCAAACGCAGGAAAATTCACAGGAAATCAAAGCGTAGAAGAGACATACAGAAAGCTCAAATCTGGCTATTATAAGAAACAAGATTAGAAGGGGCATACAACCCTTTCTACTATTTTTTAGGAGAATTTGTAAGATTGGAGGTAAAAGAGAATGTTAACACGAAAGAAAAGTAAAGCAGAATTACTAAATGAGAAGGCTAAATTAGATAAGGAAATCCAAGAAATTACCAACGAAGAGATACGAATACTACAGGAGCATAAAGAGAAAGAGACTAAATATAAAAGTGCTCTCGCTGAGTTCACGAATCGAGCAGGTTATTTGAACACAAACAAAGACGCATTAACTAGAATATGCTCATTTATTGCTAATGTAGGTAAAAGCAATCCTATGACGACGAATTATAAAGCATTGGAGAAGGCTTACAATGTCGAAGGTCTCGGAGATTTCCTAGAAACTATACTTAAACCATCTGAGAAAATGCCCCAACGAAAAGACTTTGACTTAAAATAAAACTTGAAATGATGGGGAAATGTTGTATTTCTAACCTCCTGCATTTCCCTTTCAGAATCACATGAACCTAGTAAGGTGACACATCTACACCTGAAAAGTTCTACGCAGGTGAGAACATCTTGCTTCTATAAAGTTGTTTCACCCTTACAAACTCTATGGAAAATGTAGGAGATGGGCTGAGTTTAGCCCTCATCTTACAATAAGACTTAACCTGTGGTATAAGAGAGAAGCATTAGGTCTTATCCTAATATACCCTGACTTTTGACATTTCTTATACCACTTACAATTTAAAAAAATAAAACTTTGGGGCAGACAAAATAAAGCGATAATCATGGTAACCATCAGCCAATATCTGCCCCCTTTGCATCAGTATGAGTGAATCAAGAGTATATTATCTTTGTGTTGTAATATGTACCAAAATAAGTTAACATCTGTTATCCTAGAGTTTATAAATGATTATCTGATTAAACTTTATCCTTAAGGGGAGGAAATGATATGAAAAAGGAAATCATATTTACAACTTTATTGGTTATAATCCTATTACTTGTTACTTCATCTCAAGTAAATGCAGATTCAGAACTCAGTTGGAAATATAGGTCTTATGGTTCAACTTATTTAACAGATATTTATTGTAAAATTGATTCAAATAATAAATTACATATTGTATTTTCAGACCCAAATACACAAACTCTTCATTATGGAACTTATAATGGATATAATTGGGATATAGAAACAGTAAAGTCAAACTTTGATAGTTGGGGAGATGAAAATGTAAAGCTTGACTTGGACTCAAGCAATCGACCACATATCATTTATGAGCAATCAAAAACCTTGTATTATATGAAAAAGCAGAGTGGTTCATGGTCTTTAGATATAGTGGATTCAACTGGACAATTGGGTTCGACTTCATTTGATTTGGAGGTTGATAGTAGTGGACGTCCTCATATAGTATACAACGTCTGGGATAGTGAACCATATAATCATTGGGTAAAATATGCTGTTTATAGTTGGGGATGGGACATATCAATAATAGATTCTGGTGGAAATGTGGGAGTTGATGTTTCTTTAGCCCTTGATTATAATGATAAACCTCATGTGCTTTATTGCGAGTTAATATATCGCCCTATGACCACATCACCGAAACTTTGGTATGCTTATTTATCTGGCAGTAATTGGATTAACGAGTTACTCAGTCAAAGCCAATATACTGAAGTTAGTCAATTATCTATAGATGTAGATAGTAATAATAAACCACATATTTGTTTTTCAGATTCTATTGATGAACCTTTTAATGATAGAAATTTAAAATATGCAAATAAAGTGAAGGGTTACTGGGAATATGGTACAATTGATTCATCTGGTGATGATAAGGGTAGTTATTGTGATATTGTAGTAGATAATGAAAATAATCCACATGTTACATATGGAGGGGAAGGAATTAATTATGGTTATAATAATGGTAATTCTTGGGAGTTAGATAAAGTATCTTCTTCAGGAGAAACCCCAACTATTGATATTGATGAGTACAATCTCCCACATATTTGTTATAAAATACGTTATTATAGTGAAAAGTATGTTCATTATGCATATAAACAACCAACAGAACCAGACCCCCCAAAAAATCTAGGGATAAATGCATATAATGATTATATACGGATAAATTGGAATGCCCCAGATTTTGATGGAGGAGTTCAAATTGAGAATTATCATGTATTTAGAGGAACATCATCTAATCAACTCATCCAAATCAAATCTCTAGGGACACAAAAAAGCTATAGTGATTATAACATAGAGAAAGGGACGACTTATTATTATCAAGTGACAGCTTCAAATGATTTTGGAGAAAGTTCCAAATCTAATAAAGTGAGTGAAACAATACCTGAAATTAAAATTTCAAATCCAAGTTTAGATTATACTCATTATACAGATGATACCTTAATCCTGAATTGGGATTCTACAAATGCTGGAGATTATGTCAAAATCGAATTATATTATGATGGGAGTTTATACAAAACTATAATGGAAAAAACCTATAATGATGGCTTATATGAATGGGCAATCCCTTCAGATATAGAACCAAATGATTATTATGAGATAAAGATAACAGATACACAGAACTCATACACATATGATTCTAGTGAGTTTTTCAGAATAGAACAAAACTTCATTCAGAAATATGGTACCATTCTAATTGTATCAGTCATACTGATATTGGTAGTTGCTTCATCACTATTTTATTTTAAATTTACAAAAGTAAAATCTAATCCAAAGAATATAAAGAAGAAAACAAAGAGGAGAAATAAATGAATAGGAAGCTAATAATATTTGGAGTAGCTGTTCTGCTTTAAAGACAGAACATTATTTCATCACCTTATCATAAACCGCTTTGATTTCTTCAGTATCTAAATAACTGTAGTGCCTAGCATCAACTGATTTTAAACTATGACCTAGTAACCGCTCTTTCAATTGATGATTACCATTTCGCCTTTCCCATTCACTTGAAAAATACTTCCTTAAATCCTTAACTCTTAATGGAGCGTCTTTAAACTGTCTTTCAATATGTGTCTGATTAAACAAACATGTTAAACCACTTCCATTATTGAAATATTCAAAGTATTCCTTCAAAATCTGAGCTGTTTTCTCTGTAAAGAAGCTTACCCTTGAAGTTTTGGTTTTCGTTGATTTATTCTTATTGGGATTATGTTCAATTTTCACCACCCTATCTTTAAGGTCAATATCTAAGGGCTCAAGTTGATATAATTCATGTGCACGAATCCCAGAATCACATGCAAGGTTAATCAATGCTTTAAACTGTAGCTCATGTTTTTTTCCTTTGAAATAATCCAATGTACTATCAACTTCTTCCTGAGTAACTTTTATAGGCATATATACAGGGTCGCTAGGTAACTTAATCTTTGAAGCCCATTCTTGATTATGATGTGATAAGAATTTTAAAATTTGATAACCTTGCTTTCTATAGTAAGAAACTGAAGAGTTATCCTTCAACTTCTTAAAATACTGAATCGTCTTATTTTTATCTAATCCCCATTCAACGTCATTGAGATAATTCTCTAAAAACCTCTTCATTTCCTTAATATGTTTTTCAGTAACACCGCTTAACTCAATGGTATTCAGGTATTCTTTTAATTCACTATTTGATACCTTTTTCAACTGTAAAAAATGTCCCCTTGACATGGCGGAGGTCGAGAGTTCAAATCTCTCCGAGCCCATCTTATTTTCTAAAATTAAAAAATAATTTTTAAAGCCGGGGGAGGGAGACAGAGAAGAGAGATAAGAATATGGACTTTGTTTTATTAAAAAATTACACTGCCTACCCTCGATATTTCCATTTAATCAATATTTTGGATATATATCTTATGATACAGAATATAACAAAAATAGAAAAAAATGATATTAAAAAATCTCCTATTTTTATCCTATTTAAAAAGGACAAAGGTCTTTATAAATATTAATATTAATAATTCGATCATAAAATTATGTGATAATGAACTAAAAAATCTTAAGAAAAAAGTAAATTTTCTAAATGAAAATACTCCTTATTTTAACAGGATAAATCTTATAAATAGAAATTATATACGCTATCAAAAATTTAAGAAAAGACGTATATATGAAAAAGCTAATATACCTAAGATTAATTGGTCTTGAAAGGAGGTAAAGTATAATGGCAGATAAACCACATATGAACCTTGTAATTATTGGTCATGTTGATCATGGAAAATCCACCTTAGTAGGACAAATCTTACTTCAGACTGGACAGTTCCCAAAACACATGGTCGATAAATTTAAAGAAGAAGCAGAAGCAAAAGGAAAAGGCAGCTTTGCACTTGCATGGATATTTGATCAACTCAAAGAAGAGCGAGAGCGAGGTTTGACTATTGATGTTGCCCATAAAAGATTTGATACTGATAAATATTATTTCACAATTATAGATGCTCCAGGCCATAGAGATTTTGTTAAAAACATGATCACTGGAACCTCTCAGGCTGATGCCGCAATACTTGTAGTTGCTGCACCTGAGGGTATCATGGCACAAACTAAAGAGCATATGTTTCTTGCAAGAACCCTTGGTGTAAAACAAATGGTTATTGCGATTAATAAGATGGATGACACTAAACCCCCTTATGATAAAAATCGTTATGAAACAGTTAGATCTGAGGTTGATAAACTTGCAAAAAGCGTGGGTTATAAGGATGAACAACTTCAATATATCGCGGTATCTGCCTTTGTTGGAGATAATGTAAAAGAGAAAGGTAAGATTGATTGGTGGACAGGGGATACAATTCTTCAAGCTGTTGATAAATTTATAGTCCCTGAGAAACCTACCCAGTTACCTCTTAGATGGCCTGTACAAGATGTATATACCATCAAAGGAGTTGGTACCGTACCTGTTGGTAAGATAGAATGTGGTATTATGAAACCAGGTATGCAACTCATCTTCAAACCTAGTATGAAGCCAGGTGGTGTTACTGGAGAAGCAAAAACAATAGAGATGCATCATGAACAGATAGATCAGGCTGTACCAGGTGATAATGTTGGAGTAAACATGAGGGGTGTAGCTAAAAACGAAATCCGTAGAGGGGATGTTGCTGGACCACCAAATGATCCACCAATGGTAGCAAAATCTTTTATTGCCCAGATAATGGTATTAAATCATCCATCTGTTATCACAAAAGGATATACACCCGTATTCCACTGTTATACAGCACAAGTTGCATGCAGATTTGAAGAAATTCAGAAGAAACTTGATCCCAAATCCGGAACTGTAAAAGAAGAGAATCCTGATTTTATTAAAACAGGTGATGCAGCAATAGTAAAAATTATCCCAACACGTCCAATGGTGATTGAATCCTCAAAAAAGATACCGCAACTTGGAAGGTTTGCAATTCGTGATATGGGGCAAACTGTAGCTGCTGGTTTTTGTTTAGATGTTGAAGAGGCCAAATAGGTTTCTTTTTATTTTTTCTTTTTAATTTTTTATTTTTTGGAGTAAAATGGAATGGCGCAAAAAGCACGGATATCCCTAGTAAGTACAAACGCAAAAAAACTTGAAGAAGTTTGTAATCAGATAAAAATGATTGCTGAACGTACAGGAGTTGATATGAGTGGTCCTATTCCTCTTCCAACTAAGCATCTTAAAGTCCCTTGTAGGAAATCTCCTGATGGTGAGGGTACTGAAACCTGGGATCGGTGGGAGATGAGGATTCATAAAAGACTCATTGACCTTGATGCTAGTGATAGAGCACTTCGTCAACTTATGAGAATTCAGGTACCAGATGGAGTAAATATTGAAATTGTTTTAAGATCATAAAAATAAATTCCAAAAACTCTTTTTATCTCCTTTTATTTACTCAGATTAAAACCTTTTCATGCTGAGGTAGCAAAGTCCGGCCTAACGCGCCGGCCTTGAGAGCCGGTTCTCCATCTGGGGAGCGGGAGTTCGAATCTCCCCCTCAGCGTATTTTTTTTTAAATTTTTGTACATCATATATTTAATAATAGCTATTTATATTATTTTGTACAAATTATTGGTAGTAACAATTTTAACTCAATAATATAAACGTATATTACAAGAGGGGAATAATATGAGAAAACTTTCGGTTGAAATATGTCCTATATCAGGATTTGAATTTGTACAATAATCGTGATATTTAGAGAATTAATAAATGCTTATAATACTGATTAAATTTCCAATGCTAAAAAATTTATTTTCTTCCTTTCATCTTTGCCATCCAATTCCTATATACTACTTATAGATTTACAATTATATAAACATTGCGAAATAAAAACCTATGTTGAAATATTATTTAACATGATATTAGATAAAATTTTGTCTATCTAATAACGGTAAGTTTTTGAAATATAGCTTGTTTCAGGATACTAGATTAAGATGAAAATAGACCCTTGGAGTTCAACTATATACCAAGATTATTCCAGGCTTCGTGATGAATTTGGAATTGAAGAATTTTCAAAAAATTTATGGAAAGACCTGCCCAAACCTCACAAATTACTCAGAAGGGGAGTAATATTTGGGCATAGAGGATTTAAGCTTATAACCGATTCAGTTAAAAAAAAGAAACCATGGGCAATTTTAACAGGTTTAATGCCCTCTGGTAAAATGCATCTTGGACATAAGATGGTAATTGATGAGGTAATATATTATCAAACCATTGGTGCAGATATAAACATTGCAGTCGCTGATATTGAAGCGTTTGCAACCAGGAGTTACACATTAGAAGAAACAAAAGAATTTGCATTAAATGAATACATTCCAAATTATATTGCTTTAGGATTAAATCCCAAAAAATGTCGTATTTATTTCCAATCAAAACTTCAAGAAGTAAAGGATTTAGGTTATATTTTAGGTAAAAAAATAAACTGGTCACAAATGCAAGCAACATATGGATTTAATGGTCAAACCAACATGGCACATATCTTTTCTCCACTTGTCCAAACTGGTGATATTCTTCATGTACAACTTGAAAAATTTGGTGGGAACAGGCCTACATTGGTCCCGGTAGGAGTAGACCAGGATCCACACATTCGATTAAGTAGAGATATCGCACAAGCTCATAGGTTGTATAATGTAACAGTTACAAAAGATAATAAAATTGGTGTTTTTGTAAAAGTTGACAAAGATATAAGTAAGCTGCTCGATAACGCAGAAAAAATATTAAACGATCTTAATTTTAAAAAATTAAAACGAATCACAGAATACAAAGCAATATATATCCAAGATGCAATCGATGAGGATATCAAAAAAATTGATGAAAAATTAGCAAAAATAGAAACAAAACTTGGAGGTTATGGCTTTTTTCAACCGTCAGCTACTTTTCATAGATTCATGACAGGTTTAACTGGTGAAAAAATGTCATCTTCAAAACCAGAAAGCGCGATATTTCTCACTGATTCCTCAAAAGAGGCAATAAAAAAGATTATGCAATCAAAAACTGGGGGAGCAGTTACTTTAGAAGAACAAAAAAAACATGGTGGAAAACCAGATATATGTGTTGTTTATGAACTATTTTTATACCATTTAATAGAAGATGACAAGGAACTAAAAGAGATATTTTCATCATGTAAAGACGGTAAAAAAACCTGTGGTCAATGTAAAAAATATGCTTCTGAGCTAATTGATAAACTACTAAAAGATATAAAGATAAAAAGAGAAGAAGCAAAAGATAAAATTAAACAATACTTAGACTGAGTAATTATTCGTAAGAGCTGTAGAGTCCATCTTCAATTGCCATTTTTTCAAGTTTTTTATCTATTCTTTTTTGTTCTTTAAAATAAATATTATGAATATTGTTAAATACATCTTTTGAAGTAGAAGCATGACCTTTGATAGGTATGCTTATTCCTAAATCTTTTTTTCCTTTAAACGCTGCATTAAATATTTTTTCTGGTTTTATTCCTTTTTCCAAGTTTTTGATAATTTTTTGATAATCTCCTTGTATTATTCCAAAGTCACCTGCCTTTTTTGATATATCTGCTTCAATGTCCTCATCTATTCGTCGTGCGATTTTTCCACCAATTCCTTTTATTTCAAAGGGATTTTTTTCATATTCTTTTAGAAGATAAATTCCAGTTTTTGGATTAAAAATATAGTAGTCTCTTGATAATCTTTTATTATCCTTTCCAAAAACTGCTTTCCAATTATTTGGATGCTTTTTACCATCCTTTATAACATCATTTAAAATTTCACTTCTGGATTTAATATTTACCATTTTAAACTAAAGATATACCATGGATATATAAATATAATCCATGAATACTAAAAAAAATAAAAATGGTAAAAAGAAAAAGATAGTTATTACAGTTATAATAAAAGCAAAATTGAGAGAATAAAGGGAAATTTTTAAAAATTAACCCAAATTATTGGAATGTCATCGGGAATTGTTTTCTTATTTTTAAAATCCATTTTTCCTTTCTTGTCCAGTATCATCTATTACATCACCCTTTTAATCTTCTCTGCAAGTATTTTTGCTCTGTATCCAACCACCAAACATTTTGCAATATCTTCCACTTCCTTTGCTTCTTCTTTGCTTGATATTTGACCCACAATCATCATTTTTTCCAAACCTCAATTGTGGTTTTGTTAGTCATGTTTAAAAGGAATTGTTGTACAAGCATAGCCCTGTACCTTTACAGTTATGTCCATATTGGTTTTTAATGAAAAAAAATAGTATTATTTTCCAAAGATGTTATCCATCATCCACTGAGGTTCAAAGGGGATCTGATCTTCATAACCTTGCCCAACACCTATAAAAAGAAGAGGTTTTCCAATCGTATAAGCAACAGATAAGGCACTACCGCCTTTTGCATCTGTATCAACTTTTGTCAATATTACTCCATCTATTCCTACGACTTCATTAAAACGCTTTGCTTGTTCAACAGCATCATTACCAGATAAAGCATCACCAACAAATATTATCAGGTCAGGCTTTGCCACACGCTTTATTTTAGCCATTTCATCCATAAGATTGATGTTCGTTTGTACTCTTCCAGCTGTATCTAGTAATACTACATCCTTATGTTTTGCTTTTGCATGATCTATTGCATCATATGCTACAGCTGCAGGATCAGCGCCAGAGCCATGTTTTATTATTTTTACACCTACTTTATCTGCATGTATGCTCAATTGCTCAATTGCACCTGCACGAAATGTATCTCCTGCGGCCATAACAGAAGAAATTCCATATTTCCTAAGTAATGTTGCCATTTTTGCTATAGCAAGAGTTTTACCAGAGCCATTTACTCCAACAAACATAATGACAATAGGTTTCTTGCTGCTCTTAATAAAATCCATAAAATCTATTTCACTTGATTTTAAAACATGAGAAATAGCATTTCTAAGTACATTTTCAACCATTTCATTTATTTTATCACGTTCAAAAGATGCATTCCTGAGTTCCTCTTTAATGTCTTTTTTAATCGACTCAATAACTGTATAAGCAACGTCTGATTCTAAAAGACCGACTTCAAGCTCCCATAACAGGGCATCTAATTTCTCTTCACTAATTCCACGAGACGATCTTTTTTCTGTTGTAACAACTTCTTCAATGCTTCTCTTAGTTTTTAGGGTATATTCAAGTTCAGTTTCAATGCTTTTTTCAATTTGTTTATCAATTTCTTCTTCTCTTCTGCGTTTATCTCTTTCTATTCTTTTTCTTCTCTCTTTTTCCTCAGGTTTAGTTTTAGGAATAATCTTTTTTTCTTCTTTTACTACTTCTTCTTTTGGTTTTTCTAGCTTTGGTTTAATTTCTTCTTTTTCTTCTGGTATTTTTTCAGGTATTGTTTCATCTTCAACGATTTCCTTTTCTAAGGGTTTTTCTTCGATAACCGGTCTTGATGGTATTGGAGCTGGTTTTTTTTCATCAACAATTGTTTCTTTTTCTACTTCTTTTTCAAGTTCAGCCTCTAGTTCATCTTCGAATTTTTTTAGTTTCTTCCTTAAAAACTTAAACATTTTTAAACCTTTAATTATTCCCTTTCACTTTCTGATAAAAGCTTTTGAGCTTTTGCAGAAACCTCAGTTGAATTATTCTGCAAATTTTGTATAACAGCTGATATTTTTTCTTGTGTTGATTGCAGCTCTTCAATTTTTTTATCAATTTTTTTTATTGCATCTTCTGTTTTTTTTTCTGTTATTATTCCAGCGCCGATATCAAAAAGTACATTAGAAGAATTCTTTAGGTTTGCATTAATAAAAGTACTTCCACCGATTGGTAATAATATATCTTTGTCTTTTTCTGTCTTTTTTAAGTTTTCAAGAGTAATTTTTGCTTTATTATAATCAAGTACTGCAGATTGTATGTATGATGATTGCATTTCAAGGGTGTTTATTTGTTCTTTATATTGTTCAATAAGAGATAAATATCTTGCAAGCTCTTCATCTTTAGTCATTCTATTCCTCTATTATTTATTTTTAGACCCCAAATAAAACAGGTATTATTAATGTATTGTGTTAAGGTTAAAAGAGAAACCGGAAAGATTACTTTATACTTTTAGATAGAATTCAGTCCAAGAAAGTATTTTAAAATAAAATAGTTAATTTATTTCTTGTTATTAATACATAATAAACAAAAATGATTTAATATTGTAAATACATTTCATGTTGTGGGTGGAAAGGAGACAAGGATGGTAAAGGAAACTAGATGTATAACAGGCATTGAAACCCTTGATTCCGAACTGAATGGAGGAATACCAAAAGGGAGTACTGTTCTAATATCTGGTGGTAGTGGAGTAGGAAAGACTACTCTTAGTATGCAATTTTTAGCAAATGGTATCGAACAAGGTGAACGGGGAGTATTTTTCACTGCGACAGAAACTGTTCCAAAATTAAAGAAATACCAAGCTGTATACGATTTCTTTGATGATAATCTTATAAAATCTGGTGATCTTAGTGTTATTGATCTATGGAGCATTAGTGATCGTCTTGGTTTGAACTCTGAGCATTATAGTTTTGAAGAAATAAATATCTTATTTGAAGTTATTCGTGATATAACAAAAGAGCTTGATGCGAAACGTTTAATTATTGATTCGATAACATCTTTATGTTATAGGATACAAACAAGAGAAGCAATAAGGGATTTTTTGTTTAAATTAGGAGCATCACTTACAGCAATGATGTGTACTACTTTTTTAACTTCAGAGATACCACCGAAAATCTTTCAATATTCCCAATATGAAATTGAAGAATTCATTGCCGATGGTATAATCTTTTTAGGAGATATTGAAAGAAAAGGAGATTTGATTAGAACACTTCAAGTAATAAAGATGCGAGGTACACCTCATGGGCGATCAAGATTTGTATTAAGCATGTCTTCTAAAAATGGAATTGAACTTGCACCAATGCTTAAATCAGAAATTTAACTATTGACTTTTTATTATGCTCTCAGCTAATTTTTTATAGGTTAATGCAAGTTTTTCTGCTTTACTTTTCTCTTTTGATTCTGAATAAACTCTGAATATCGGCTCTGTACCAGATGGTCTCATAAGAACCCATCCATCTTCAAGATAGAGTTTAACTCCATCTGTTTCATCTACATTTTTTACATTTTTATCTTTTTTAGTTTCTTCTGCCAGAGTTTTCATAACAATTTCTTTTTTATCATGTGGACATGGCATTTTTAATTTGAATACCTCATATTTTGGTATTTCATCAACTAATTCTGATAATTTTTTTTCTTCCTTTGCCATAATTTCTAAAATTTTTACAATTGACATAGCTGAATCCCTACAGTATTGTAGCTCGGGAAAAATCAAACCACCGTTTTCTTCACCACCAAAGACTGAATCATTTTCTATCATAACACGAGCAACAATTGGTGAACCAACTGCAGTATGAATAATAATTCCATTGTTTGCGTTTACAACGTCATCAAACATACTTGAGGTAGTTACTGGTGTAACTGTTACTCCTCCTTTTTCCTTTGTTGCGTATTTTGCACCGATCGCTAGAGATGTATCACCCCATATATAGTTACCCTGCTCATCAACAAATATTGCACGATCAGCATCTCCATCCTGTGCTGCACCAATATCTGCATTAACATCCGGTACTTTTTTAATTAATTCTACAAGGTTTTCTGGTAAAGGTTCTGAGTTATGACCTGGAAATGTTCCGTCAGGTTCACAATATAACTCTGTGATTCTACATCCCAGTTTTTTAAGAAGAGTAGGTGTAACAAGGCCGCCTGCACCGTTTCCACAGTCAAGGACTACATGGTATTGTTTACTTTTTATAAGATCAACATCTACTATGTTTAATATCCCATTTATGTAGAGATCTATTGCACCATCCCAAGTGGTATTCTTTCCAACATCATCCCATTTTACATGTAAAAAACTCTGTTGAAAGTAGATTTTTTCAATTTCTTCTTCAATATCCTTTGAAAATTCAGTTCCATCACTAGCAACTCCCTTTATACCATTAAAATGTGGTGGATTATGAGAAGCAGTTATTATAACACCTGAATCAAATCCTTTTTCTCTTACGGCGTATTGTAGCGTAGGTGTCGGAACGAGGCCCACGTCAATTATATCACATCCTGTAGCAAGCAGACCTGAAGAAATCGCGTTTTTAAGCATATGATTTGAAAGTCTAGCATCTGTACCAATAGCAACCTTAGGTTTTGTAATTGTTTTTTTTAAATATGTACCCCATGCTTTACCTATTCCAAGAGCAAGCTCGCAATTCATGTCCTCGTTTACTACACCTCTTATTCCATTTGTTCCAAACAATTTGGTCATAAATAAATCACCGTTATTATTTCGAGATGCATAACTTAATGTAAAATAAATAGATTTTGTAATTTAGATTTATTTTTCTATTACATTACCGATTTGCTTATCAGGGTAACTTTTAGGTATAGGTTGGGTCCAAATAGCTTTGTTATCTAAAACAGTTTTTTCTAAGAGTTCTTCATTGTCACCAACAACAGAATTTCTAATATCTGAAAAATCTGCGATTTTGCAATTATCACCTACAACACAATACGATAAATTTACATTTTCACCGATTGTTGCATTATTATATACAACAACAGAATTAAGCTTTGAGCTTTTACCAATAGTAACATTATTTCCAATACATGTTTCCTTCATTGAACCATATATTTTACAATCCTTACCTTGACATTTTTCAATTTTATTTTTTCTTAATAAAAATCTTTGAATCTCGATATAACTACTAATTCTTCCTATGTCCATCCAATATCCTTTAAATTTAAAACCAAAAAATCGTTTTGTATCTTCAATAATTTGTGGAAATATTTCTTTCTCCATAGAAACCAACCGGTCAGTATCAATATAATCTAATACATCTGGTTCTAAACAGTATGCACCTGCATTGATAAATTCAGATGGAGCATCCTCAGGTTTTGGTTTTTCAACAAAGCCAACAATGTTTCCGTTTTCTTTTACATCAGCAACGCCAAATTCAGAAACATTTTCAACAGGCCATAAAGAAATAGTAGCCATTGAATTATTTTTTGTATGAAACTTGATCATATCCTTTAGATTAAGTGAGCAAATAATATCGCTATTTAACACAAGAAATCGATCTGTAATATGTTTTTCAGCAAACTTTGTAGCTCCTCCGGTACCAAGAGGTTTTGGTTCATTATTTACAATAATTTCTTTTCCAAAATCATTTTCTTTAAAATAATTCTCAATTTGATCTTTTCTATAATTTACTGCAAGAATAATCTTATTTACTTCTTCTGGAAAGGTTTCTATAAGATGAACTATCATCGGTTTGTTTAATATGGGTAACAATGATTTTGCTCTAGTATACGTCAAGGGTCTTAGACGGGTCCCAAATCCTCCTGAAAGAATTATTGCCTCCATGAGATATATCACCAATATTAACTTTTGGTAGAGCAATAATTTTTTAATAAATCTTTCTGATAATTTTTAGAATTTTTTGTATATTTATACATTTCAATACTTTTTTTTCAAAAAGTAAAATCATTAGGAGAAAAACACAATAATTATAGATGGAAAAGCTTATAAATAGATAACAAGGTTCATCTTCGATATTATGGGAGATGAGATAATGGATTCTGAGAAAAATGTAAGTAAGATGTTTACAGACTTAAATGGTACATTATCTGCAGATGAACAATTAGCTTTGCATATAATTCATAAATTCAATATTTGTAGAGATACTTTAGAGACAATGCCTGCATTTGAAGAACATCTAAAACCGCTTTTTTCAAAAGAAAGAGACAAATAACGGCTCCCTATAGATTTACATATATTTCAATTTTTTTACGAAATACATATTAAATGGTATACTATACTGTGGCCTGGAGAGTTTTATGTTTAATATTGAGCGCTTATATTCAGATAGAGCCGGAAAAATGAGGAAATCTGTAATACGAGAATTACTTAAAGTTACCCAGGACCCTGAAATTATCTCATTTGCTGGTGGTTTGCCTAACCCAAATTCTTTTCCAATTGAGGATTTAGAAAGTGTTATTGAATCTGTTATGAAAAATCATGGAAAAACTGCACTCCAATATGGAACAACACAAGGTCTTAACGATTTAAGAGAAGGAATTGCTGAAAGATCCATAAAAGACGGAATTGACGCGGAGCCTGATGATATTATTATAACAAGCGGTTCTCAACAAGCATTAGATACTGTTGGTAAAATGTTTCTAAATCCTGGAGATACAGCAATTTGTGGTCTTCCAACCTATCTAGGAGGAATAAATGCATTTAGAAGCTATGAGAGCAATTTAACTGGCATTCCGCTTGATAAGGATGGTATGATGGTAGATGTCTTGGAAGACACAATAAAAACATTACTAAAAGATGAGATACTCCCAAAGTTTATCTATGTTGTACCAACCTTTCAGAACCCTGCAGGTGTTATTATGCCTGAGTCACGAAGGAAAAAACTCATTGATATTGCAAATGACTATGATTTAATAGTTGTAGAAGATGATCCATATGGGAAGCTTAGATATGATGTTCCCCATATTAAGCCAATAAAAGCATTCGATGATGAGGGTCGTGTTATATACATATCTACTTTTTCAAAGATACTTTCTCCTGGTTTTAGACTTGCATGGAGTATCTCTTCCCCAGAACTCTGCAGAAAGATGATTATTTGTAAACAAGCACTTGACCTTTGCACAAATACCTTCACACAATTTATTGCATGTGAATTTATGAGACTTGGGTCAATGGATCTGCATATAATGAAGATTTGTGAGATGTATAAACCCAAAAGAGATATCATGATGAAAGCTATGCAGAAATATTTCCCTGAAGGTTATGTTTGTAATAAGCCAAAGGGTGGTATGTTTGCCTGGCCTACTCTTCCTGAGGGAATTGATACCGAGTTATTGTTTTTAGATGCAATAAAACAAAAAGTTGCTTATGTTCATGGAAAAGCCTTCTTTGTAGATGGTGGTGGTGCCAGATGTATGAGACTTAATTTTTCTTATTCAACAGATGAACAACTAGAAAAAGGTATGCAGAGACTTGGTAATGTAATTAAGGAAAAACTTCAAAAGAATGAAGTTGTTTTGTAATAATAATGCCTCTAACAAAAAAGAAATTTTTAACCTTAGTTGTCCTATTATTTATAACTAGTTCTTTTTCTGGATGTATATTTGAAGATATTTTAGGAGGTACTAGTTTTTCTTTAACAGGTTATGAAATATATGATGATGATGGTTTTCCAGCATTGTCTATAAATTTTTCATGTTCAGGAACTGTTACCGTTAAAGTTTTAGGGGCAATTAATAAATTAGTTGATTCAGATCTTTTTTTCAAAGGGGATCATAATACAATTTTATATTTGGATGAGTACAAGAATACTGTTACACCTGGTTCATATAAGATAAGAGCTTATAATATTGACAATAATGAAATTTATTCGAAATCTATTTCATTTAGAGGATCAGATTTAGAAATAGTATCATGCTCACAGAAATGGTGGAAGAAAGATGCATCATTTGGTAGTAATTCTTTATTTGGACTAAGGATGTATGTTTTTAACAATGGTGACATTCCAATTTATCCTTATGATGCTCAGATAATTATGGATAATAAACCCTCTGTTGGTTTAATTTTATCAAGCGTTATTATGCCAAAAGAATCCAAATATATTGAGTGTTTTATTTATAGAGAGTCTACTCCTAATAATTCCTCTTTTACTCTAAATTTGAGAGATATTGATGAAAACATTCTGACAATTAAATCTTTCACTGTTGATACAACTGATACTATTCAGACAAAGGAGTTCAGCTGGAATTATTATGGTCCTCATAAAGTAAGTATCCCAATACCTGAATTCTTGTTTAATTATCAAAGCAATCTTGAAAGAATATCTCATGATGATTATAGTTTTTATATTTTTGATCCATTTGATGATGAATATATTGATATTATTTTAGAAATAATTATGTCTGAGTTTTCTGGCACAGATATTCAAAATATAAACTATATTGCATCATTTGTTCAAACAATTGAATATAAAACTGATAGTGAGGAAAATAACTCATATGAATATCCTCGTTATCCTGTTGAAACATTATTTGACAGCCAAGGCGATTGTGAAGACAAGGCAATTCTAACTGTTAGCATGCTTTATAGTATGGGATATGAGATTGCTCTCCTGAGACTTCCAAATCATATGGCCGTCGGCGTAAAACTTAGTGAGGGAGAAATTCCACAATATGAATATTATATAGATGATTACTATTTCTTAGAGACAACAACCAAAGGAAAATCTTGCGGATTTATTCCACATGAATATAGGGAGTATAATGATAGTGCAACAATATATCCAGTTTCAAATAGACCACTTCTTATACATAAGTGGAAAGATGGAACAATTACCATTTATACAAATACAGATTTTGGGGATTTTGTAAAAGTAAAAGCAATTGTTGAAAACCTTGGAATGATATCTGCAAGAAATATTTTAATTGAAGGTGCTTTTATTACGCAAAGTGGATTTAAAGCAAATTATGAAAATACAATAATATCTGAAATATATCCTGGAATGAAAAAGAAAATTACTCTTTCAGTAGATATTCCAAAAAACCTAATATCATATTTTAAGACTAGGATTTATCTTGAAGGTGAAATCGTAGATGAAAAAGAATCAGCTTCTTCATTTCCGTAATTAACTCTTTTTTTTTTAAAAAAGTCCATAAATGTTAATATGAAAAATAGATAACTTTTTTAGATGATATCAAAAGAATCAGATTTCCTAAATTTTGCAATAAAAATTTTTTGGATTGATAGTATCTATTGTTAATCTTCTTGTAATTTTTATTTTATTTTTTTACATTGTATTTCGCTATTTAATTAGAAAAAAAAGAAAAGAGAAAGAATAGGTTATCCTCTCAGCAATTTTTTAAGTAGATGAAAAAGTTCAATTTTTACGAAGGAAAGGTCTTTTTCTCGGAGGCGCATGGCCTCAAAATTCTTACCAAAGTCTCGTCCTTTTGAATTTTTCTTATGGAGATATCTACTTTTTTCTTCGCTATCCATGTTCACTTTGAAGGTTTTGATTACCTGCTTCAGTTCATGATAATTCGTTATTTTTTTATCGAGTGATTCAAGGAAAGTTCTTGCAGCAATGTCGGATTTATCTTCCAAATAGAAGATTACTCGGCCATACATTTTAACTCTGTGAATTGAAGGAAATTTCGTTTTGAGTATTTGATAATCTTTTAATCCATATTTAGAAGATGAAAAAGCATATCCGTTATTTATTAGTTCCTTCAATAATATAAATGCTCTATAATTGATATCTGCTTTTTTTGGTATCTTATAGATATCCTGAGTGTTGTTAGAAACGATAGATATAGAAAGATTCAGCTCTCTTGCGACTTGAGCTTTTGTTTTTCCTTGTTTTACTTTGTCCCTGATTTTATCTCTTGTTTCTTTAGAAATTCTTTTTACCGTGATAATGTCTTCAGTGTAATACCCTACAGTTTTGTAAGTAAGACCCATCTTCCTTGCCGTTTCAAACTTTGAATTATATTTTCTAACATTTGCTCTGATTTGTTTTATCAACTCTGGAGATCTTTTTCTTTTGATTTTAGGTTTTTTTGGGATGTCTCTTGTATATTTTATCACTGTATCACGTGATACATGCAATTCTTTTGCAGCCTGACGTATCGATTTACCTTTTTTGATTTCTTCCCGGATTCTTTGCTGGAGTTGTTTTGGTATATTCAAGATAGTTGGGATATCCTGTGTATGTTTCTTTACCATGTAATAGCTGACATCCAGTTCGTTTGCTACCTCTATTTTGGTTTTTCCACTCTTCACTTTATCTCTTATCACTTTGGCGATTATCTCGGGTAATGTTGTTTGAGGCATCAATGAAAAAACCAAGAGTGATTATATAAATAGGTATCTAAAAGAGGCCATTATGCACGGTATTTTTACGAAGGAAATTGTTGAGGTTCTGTCTCTTTTAAGGGTGAAAAAACATGTTGTCACATACGGGTGATAATACTATTTCTTATCGATTATAATTGAGGGTAGACCAATTCTGCTTAAGTAATGAGTAAATCTTTGAGATAAATCTTCTCTAAACAATTGGTCAAGAGTCCCTACATAATTACTAAAAAATTGTTTATAAAAAAATTCTCTTGGAATTGTCAGTAGATGCTAAGGTAAAAAAATGAGAAAAGAAAATCTAATAAATAGAATTATCGGAGAAGGATAAAAAGGGTAGAACACATCTATGGTTAATTGGGGAATAAATAATACTTATTTTAAAGATTTATCTTTCCTTATTTTGATAATTAATCTGAAATTGTTTAACGCCCGTACTGTATTCCTTTTATTTTCGTTGTTGGTTCATCATCAGGATCAAACCAGATATTCTCGTCATAAATTGACACACCAACTCCTGCTTTTTCAACAATATCATATGCACATTCTTTACACATAAACTCCCCATAATCGTTTTTGTGGAGTTTTCGGTTGTGTCTACTACATATCGCTTTACGCGGATCAATACCCTTTATAGCCCAATACAGGCGGTTTTCAAAATCACCAAAATCATCTAGGTTCTCCCTAAGATCCTCATTCATCTTTTCTATTTCATCTGAAATTCTTTTCAAATGGTCTTTAATTTCTTCTTTCGTGTTTTTATTCATCCTTTCATCTCAATAAGCATTTTTTCATAAACAACAGATTTATTGATCGATTGTTATTTATTATATTTATAATGGTCCAACACGATTTAGTGTTTTCGGAAGTTAGAGCTTCTGGTGTGCCCAGTATCTCAGTATGACTGGAGGGTGAAAGTCCCTTCTGTGCTGTTTACCTGTAACGGTGCAGTAGTCGAAGATGAGTCAAAAGCTCTAATACCTTAGTAGAGGTAGCCAACATATCACAGTGATGTGATAT
>DAOVGR010000043.1 GCA_030672305.1 Thermoplasmatales archaeon | reverse complement strand
ATAGCGTTCTTGGTTGCAGTGTTCTTATGAAGAAGCCCATCTTAATTGTGTGAGGTTTTTGCTTGAGTTATAGCGTTCTTGGTTGCAGTGTTCTTATGAAGAAGCCCATCTGTATTTGTTTGTACGCTTTTAGGCGTAGTTCTAGCGTTTTAGTATGACGTCGTTTATATTTTTTATTTAGAATAGCTGTTTTATTTAAATAGGAGTAGCATAGGTTATTGAATTTGTGATACCGAATGTAGATTTATTGAAGTGAAGGAATGTTTTGAATGTGTCTGTTATGCTTTATTTAAGGTCTATTCAGTTCTGTTGGAATTGGCGTCTTGATTTGTAGCTCTCGGCGTGTGAGAGTTTTGAGCGATTTTGTAGAAATCGTTTGATTTGTGTCTGGCTCACGAATGTAAGAAAAATTGACGGTAGGTTTTAAAGCCTAAGCGATTTTTCGTATTGTTTGTATTGTCTATTCGTGGTCTATTGTTTTAAGAGGATGGAGAGAGGGGGTTAAGGGAGAGTGAAAGGATTCTTCCTTTTGAGTGCTTTTTATGGCTATTATATTTAGTATATTATTATACTTATAGTAGCGAAGTACTCTCCCTGTTTATTTTAAGTGAGGGTTTTAGGGGAGAGATTGTTGAAACTTGCGTAAGCCCCTTTTGGGGTTTCTTTCTTTCCCCGAGTTCATTAACAGGGGGGAGGCTCCCGAGTATAGCGAGTGAGATAACCCTGTTATTGTTGACCTTGCGTTAGCGGAGCGAAACGGAATGGTTTTGTGTTTTGGGTTAGTTTTTTAGTTTAGAGATTGGTAGTTGGGTTTGGGTTTCGTATGTATTGTTGTTTTTAAGCCTGTGGAGGTTAAGTCATGTGAGCTTGGTGTTAGCCATTGGTGTTATGACTTTGGCTCTTGTGGGCTGTTTATATTGATTTATCGTACCTGATGTGATGTTATTATTTCTGTTGTTTAAGTTTTTTAAATATTTTTTTGGCGTGTTCTTGTTGTTCAGGTGTTAGTTCATTTAGGTCTGTTGTTTGCCACATTGCTTTTAGTGTCTCTTCAGGTGTTATTTTATTTAATGTTTTATTTTTCGGTAAGTTTTGAATGGTTTCTGTGATAAATTTTATGCCTTCTTGTAGATTTATCATTTGTTGTTTTAAAATATCGTTTTCTTTTTGTAGTTGTTGTATGTCTGTTTGTGTCTGTTCTTTAAGTGTTGTATAAGATGGTATTGATTGAGGTTGTTTTGAACAGTATTTTTTTATTAAGTCATCGATATTAGATAGTTCGTATTCATCTCTACGGTGTATAACGGTGTTTGGTGTCCATCCGAATATTTTTCCTATATCTTTATCTGTGAGTTTGTTTTGATAAAAAACGATTGATGTTCGTGTTTTTCTGAATGACTTTAGCATGAGTGTTTGTTTGAATCCTTTGTTTTTAAGGTCTTTTTTCATTTTAAGAAATCTTAGTCTGATAGAATCAATGTGTATAGGTTCAAGTTTGTTTGCACTTTTGAATGAAAAGAATAAAGATGTGTTCGGATTGTCTTTATTTGGGTGTTGTTTAAGGTATTCAAGAAGTTTGTATGGTGTTTCTGGAAATGGTATGGTTCTGGGTTGTGTTTTTGATTCAGGTATTGTAATTAATGTTACGTTGTTTTTATTGGTTATGTGTTCTAGTTTAATTGAAGGCATTTCTGAGGGTCTGATGCCTGTGAGGTAGTAAGTTTCCCAGAGTGCTTTATTTTGACCGTATATGTCATTTGAATAGTCTATCATTTGTTGATATTCTTTTGGTGTTATGAGGAGTTTTTCTTTGAGTTTAGGGTCTTTGAATTTTCGTTTAGTTCTTTGTGATGGGTATTCAAACCATGTCATGTTGGGAGGTCTGTTTGGTTTAGGTGTATCATGTATCCATCTGTAGAATGGTATTATGTGTACCGCGTAAGTTTCTCTTGATTTTGGGTTTTCGATTGTTTTAAAGAATTGCATGAGGTTTTCTTCCTTTGCCTCTTTGAGTGACTTTTGTTTAAGATGGTCTGCTAGTTTTTTAATTGTTTTTTTGATGTTATTGATTGATTTATGGCTTAAATCTGGCTTTTTGGAGGTATGATACTCTAAATATTGATTAATTATTTCGGTATTTGTATTATTTACTTTGAAAAGTTTTTTATTTGAGGTCATATTATCAAGATTGTATTAGTTCGGGAGTTAATAAAGTTTATTATGAACAGGTGAAAAATATTGTTTATAAATTACGAACATGAGAATCATGTATATAATGTCTCAATTGAGCGTAGAGAAAAATACTTTTTTATAACCTATGATAACACTGAATACAAGGTTGAAGCAGAAGAAACTAAACCTGGACAACTTAAGATAAAGATTGCGGATAGATTAATAAAATCAATTATCACCGAAGGTGAAAAAGAAAAGTTTGTATTTGTCGATGGACAGGTATTTAGGGTTAAACCTATTGAGCTAACAGGTAAGAAAAAAGTAAGAAAAAAAGAAGAAGGAAATCTAAGTTCACCCATATCAGGAAAAGTTGTTAGTGTAAAGGTAAAAAATGGAGATTCTGTAAAGAAAGGAGAGGTGCTAATGGTAATTGAGGCTATGAAGATGGAATACTTAATTCGAGCACCATATAATGGAAAAATTAAAAATGTAAATTTTAAGGAAAAAGATCAAGTTGAAATTGGTCAAAGTACAGTTGATGTTGATAAGGAGGCCTAATTTTATGGATGTCATAGATAGCATTATTGATACCTCAAGTAAGGATTATAAGGATAATTATAAGCATTATAAGATGCTAGTTGATAATTTATCAGAAAAAATCTCTATTGCACAGAAGGGCGGTGGAGAGGAAAAGATTAAACTTCATAAATCTAGAAATAAGATGCTTGCTCGTGAAAGAATCGATGCGCTCCTTGACCCAGATACACCTTTTATGGAATTTAATACTCTTGGAGCATATGGTATGTATAATGACAAGGCACCATGTGCAGGAATTGTAACAGGTATTGGAATTATTCATGGTCGTGAGGCAGTAATAATTGCTAATGATGCAACAGTCTCAGGTGGAACATATTACCCAATGACTGTAAAAAAACATCTTCGTGCACAAGAGATTGCTAAGTCTAACAACCTACCCTGTATCTATCTCGTTGATTCTGGCGGTGCTTTTTTACCTATGCAGGACGAGGTTTTTCCGGATAGAGAGCATTTCGGCAGAATATTTTACAATCAAGCAGTAATGTCTTCTATGGATATTCCTCAAATTTCAGCGGTAATGGGTTCTTGCACAGCAGGTGGTGCATATGTACCCGCAATGTCAGATGAAACAATTATTGTTAAAGGAACAGGAACAATTTTTCTTGGTGGTCCACCTCTTGTAAAAGCAGCAACAGGCGAAGTAGTAAGTGCTGAAGATCTTGGAGGAGCAGATGTGCATTGTAAAGAAAGTGGAGTATCAGATCATTATGCCCATAATGATATGGAAGCAATTAATATTACAAGAAACATTGTTGAAAATCTAAATCGATCTGAAAAGACACATATTGATGTTGTAAAACCTGAGGAACCAGCATATAATATCAAAGAAATCTATGGTATTATCCCAAAAGATCTTAGAAAGGCATTTGATGTTAAAGAGATAATTGCTAGAGTTGTTGATGGTTCAAAGTTTCATGAGTTTAAGGCATTGTATGGTGAAACAATTGTATGTGGTTTTTCCCGAATTATGGGTTATCCTGTTGGAATTCTTGCAAACAATGGGGTACTTTTTTCAGAGTCGGCATTAAAAGGATCACATTTTATTGAAATCTGTTGCCAACGTAAGATTCCTCTTATTTTTTTCCAAAATATAACTGGTTTTATGGTCGGTAGAAAATATGAGGCTGGTGGTATTGCAAAAGATGGTGCAAAAATGGTAAATGCTGTGGCAACTGCAAATGTTCCAAAATTCACAGTAATTATTGGTGGGTCTTTTGGAGCAGGTAACTATGGAATGTGTGGTAGGGCATACCAACCTAGGCAGTTATGGATGTGGCCAAATGCAAGAATTTCTGTTATGGGCGGTGAACAAGCAGCAAATGTTTTATTAACTGTAAAACGTGATCAGCTTTGGAGAAAAGGAAAAGAACTTACAAAAGAAGAGGAAAAGGCAATAAAAGAACCAATACAAAAGAAATATGAATTAGAGGGAAATCCATATTATAGCACAGCAAGAATCTGGGATGATGGAATAATTGATCCTGCTGATACTAGATTGGTTTTAGGACTTGGGATCTCTGCATCATTAAATGCTCCAATCCCAGATTGGAGACCTGGCGTATTTAGAATGTAAAATAAAAAAAAATGCGAAATTAATGCATTATGAAATATGAAGTTGTAATTGTTGGTGCAGGACCTGCTGGCTCAACTGCTGCAAAATTTCTTTCAGAAAATGGAGTAAATGTTCTTCTTATAGATAAAAGTAAATTTCCTAGAGACAAACCATGTGGTGGTGGTTTACCTATAAGGATTTTTAAGAGATTTAATTACATTAAAGAGGATTGGATTGAATCTTTCTCATATGCAGTAAATACATATTCTTCTTCACTAAAATATAAACTGGATTTACAAAGAGATGAACATTTAGTTGCTATGATTCTAAGAAAAAAATTTGATAATGAATTAGTGAATTTAGCAATTAATTCTGGAGCCACTTTTATAGATGGGAAATCTGCTGCAGATATTGAGATATCAAATAGTGCAGCAAAAACTCTACTAGATGATGGAACTAGTGTTGAATCAGAAATTGTTATTGGTGCCGATGGAGTATGGAGTAATATTGCAAAAAAATCAGGATTACGAAAAAATCTTAGAAATATTTGTATTTGTATATTTGAGGAATATTCTTTAAGTAATAAAATCCTTAACTCTTTTTTTGGTGAAAAAAGACCTTGCCATTTGCATATTAATGTAAATAGATCTGCAGGTTATGGATGGGTATTTCCAAAGAAAGAACATGTAAATATTGGCATATCAGAATTTCAACATGCAATTGATCCATTAAAAAGAACAAGAAATATTAAGAACACCTATAAAGCGTACATTAAAATTCTTAAGGAAAAAAAGATAATACCTGATAGTATTAGCTTTAGAGGGCTAAAGGGAGCTGCTATACCTACATGTCCATTAGAAAAAACCTATGCAGATAGAGTTATTCTCTGTGGTGATGCTGCAGGATTTGCAAACCCTGTTTCTGGCGAAGGGATTTATTATGCAATGTCATCTGGAAAGATTGCAGCAGAAGTCGTTACTGAAGCTATAGAAAAAAACAAAACAAATGAAAAATTTTTATCAAAATATCAAAGAATTTGGAATAAAGATTTTGGAAGAGATCTAAAAGCACTTTATCGCATTTCAATGTTTTGGGGAAAGAGTAACGAAAAACTTTTAAGACTTATAAGTAAAGATAAAAAATTAAGTGAGAGTGTTATAGATGCAATTACTGGTCAGACAGATGCTCGGAAATTCAGGAGGAAAATTCTAATCCGCATTTTTTATCTAAAACTTATTGATAAGTTTGTTAAAAAACAATCAATAAATGTTGATAATTAAGTTGGATTTATTATTAATCGCTGTAATGCTTTATATCCTCTCACAGCATCTCTAACATCAACTATGAATGTTATTTCTAAATCAATTGAAATTACTTCTATTATGTTTATATTTTCCCAGGCAAAATTTCGCACAATTTGAAATAAAACTCCTGCTCTATCAACAAGGCCTTTATCTATTGTAAAAGATAAGGAAACAAGATTTTCCTCGACATTCATAATTTGTTCTTCTCTTAGAAATTGACAAATATTTTCCTTGTATCGTTCATTTGTAACAATACTTACAGAGTTCTTTCCATAGATGATATGAAGTATATCTCCTTTTTCAAATTTTATTATATCATATATTCGTTTTAGTTTATCAAAAAGACTTTGGTTTCTGAGTACATTAATGTCCATTATATTTGTTTTTAAATTTACCTCAGAAGTATTTGCATCAAATTTAATATCCTGAAATCTATAGTTCATCTTTTCTGAGTATCTACGGATTGCAGCAACTATTGCATAATGAGCAACTTCTTTGTTTAGCTCTCCTTCAATATCTGGTTTTAGTTGTTTAGCAACAGAACCATAGGAAGCTATACCTTTTCCAATTGCTTCTTGCAGATAGATATTATCGTTTATCAATTTCGTGACAATATGACTGATGGTTACCATGATAATCAATTTAATATAATTTGAATATTATATAAATCTTATTGTTCAAATTCTAACCAATTTGGATTAAAAATGTTATAATTCATAACATTTTGTACTTATAGAGCCGAAAATAACATATTAAAGTTATATTCGAAAAAACTATAAAAAATTACATCATGAAAATAAAATTAAATTACGCTTCTATATAATAGTTTTATAAACACAAAGTCTATTCAGAATTTGGTAGGATTGGAGAGATAAATGAAAGACAAAATCCTAAAAGAAGTAGTTGAATGGTACAATCAACAAAAAGTAAAAGATGATATTTTTATAGAGGATTTTGTAGATCTAGTAATAAGTAAAACCACAGATTTTCTTTTTGAAGAAATAAAAGATGGATTTAAAGAGGAGTTTGAAAAAGGAAACTTGAAACATCCTTTTATTATTTCTAGTGACTATTATCTATACCTCAAGCTAAAGGAAATAAAAGATAAAGTTGTTAAAACTACAAAGATTAATATTTTCAATGAAGATGATGTTTTAGAGGAATAAATAACAGTCAATTGTTAAAATAACCGGTGAATATCTTATGAAACTTACTATAAAATTTCTCAGACCATTTAAAGATGTGACAGGAAAAAGTGAGCTAGAGCTAGATATAAAAGGTAAAACCCTTAAAGATTTACTTAAAATTCTGGTAGATAAATATCCAAAACTAGAAAAAGAATTCTATACAAAAAATGATGAGTTAACACAATATATTTGTATATTTGTAAATGATAAGCCAATTTCTGCATTAAATTTTTTAGATACTGAACTTAAAAATGGTGATAATTTATTATTTTTTATCCCAGTTAGTGGTGGATAAATAATTCAAAGAGAATGTATCATACCTCTTTCATATAAAATAGTTGCATCCAATATTTCATCATCAGTAATTGCTAGAAACTCTAAGGTTTTATTTATTATCTCTAGCATTTCTTTTTTATCATCTGGCAATATTCCATAAACACCTCTATAAACAATGTTATTACCTACCCATATGTAATTTGTGAGATGATCTGATGCCAATTCGCATTTCTCAACCTCAAGATATTCTAAGAAAATCTTAACTTCTTGTAACTTTTCAATAGGTGTTGTAGGTTTGTATTGGCCAGATTTCATTTTTTCTTCAAGAAGAGAACCATGCTGTACAACAAGTGTTCTAAGACGAATGAAGTCTGGATTTGCTTTATTACAAACCTTTGCTGATTCTATTGCATGTTCTTTCAGTCTTTTTTTTCCTCCTGCACCAATAAGAATGTAAAATGAAAGATCAAGACCTGCATCTTTTGTTGCTTTCCCCCCATTAATCATTTCTTCAGGTGTCGCACCTTTCTGCAAAAATTCTAATGTTTTTTTATCCCCTGATTCTAAACCCACATGAACTCTTGTAAGACCTGCTTTTTTTATTTTTTTCAGACGTTCAGAACCTAATTTCGTCAAGGTCTTTGCTCTGGCATAAGATGTTATACGTTCTGCATCTGGAAAACGTAGTTTTATATGCTTGATTATATCCTCAATATTTTTCATAACTAGACTGTCAGAATCTGCTATAAATATGGTTTTTGCATTCCCATAAATTTTTGCTGCCTTATCTATTTCATTTTTGACGTCTTCAACAGATTTAGGCTGGAATTTAAGGCTTTTATACATAGTGCAAAAAAGACATCTATTCCAAGGGCAACCTCTTGATGCTCGGATAAGAGCAGATCCTGCCTCATTAGGTGGTCTATATGGTGGATAATCGTAATCCAATGTATTATAGTCCCGCATGATACATATTGAGAGCAAGAAATATGATTTTAATTTTTCCCTAGAAAAAACTTAATTTATAAAAAAAGAAAAAAAAGAGAATTTATGTAAGTATTTGTTTACAAGAAGCTCTACTTATTAAGTTTCATTTATGATTTATCGACCTATACTACCTAATATATGAAGTATGCCTTGGGGCTCTTTACCGTTTTTGTCATAGAGTTTAATATATATTTCAACAAAATGTTCATAAAGTAACCATTTGAATTCTTCACTCTGTCCTTTGTTATATGCTTGAGCTGGTAGGTCAGATGGTTTTGCTGCTATTGCAATTGTGGAGGCAAACAGTATCATTACCAATACTAATGGTATAAACAGTTTTATTTTCACCTTCCAATCACCCAATATTATCTTTAAATCTAATATTACTTAAAGATAACCTGATAAACTACCAAAATGAAAAAATGTTTTTATCTTATATCAATTTTTTTCTTCTTTTGCAAATAATGCTGCACCAATAGCACCACTTAACTGTGGTTTTGGCGGAGTAAGAATTTCTTTTCTAAATTGCTTTGAAAGTATTTTAAGAATCACATCATTATAGGTTACCACACCTCCAGTGATTACTACTGTACCTATTAATGTGTCCATTTCAATGACTCTTCTTACTATTGATTCAAAGGCACCTTTAACCATATCCTCAATTTTTTCTCCTTCTTTTATTCTAGTAATTATTTCAGTAGATGCAAAAACTGTACAAAAGCTACTTAGTGCTGTTTCTTTATCAGATTTTGCCGCAAGAGTGTTCATCTCATCCATCGGAATATTGAGTTTGTATGCAATTTCTTCTAGAAATGAACCTGTTCCAGCAGCACATTTTCTATTCATCTTAAATCCCTGAATCTTACCTTTAGAATCAATTTTTATTATTTTTGTATCCTGACCACCAATATCAACAATGATGATTTTTTTTGGAAAATAGTGATGTGCTCCCTTAGCATGAGAACTTATTTCAGTAACAACACTATTTGCAAAGGACACGTTTTCTCTACCAAAACCAGTTGCAGTTACATGTTTGACAGCATTATTTGGAATACTTGCAGAAGAAACAGCTTTTCCATAGCCATTTTTTATTGATTTTTGAAGGTCAGGACTAGTTCTATCAATAAATGATCCTGTTATCTTGTTTTTTTCATCAATAATTACTACTTTGATATAGGATGTACCAACATCAATACCTGCGAAATATCCTCTATCTGACATATTTTTCACTATGTTTGAAAAGGTAACTTAAAAAATGGATATACTTAGATGTATTTCATAGTTGGCATTTTATGATACAAATATCGATAAAAAAACTCCCTTAGTAATTAAATAAAGGTTTTTTCTTGTGAGGTAATTATTTAAACCTTAAATTAGATTTGAAAACGGGAGGTCATGTTGTAGATGAAATTTCTTCTAATCCGACCAGCAGCTAGATTTGAAGGTAAACCTATTATTTCCTTTCCTATGACCCACCCTCCATTAGGATTATTATATTTAGGAGCAGTTTTAGAGCAAGAAGGCCATAAGGTTGAAATTCTTGATTACTTAGTAGAGAACATCACAAGAGAACAATTAAAAATCTCCTTAAAATCGTCTGATGCTGTTGGTATAACATTTATTGATAATTTTCAATTGGTGGCTGATATCTCAAAAATTATTAGGAAATTAAATCCCAGAATTCCTATAATAATTGGCGGTTCATATTGTTCTTTTCTTCCAAAAGATTCTTTAGTAAAAATACCTGAAGCAGATATTAGTGTAATTGGTGAAGGGGAACAGGTAATCTTAGAAATTGTTAATCATCTAAATGGAACAAAGAAATTATCAGATATTCATGGTATATATTATCGAACGAAAAAATCGATTAAATCAGGAAAACGTCCTAAGATCATTAAAGATTTAGACACATTACCGTTTCCGGCAAGACATCTAGTTGAAAAACATGAATATGGGATCTCACCCTGGCATTATAAGATAATGAACAATGTTACAGCTCTTATTTCCAGTAGAGGATGCCCTTTTTCCTGTGGTTTTTGTTCCAAATATAGTAATGTAATTGAGGATTGGAAGTTTAGGATGAGATCTGCAGAAAATGTAGTCAACGAATTGATTGAAATAAATAAAAAATATAATTCTGTAGTTATTGTAGATGATAACTTTTTAGCAGATAAGAAACGAGCATATCAAATATTTGATATGATTTTAGAATCTAATATCGATATGGAGTTCTTTATTGAGGGAGCACGAGTTGACACAGCAGATAAAAAGCTATACAAGAAAATGAAGAAAGCAGGTGTAAAAACCATTTTATATGGTCTTGAGTCTGGAAATCAGGATGTTCTTGATTTTTATAACAAGAATATCACCCTAAACCAAATACAAAAAGCAATAAAACTGGCAAGAGAGATGAATTTTTTTGTTTATACCTCATTTATTATAGGTGCCCCTATTGAAACAAAAAAACAAATAGAGAACACTATCAAATTTGCTTGCTCATTACCGATAGATCTTGCGAATTTTGGAGTTTTAACATATCTAACTGGCTCTTCATTATGGATAGAAGCAGTAAAAAATAAAAAAATATCACCTAGTGAATATGCAATAATTGCTGAAAAAAGTAATAATCTAGGAAATTTTACAAAAAGTGAATTGATAGAATACACGATAAATGCTTACAAAGCATTTTATTTTAGACCAAGCTATATTCTTAAACAAATATATAGATCATTATTGAGAAATGATATTAGATTACTAATAAACGGTTTGAAATATTTGACCATAATCAATAAATGGGGAAAAAACTCCCCCCAAAATGTTTAATTCTGAACAAAACAAAATTGTTTATATATAACATTTAAATAACTAATCCTTATCTTATTTTTAAGGGAGTTACTGGTGTAGATGAAAATCCTTCTTCTAAAACCTGGTGTTTACGAGAATAATACAAAAAATCTATTGCTTGATCCTTCAACCTTACCACCATTAGGTTTGTTATATCTTGGAGCTGTATTGGAACAAGAAGGTCACAATGTTGAAATTCTAGATTTTTGTATGGAAGATATAACAAAAGAAAGACTTAAAAAAGAACTTATGTCAACAGATGCCGTAGGAATGACAATATGTAGTGATATTAATTTTAATCCCTACAATGAAGTTTCAGGGATGATAAAAGAAATAGATTCTGATATTCCACAAATTATAGGTGGACCACATTGTACTTTCGTTCAAAAACAATCTCTTCAGGATATTCCCTTAGCAGATATTAGTGTGATAGGTGAGGGCGAACACGTTATTCTTGATTTGATTAAACATTTTCAAGGAGAAAAAACTCTAGAAGATATACATGGAATCTACTATAGAAATAATGGATCAATTATATCAGGTAAACCTCTAAAGATGATTGAAAATCTAGACGATTTGCCATTTCCTGCACGACATCTTGTTGAAAAATATGACTATGGTGATTTTCCATTTGGTTTTCAACTAAAAAAGATTGTTAGTTCGACAATTACAAGTAGAGGATGCCCTTTTAAATGCAGATTTTGTGCAAAATATAATAATTTTATAAATGAATGGACTTTTAGACAAAGATCAGCAGAAAATATTTTAAGAGAATTTGAAGAAATTGATGAAAAATATGGAACAATAAATATTGTTGATGATAGTTTTTTAGCAGATAATAAAAGGGCTCATAGAATTTTTGATGGACTTATAAAAATGGGAAAAGAAATTGATTTATGGATTTATGGTACAAGAGTTGATGCTGCCAGTACGGAACTTTATAAGAAAATGAAAAAAGCAGGTGTTAAAATCATTTTCTTTGGAATTGAATCCGGAAATCAGGATGTTCTTGATTTTTATAACAAGAGAACAACTTTATCTCAAATTAGAAATGCAGTAAAATTAAGTAGGAAAATGAATTTCATAACAATGGGTAGTTTTATTTTAGGTGCTCCTATGGAAACAAAAGAGCATATTGAAAACACTATAAAATTTGCTTGTTCTTTACCCCTTGATTTCGCTGGTTTTGGGCCATTAAGATACATAAAGGGTTCTCAATTGTGGGATGAAGCTGTGAAAGATAACAAAATACCAAAAGATACTGATGAAATTTTTTACTTTGCTGATTCTGAGCATGGCCTAGGGGATTTTACAAAAAAAGAACTAATGGACTTTACTCTTGATGCATTTCAACGTTTTTACTATAGACCAACATATATGATTAGTCAAGTTTATAGAAATTTATTGCGAAATGACTATACCTTACTTTATTCTGGATTGAAGCTACTTTTTTCAATGAAAAAGGAAATGGGAATCTTCAAAAAAATTAATCCTCCTGTAAAACAATAATCAAGTTATTTTCAATAAAAAGTTATATATCATATATTTCTATGATAATATTTAGTTCGGGGAGTATTGTTTATGAAATTTCTTCTTCTCAGACCGGGATCCCAAGTAGAGAAAAATATATCCCAAAAAAATACTGCTTTAAATCTTCCGCCACTAGGCTTATTATACATAGGAGCTGCTTTAGAACAATATGGTCACGAAGTAGAATTACTTGATTATTATATAGAGAACTTTTCAAAAGAAAAACTAAAAAATTCTTTGATGTCATGTGATGCTGTTGGAATGACGGTGTACACCGATGATTACAAACCTGCAGCAGGTATTTCCAGATTGATAAAAGAAATAGATTCTGATGTTCCATTAATTATTGGTGGGCCACATTGTACTTTTGTTCAAAAACAGTCCTTACATGATATACCTTATGCTAATATCAGTGTTATAGGTGAGGGAGAACATGTAATTCTTGATTTAGCAAAATATTTACAAGGAAAGAAAAACCTAGCAGATATTCATGGTATATATTATAAAAAAAATGAATCAATTATTCCAGGAAAGTCACTAAGGGTAATCAAAAATTTAGATGATTTACCATTTCCAGCACGACATCTTGTTGAAAAATATGATTACAGTAATTTTTCTTTTGGATATGCATTTAAGAAAAAAGTAACTAATTTGATTTCTAGTAAAGGCTGTCCATTTCACTGTCGTTTTTGCAGTAGATATGGTAATTTTATAAAAAACTGGAGTTTTCGGAAAAGATCTGCAGAAAATGTGGTAAATGAAATTCTGAAAATAAGTGGAAAATATAAATCAGTCGTAGTAGTAGATGATAACTTTTTAGCAGATAAGAAAAGAGTCCATAAAATATTTGATATGCTTTTAAAATTAAATATTGATATTGAGTTACTTATCCAAGGAGCACGAGTTGATACAGCTGATAGAGAACTATATTTAAAAATGAAGAAAGCAGGTGTAAAATACATTTTTTATGGTCTTGAATCTGGAAATCAAGATGTTCTTGATTTTTATAACAAGAATATAACACTTCAGCAAATTAAAAAGACTACTGCATTAGCAAAAGAAATGGATTTTTTTATTGGTGCATCTTTTATATTTGGTGCTCCCTTGGAGACAAAAAAACACATAGAGAATACCATAAAGTTTGCTTGTTCTCTACCACTTGATCGTGTGAATTTTGTACCTTTAATTTATAGAATGGGTTCATCATTATGGAATGAAGCAGTAAAAAATAAAAAAATACAATCCAATCAATATGAAGTACTTGCAGACTCAGGTCATAAACTAAGCAACTTTACTGAAGACGAGCTAATAGAACACACAACTAATGCATTTAAATCCTTTTACTTTAGACCCAATTATATTTTCGAACAAATCTTTAAGACTCTTCAGCATAAGGACTATAGTTTGCTTATTAATGGTTTAAAATTTCTTATTTCGTTTAACAAAGTAAGTGAAGCAGGTAAAGAAATAATTAAAAGCAAAAATATCTAGTAATGTACCAAGCTAGAAAAAACACAAAAAAATAATAAGTTCAATCTTTATTTGGGTTTGTTACCTGTTTATGTTCTTATAATATCGGGGGAGATAAAATCGTTGAGGAAAAGCAATCTCGTAAAAGATTCGAAGCTACCAAAGAGATGAAACAGATAATGGCTGATTATTATTATAAACTAGATTCTGCTACAAAAACAGATAGCGAAAAGGTGGCTTGGTGCTCGAGCGTTGGTCCTGCTGAAATCTTAAGGAGCCTTGGTTTCCATGTTTATTTTCCTGAAAATCATAGTGCTATGCTTGGCGCTAGTAGAATAGCAACAGACTTGATTCCATATGCAAATGCTGTTGGTTATTCTCCTGAGGTTTGTTCTTATCTGACGTCTGATATTGGCGCATACCTAAGGAAAGTAACACCACTTTCAAAAGCATATGAGGGTATAAAGAGTATTCCTAAACCTGATGTTTTAGTTTTTAATACCAATCAATGTAGAGATGTTCAGGATTGGTTTGCATTTTACGCTAAAGAATTCAATGTTCCTCTTCTAGGTGTTTATACATATAGGAACATAAACGATATCACAGAGACTCATGTTAAATCAATTGCTCAACAAATTGAAAGCTTAATTGAACCCTTGGAAAAAATATCTGGAAACACCTTTAATAAAATGGAATTAAAAAAAGTGCTATCTCTTTCTCGTCAATGTTCTAATCTCTGGAAAAAAGTGTTGGATACAGCATCTGCTACACCATCTCCATTAACGTTTTTTGATGGAAGTATTCAGATGGGTCCTGCAGTAGTTTTGAGAGGTACACAACAGGCTGTAGATTACTACACATTGTTACTTTCTGAATTAGAAGATAGAATTAAAAAAAGTGAGGGAGCAGTAGAAGATGAGCGATTCCGACTATATTGGGATGGTATGCCCATATGGGGAAGACTAAGAGCGCATTCTGAGATATTTGCAACTCAGAGAGCATGTGTTGTTGCATCAACTTATTGTAACAGTTGGATTTTTACAGATTTTGATGCAAATGATCCATTTATAAGCATGGCAAAAGCATACACAAAATTGTTTATTGCTCGAGCAGATGAAGCTAAAGAGAATTATTTGAAGAAAATGATTGATTTCTTTAAAGTTGATGGAATAATATATCACGATTCAAAAACCTGTTCAAACAATACTAATAGTCGCTATGCTATGCCACAAAGACTTGAAGATGAAACTGAAATACCAAGCTTAGTTGTAAATGGAGATTTAAATGATTTAAGATGCCTTTCTGATGAGCAATTTAAGACAAATATCGATGCTTTTATCGAACAGCTTGAAGGAAATAAATGATATTATTTGAATTGAAATGGAGGAAATTACAATGACCTGCTGGTTGAACCTTGGTCAAATGGTAAAAATGAATGCGAAGAAATTCCCAAAAACAATTGCCCTAAAGGACAAAGACAGAAGTCTTTCATATCCTGAGTTAAATAAGAGAGTAAATAAATTATCTCACAGTCTTCTTTCTCTTGGGCTTACAAAAGGAGATAAATTTGCAGTACTATTAGAAAACAGTCTAGAAATTGTCGAAGCGTATCTTGCTGCGGCAAAAACTGGTCTTATCATCGTACCTGTACATTTTCGTTTTGTTGGAAAAGAAATCGTAAATATTATGGAGAACTCAGATGCAAAAGCATTTATTGTACACGATGAGTTTGTTCCTATTGTTGATTCTATAAAAAACGAATTAATAAATGTAGCATCCAATAGATATATTGTTGTCGGAAAAAAAACAAAAAGCTATATAGAATATGAAGAATTTATTAAGAATTCTTCAGATAATGAGCCTGATATTGATATAGATTGTAAGGATACCTGGATGATTCTATATACATCTGGTACAACCGGTATACCAAAGGGTGTAGTACGATCTCATGAATCCTATATTGCTTTCTTTTTAATCAACTCAATTGATTTTGGATTTAACGAGCATGATGTATGTCTTAATGTTATGCCATTGTATCATGTTAATTCAACATTCTATACATTTCTATTTTTATATCTGGGAGGAACTGCATATATTCATCCCGCACGTCATTTTAGAGCTGAAGAAATATTAGAAATTATTGAAAAGGAGAAAATAACATATATATCGCTTATTCCAACTCATTATAATCTATTATTAAATGCATCAGATAATGCAAAAAAGCGTGATGTAAAATCAATTCGGAAATTGCTTTGTTCTTCAGCTCCTGTTACAAAAACTATGAAAAAGGAGATTATGAAGTTTTTTCCAAGTGTTAAGCTCTATGAAGCCTATGGCTCTACTGAGGCTGGTTTAGTAACACTTTTAAAGCCTGAAGACCAAATGCGAAAACTTGGTTCTATTGGATATGAAGCGATAGGAACAGATTGCGTTAAATTATTAGATGAAAATGGAAATGAAGTCGGTATTAAGGAGATAGGTGAATTATATTCACGAGGACCTATGATGTTTGATGAGTACTATAAGATGCCTGAGAAAACAAAGAGCTCCTTTATTGGTGAATGGTTTTCTGCAGGTGATATGGCAACGCGTGATGAGGATGGATTCTATTACATAGTTGATAGAAAAGATAATATGATAATTACCGGTGGTGAGCATGTGTACCCAACTGAAGTACAGGAGATAATAGTTACCCATCCTGATGTTTTTGATGTTGCTGTTATTGGTTTGCCTCATGAAAAGTGGGGTGAACAAGTTATTGCAGTAATTGTACCAAAAGAAAATACTAAGGTTGATGAGGAAAGGATTTTAGATTTTTGCCGTAACAAAATAAGTGGATACAAACGACCAAAAAAGGTGATATTCATAAAAGATCAAGAGATGCCTCGTACTCCTACTGGTAAGATACTGCATCGTGTTCTTAGAGAACGTTATAATTCTAAGGGGGATAAAGATGGAAAAATATAGATTTGGAATTCTAGGTGTTGGTCCTGTTGGTGCTATCATGGCTGCACATCTTGCAAACGCAGGGTATAACGTTACCTTAATAGATGTTCTCAAAGCACATATGGATGAAATAAAGAAAAATGGGCTTTCTATCACGGGTTTTAAGGAAATGAATGTTCCTTTCTCTGATAAGAATCTCTGTTATGGTATCGATGAACTGAATGATATGGATATAAATATTTTATTTATATCAGTTAAAGCGTCTGTACTTCCTCAAATTTTACCATTATTAAAACAGGTTACAAAACCAGGTATGACTTATGTTAGTTTACAGAATGGACTTGATAATGAGGATTTGATTGCAGAAGAATTTGGTAAAGAAAATACACTTCGAATTGTTGTTAATTATGCTGGAAATCTTATTGATAACGGTAGGGTTAGGATGTCATTTTTTAATGCTCCAAACTATATTGGGATGATAAATTCCTCAGCTGAAAAAAAAGCTAAAGAACTTGCAGATATAATTACTAAATCAGACTTAGAAACCGCTTTTACACCAGAGATTAAAAAATATGAATGGGAAAAAATTATACTTAATGCAGCTCTAAGTCCTGTTTGTGCTTTAACAAGGAGAACTATGAAACAGATGATGAACTGTAAGGAAACTAGAAAGCTATCAGAGGCTATTTTACGTGAGGCAATAGATGTTGCTGAAGCAAATGGTTTTCATTTTAAGGTTGATTTCTTAGAATTTTGTATGAATTATCTTGACAAAGCAGGACATCACAGAACTTCAATGCATGTGGATATTGAAAAGAAGAACCCTACAGAGATAGGTTTTATTAATGGTAAGATAGTAAAATATGGTAAGGTAAAGGGTATTCCTACACCAATTAATTCTACTATTGTCTCTCTTATTAGGGGATCTGAACTTCCAGAATACATTGGTGCATAAAGATTTGTGGAAGGGATTTTGTTGCACTATGTAATTGTCGGGAATGGTGGCGCAGGAATCAGTACACTTCAAGCTATACGCTCAGTTGATAAAAAATCACCTATCACTATCATCTCACGTGAGAAGTATCCTGCCTATTCACCATGTTCTTTACCCAATTTAATAGGTGGAAAAGTTGACAAGCCCACAATTCTTCGATTTGACAAGCAGTTTTATAATCGTCTCAATGTAAAATTTTTGAAAAATACCGAAATAATTCAGATATATCCAGATGAAAAAGAAATCAAGGACGCCATGGGGAAAAGAATCAAATTTGACAAGTTATTAATTGCTGCAGGTGCTAAACCTATCACTCCGAAAGGAATAGATGGATTAGGCCTTAATGGTGTGCATGTTATGGGTACACTAGATTCTGCTTTAGGGATAATTGATCATATTAAAAAAGGTGTAAATCAAGCAGTAGTGGTTGGTGGAGGTTTTATGGGTGTTGAAACCGCTACAATGCTGAAGATAAAAGGTGTTAAAGTCACTATTGTAGAAATGCTACCACATATATTGTCAAGAATGATAGATTCTGATTTGTCTGAAAAGGTTGCTGATATTCTAAAAGAGCATGGTATAAAGCTTCTTATGAATGATACAGTAAAAAGTGTGAATGGGGAAAAAACAGTTACAGGAATATCTCTGGGTAAAAAGAAATTACCATGTGATATGGTAGTTCTTGCAATAGGTGTTACACCAAACATTGAAATTATTAAAGGTACTGGAATCAAAAAAAATAAAGGAATTATTGTCAATTCTAAAATGCAGACAAATAAAAAGGATATTTTTGCAGCTGGTGACATAACAGAAGTTTGGGAACAAATTGAAGGTAAACAAGGATCATTTGCTATATGGCCAAATGCTATTGAACAAGGAAGGATTGCTGGTTTAAATATGACTGGAGAAAATATTGAATATACTGGTGCGGAAGTTGTAAATGTCCTTGATGTTTTCAACACACCTATTGTAGCAATGGGTCGTACATCTCAGGAAATAGGTAAATGTAAAGTTATATCTCGTTTTACACCTAACACCTCTAAAAAGATTTTACTGAAAAACAATAAAATTATTGGACTTCAGTTTGTTGGTAATATCAGAAACACTGGTACTTTTTATAGTCTTATGAAAAAAGGAAGTGATGTTAGTAACATTCTTGATAGATTGTTAGATGATAATTTTATAATTAATCCGAAGGTAATATCTCCTAAAATGATTGAATAGAGCTAGATTAAAAAATAATTAAATTTAAAATGGAATTAAAAAAAATTATTCACTTACTTAAAAATAATTGATGAAACTTTGTTTTTTTCTGCTTTTGTATCTAAATGAAAAGAACCTTCTGAGATTTCTAATTTCAATCCAAAAATTAAAACTGATACATTTTCATAATTAACATAACCAAATCCCGGAGGAAATAAACGAATTGTTTTAAATTCTACTTTTGTAAAATCTATTAATGCAACCCGTCCGACTTGTTTACCACCTGTTGCATTACCTATTACATATGATCTAAGAATAATACCTTTAATTTTTGGGGTAGAAAGAGCTGATAATAAATTATCTTCATTATTTTTTTTAACTAAACTTGCACTAATTGTACCAGTAAAAGTTGTTATTATGAATAATAAAATAATACCTATTGTTAATAATTTTATTTTCATTTTTATCATATTCACTTATTTTTTAAATTATATTCTTTAAAAATAGTATTTAAACTTTATAGTACAAACATTCCCTTTTTCATTAAAATATATGACTTATCACAGATTTTTTATATTATTTTTTATTGATTTCTAAAAAGTTCTCTGCCATATTTTTACGTCTTTTTTCTAGTTCTTCTGTCTCATCGAGATATTGTATTGCACCTGTGGAACAATATTTAACACATTTTGGGTCACCATCACATAGATCACATTTTATAATTTCATCATCAATAGTTGTTACAGCATTATATGGACAGAGCGTTGCACAAAGTCTGCATCCAATACATTTATCTTTATCTCTAATAACAATTCCATCTTTGATCTGATATGCGTTCTGATGGCAGAATTTTAAACAGACTGGGTCTTCACATTGGAAACACAATATTGGAAACTCATATCTGTTAAATTCATCTCTTACGATTGTGATAGCTGCTTTTTTAGGGTTACATTCTCCGAATTTGTTAAGTGAACATGCAATAGAACATTCCCTGCATCCTGTGCATTTCTCTGGATAAACATAAAGGTATTTCAAACCAATGCCTCCAGTTCTATGACTCGTTCTTTTTTAACCTGTCCGTCATTGGTCCATCCTCTAATTTTGTAATAACGTGTAAGGAGTTTATCAAATTCTTTTCTGTCTATATGGTGACCTTTTGATAAATTCAAGGGCATTGGATCATCAAAATATCGTTTTGGAAGAGTATCGTCTTTTCTTGATATACCTTCACGATTATTGAACATTCTTTCAATATCTATTACTCGTTTTCCAACATCTTCCAAATCTTTTTCTTTGACAGTCCAACCTGATGCACAGTGAATGAGTTTCTTCATCCAAGTGTAATCAACAAAGTGAGGACTATTGAAACCGTGACATATGAATTTACATATTCCTAGATTATCAATTACAGCAAAGATATTATCTGAAAAATATACAGTTTTTTCCTTAGCTGTATATGATGTTGGATCGTTTGGAACACCCTTACCATATATTCTATCTTTAACTTCTTGTGGTAATCGTAAGAATATTTCTAGAGTTGGCCTACTTCTAAGATGATCAGCTCCTCTTGATGAAGTAGCTATTCCTAGCGCGAAAGCTTTTATGTACCTACAATCATGAGGATCACTTTGAGGTAATCCCTTTACAGCAATGAGATAATCTTTTGATTTTTCACCAAATCTTACAATATTTTTTGTACTCTCAGCTAAAATGTCTCCAAATCCTTCCCTTCTAGATATTTTATATAGTAGTTTTTTTGCAAGTTCAAAATTACCAAAACCAAGTTCCTCTTCTGTGAATTTTTTATCAATAATACCTTTTTCATAAAGTTCAAAAGCCCAAGCAAGAATAGTTCCACTTGAGGATATATCCAAACCAAGCTCATTGCATACATTGTTTAGTTCTATTACTTCAGCTGGATCTTCAATGCCAAGATTTGCTCCAAGCAGACCAACAGCAGTATACTCTGGTCCCTCCCCACCTAACATATTTCTATGACGGCAGTGAACAATACAAGAAGAACAACTAATCATCTTTTCAACATGTTTCTCTATTTCCTCTGCGTTTAATGATTCTGACCAAGCATTTAACTGACTATTTTTTGTTCGGATGGCACCAAGTGTATTGCTAACCTCATAAAGGAGAGGAGTACCTACACTACCAAGTATAGAAGTTATTTTTGAGTTCATAATATATTCTTTGAGCTGTTCAACGGTTTCAAGCATTTCTTCAGGATGTTTAATCTGGATACCTTGTGTACCTTTTACTGCAATTGCCTTCAAATGTTTTGATCCCATAACAGCTCCAAGACCACATCTACCAGCAGCATTTTTTACACCAGTTCTTACACATGCAAATCTAACAAGATTTTCACCAGCCATACCACAACATGCTACCTCAACATGTCCAAGATCTTTTCTAAGAATTTGCTGGACATCTGTAGTATCCATCCCCCAATAATCCCCTGCATCTTTTATCTCTATTTTATTATCTGTTACATAAAGATAGCATGGTTTCTTTGCTTTACCATAGATTATAAGTCTATCAAAACCTGCATACCTCATCTCTGCGGCAAAGTAACCTCCACAGTTAGAATCTCCCAAAATACCAGTTTCAGGTGATTTTGCAGAGACATTAAAACGACTGGAATTTGGAACAAGAGTACCAGTTAGAAAACCTGTACCAAAAATAAGAACATTTTCTGGTGAAAATGGATCTATACCTGGTTTAATCATTTTATATAGATAATAGCTATTGAGTCCTCTACCTCCAAAAAATAGCTTTTTTAATGACTCTGGAGTTTTTTTAATAGTAACCTTATTTTTTGATAAATCAATGATACCAAGTTTTCCTTTAAACATTAAATCCCCAGGATTATAGATTCAGAATATAATTCTGGTATTAGAAGTTTCTACTGAATTCTAATTGTAAAATTAAGGCGTGTTAATTTTATATAGGTATCATAGTATATATTCTTATTAAAGGGGTTAGTTATGACTAAAAAATGGTTTGGTTTAATAATATGTATGATTTTTATTTTAACTAGTTTCTCAGTTGTATCATTAGGTGAGTTGAATCATTTTGATGATTCATATGAAATTCAAACCTCCAGTCATATTATTATTAATGTGTATAATGCACCAAAGGTTGCATCTAATTTAAAATCTGATGGTTTGGATGTTCTTCATGGATCTATAACCGAGACTTCTTTTGAGTTAATAGTAACACCTGGTGAGTTAAATTTGTTAAAATTAAGAGGTTTTAATCCTATGATAGTATCATATGGCAGACCTTTTTTTGAAATTCAAGCTGAGCGTTACCAGAATCTCATTGGCGAGGTTCCTCCCGGTTATCTTGATCTAACAGAGATTGTTGAAGAGATGTATGGATATGAAAGTTCTTATCCATCTATTTGTAAAGTATATGATTTAACTGATACCTATGGTATTTCAGCTACTTATGAAGATCGACATATCTATGCAATTAAGATTTCTGATAATGTTACTGAAAATGAGGATGAACCAAATTTTTTAATGGTTAGTTGTCATCATGCTCGTGAGATTGTAACACCTGTAATTGCTCTTTATTCCATCGAACAATTTACTTCAAATTATGGAAGTGATCCAGATATTACTGCATTAGTTGATGAGTATGAGATTTGGATTTCACCGGTTTGGAATCCTGACGGTTATGAACATGTATATTATGTTGATAATATGTGGCGTAAGAATCGGCAACCTTATTCTCCAGGTATCGGAGTGGATTTGAATCGTAATTATCCTTTTGGATGGAATTCAAGTTGCTCAGGTAGTACCGATCCAACATCTGAAACATATAAAGGTCCAAGTCCAGCATCTGAAGTTGAGACTCAAACTATGATAGAATTTTCTAATGATCGGCATTATGCAAAAGTAGTAGATTATCATTCTCATGGACAAGAGGTTTTGTATGGTTATTGTTGTCATTCTCATCCTTTTTCAAGTTTCTTCCAATCAGAAGCAACATATTTATCGACTGCAGTCGGTTATAGTGGAGGCATAAGGATACCAAGTGCAGAGGGCGAAAATTATGAGTGGCAGATAGCTAATAATGGATCATATGCTAATCTTATAGAGACACATACAACATTCCAACCTGATTATAATAGCGCACTTACTGAAGCAGCACAGGTTTGGCCAGGTACAATATGGATGCTTGAACGGTCAATTTCAGTAAGTGGTCATGTAAAAGACTCATTCACAGGCGAACCTCTTGTTGCAAAAATTACTCTTGAAGGTATTACTTTTCCAAATGACGAAGAATTTTTTAGTGAACCAAGATTTGGAAGGTATCATTTATTTCTCCCACCTGGTACCTATAATATCGAATTTTCAGTAGATAATTATCATAGTAAGACTAATCAAGTGACAGTAACTGAAACAAGTGCAGAAATTTTAGAGGTCAAACTTGAAAGGTTTAATGAGAGGCCAAATACACCATCTATTAATGGTCCAACTAAAGGAATTCCAGGGATAGAATATGATTATACATTTTCTGCAACAGATCCAGATGAGGACAATCTTGAATATTATATTCAATGGGGAGATGATAATTGTGAAGAATGGATTGGCCCATATTTATCTGGTGAAGGATTTACTATAAATCATTCCTGGGCAGAAGAAGGAACTTTCTCAGTTAAGGTTAAGGTAAGAGATATATACGAAGAAGAGAGCGGTTGGGTAACAATTCAGGTTACAATTCCAAGATCTAAAGGATACGATTATTTTTTAATCAGATTGATAGAAAGATTTTCTTATCCTTTTAAATTTATAAGATACCTTTTAAATATTTAATAGTAACTTCAATATCTATATTATTATCTTAATTTTTTATTATGTAACAGTAAAATTTAAATTATTGTATTTTATTGATTTTAATTGGGGGTTGAAAAATGAGAAGGAATTATTTTATTAAAGAAACCACAGTTCTAATTTTTGTTGCTCTTTTTTTTAGCAGTACAATTTCATCAGTTGTAGGAATAGATTATTCATCAGAAGATATGAAAGAAAAGGATCTTATATCAGTTGATCAAGAATATCTTCTTCCATCACCACAATTTATTGATATGATTTTTGAAGAGTCAATTATGCGAAGAATGTCAATGAGAAATTTTACAGGGGATCCTGTCACTGATGAAGAATTATCTACGGTTCTTTGGGCGGCTTATGGTCAAAGGGATGATGGCAAATTTACTGTTGCTGAGATTAATGGTTCGCATTCTGTAGTTATTTACGTTCTACTAGAAAACGTGTATAAATACAATCCTGAAAATCATTCATTAGTCTTTTACAAAGAAGGTGATTATAGGGATATTGATGGAATGCAATATCATGCTCCTGTTCAGTTAGGGCTATGTTGGAATACTGATATGGCTGATGCAAATTTAGGTAGTGCTGAATGTGGAGCAGTCGGTCAGAATATTTATTTTGCTGCAAATTCAATTGATTTAGGTACTGTTATTACTGCACAAACTCCAGTTCCAGCAATTGAGCCCGTTGGTTTACCTCCTAATGAAGAGGGCATGGGTATCATGCCTCTTGGTCATCCAGTAATTGATTATAATTTCGTTAATAGACCAATATATCTATCGCTTCTTCCACGTATAAAATTTTCAGAAATGGATTTGACAACAACACTTGAAGAAAGAGAAGAAGTGACTTCTTGGGAAGGTAATTCTATTTCAAGAAAAGACCTTAGTCACTTGATTTGGGCTTCATATGGATATTCCTATTATATTGATAAAAGCAAATCAAATGTAGTAAAAAGGCATCATACACTCCCTAGTGCACATGGTTATTATCCCTTTAGGATTTATGCAGTAACAAAAGCCGGTATTTCTAGATATATCTATGGTTTATTTAAAATTGATTTTTTTGGACTACCTATTGTCTCGTTTTTATTAAGGATTGATGGTGGAGATAGACGTCCTGCGATTGCAGAAGCTTCAGAATCTTTTGTTTCCAATGCGCCACTATGTATTATTCCTGTACTCGATATAGAAAAAACGATAGATTGGGATGATTTATCTGATGAGAGTTTACGTTGGATATGGTATTATGAAGCAGGTGCTGCAGCTCATAATATACTTTTACAGGCTACTTCAAGGGGGTTATCTGGCAATATTGTTACAATAAATGATAAAGAGGCTATCTGTACATTACTTAAATTGGATAATGAAAAATTCGATCCAATGTTTATAATACCTGTAGGAAAATAGTAAATTTATGAAAAATTAAATAGCGTTCCATAATAATTCAATTACTCTAATTCTTTCTGCAATCTCATGTTTTGGTACAATTATATGTAAGCTAAATAATACTAAAAACTATTAAAATCTGAAATAAACATATGAAAAAATAAAAATAAATAACCAACCGTAAGTGCTTTGGTTTGTTATACTATATTTTCGAAAGAATATGATTTATTTTTAATTATGCAAATCCTGTAAAGAATCCGTATCCAATTAAAATCTGTGGTCCAATTATTCTATCATAGCCAAGGTTTGAAAAATCAATAAGCAATCCATTAAAAAAGAATGTTCTTATTCGATGAAGGCCATATGAAAAGCTTGGAAATCCAAGTTTAAATGGATTTAATTTAAATGTTGCTGAAAATCCAAGGATGTGATTTATAAATACAGGTTTGATTAATCTACCTAACATTGATTCGTAATCATAGAAGGGTATCCAAGTGATGCCGATACCTATACTTATCAATGGTTGTCTAAGGTTATAATGAAATTTTAGAAGAGTGTTAAGTACCTCGCTGACAAAGTATTTCGTATCCTCAACTGGGAACTCCTTTCCTATGATTAATCCCAATATATCGACTGCAGTCAAAACCTTGTCTTTAATATTCTCCCACTCAGAATCTGAAATTTCTGAACCATCAGGACTGTTTTCATCCATTGAATCCTTTGCCAACATTATAAATTCATTTACTGAATCGTTGACTTTTTCTAATTGGGCATGTGTTACGAGTTTCCTAAATTCGTAATCAGCACCACCATAAGGATCCTGCATCCTAATAGTTAATTGATGCTCTTTTACTTTTTCAGCTGTTGCACTTATCCCAGGTGTTAATGCTAATCCTAGAAATAGTATAACTACAAATATTGGAACTATTATTCTTTTCTTCCTCTTATGCAAACTATACCTCCCGTGCCTAATCACGATTGATAGGCAATATTATCAATGTAACTAATAATATATAAACGTTTTTAATATCTACCAAAAAATAAATTAAATTTTAATGTTAAAAATATAAAAAACGATGGAAATCAAGAACTATTGCTTAAAACAATGGCTCTTTTTCTAAAAGTATACCATTTTTATTATTTGGTATTTTAGCAGTTCCTAAAATTCCAGCACCAGTTAAAACTGGACTAGCTATCAAAAGCATGCAAATTATGATACCAATTATTCCTTTCTTCATGATTTTTACTCTCCTTTCGTTAATATTATATTGCAATGTAACTTAATAAAAATTTTTTGTATATATAAATTGGCTAAATATAAATCTAAATTAGTTCAGATAAAACCTTTGATACACTCTCATTTATTACAATATCAGCAATATTATCAAGTGGTGTAGGGTCGATATTTACAATTATCAATTTTGCTCTATTATTTTTAGCAATTTCTGGTAATGCTGCAGCTGGATATACAACCAATGAACTTCCTAGAACTATAAACATATCACAGTTCCGAGCTGCAATATTTGCCATATCTAATGCAACTTGAGGTAAAGGTTCACCAAAAAGAACTGTACCCGGTTTTAGGATACCTCCACAAGAGCACCTTGGGGGTAACTCTTTTTTTAAAAGGTTATAGACTCTATCCATAGAGTAAGTTTTATCACAATTCATACAAAATATCTTTCTAGTATTACCATGAAGTTCAATAACCTCTGAAGAACCTGCCATTTGATGTAATCCATCAATATTTTGAGTAATCACACGGTAAATCTTACCTAGCTTCTCCAGTTCAACTAATGCATAATGACCATCATTTGGTTTAGCTTTCTTAATTACTGGATATCTCTCATCTCTAAAGAAATTCCAATAATAGGAGGGATCTTTGATAAAATAATTGATATCTGCATAAATAGACGGATTATATTTTGACCAAAGACCACCTGCACCTCGAAAAGTAGAAATCCCACTTTCAGCTGAGAATCCTGCACCTGTGAACGCCACGATTTGATTAGATATTGAAATCAATTTCTTTATTTTTGAAATCCTCTCATCCATAAATCATGCTCTCACAAATGCATTATACTTCTTTTCATCACCAATTGTAGTTATTGGACCATGTCCTGTATAAACTATAGTATCATCTGGTAAAGTGTAAAGACGTGTTTTAATGGCCTTTGATAAATCCTCAAATGATCCTTTTCTAAAATCTGTTCTACCAATACTACCCTGAAAAAGAGTATCACCACCAAAAAGCATTCTATCATATAGAAAGCTAATACCACCTGGTGAATGACCAGGAGTATGAATGACTTCTAAATGAAAATTACCAATTTTTATCTTATCACCATCCTCGATGAATCGATCAGGTTTAGGGGGCTGTTCAATGTTAACCCCCCAACGTCGAGCAGCATTTTCGCCATCCTCAATAAAGAAGAAATCATCTTTATGAGCAAGAAATTCAACCTTAAGTTCCCTTCTTAATGACGCTACAGCACCTACATGGTCAAAATGACCATGTGTCGCAAGAATATATTTGATATTTATATCAAGTTTCTCAACAGCTTTCAATATAATATTAGCATCATCACCAGGATCAATTATTACACCATCTTTTACTGCTTCATCCCAAACTATATAACAGTTAGAAAATAAAGGACCTACTATTAATATTTCGACCTTCGGTTTAGAAGAGGTCATCGAGATCATCACCCTCCCCATCACCTTCTGGCATCTTTCCAAATTGCTGGAGGAACTGCTGTATCAGTTCACTTTCCCGTTTCGTATACATAGGGTCTGGTTCGAACCAGAAATATCTTGCCTTGGTCTCCGAGTTCAGCTTTTCCTGGAGGTCAGCTTGTATGTTCTGGGTGCCTTTTATTACTATTATAACCTTATTTTCATCCCGAAGTTGGTATACTCCCTCAGCTGCTGGAACCTCTGCTACGTTATTATTGTTAAGCTCCATCCACTTGTCAGGTGGGAATATAACAGGCAATATTTTCAGGCGTAGATCGCATCTTAGACAGCGTACCGATTCCTGTTTAGCTTGGTTTTCATTATAGCTGTTCTCTATCATTTCAAAATTTTCTTTTCTAACGTTTGGACTAATTTTTACAATATCTACTCTATCTACATCCGCAAAACCATCTACTTTGCCTAGATATGGATTCAATTCAGTAGGTGTTATAAATGTCTGATAAATGTTTCCGTCACCACCAAGGAATTTATCAATAGCTAAAGCAGCAGATGCTCCGTCAGCTACAGCCTCAACAACTGAGGCAGGGCCGCTCATAACCTCACCCCCTGCAAAAACCCCGGAGATATTAGTTTGCATTTCTTTATTAACTGTTATCGTCCCATTTTTTGTATCTATTCCTTGAATCCAAGAGAGATCTGAATTTTGGCCGATTGCTAATATAACTTTATCTGTATCAATATCTTTAGTTTCACAAGTGTCAAATTTAGGGGCGAATTTACCTTTTTGATCAAAGACAGAAGTGCATTTGATTAGTTCAATACCCATAACTTTTCCGTTTCTCCCTAAAATTTTTATAGGACCCCAAGAAGGGAACATCATTACCCCTTCATCCTTTGCATCTTCTATTTCCCAATCATGAGCTGGCATCTCTTCGCTACATTCCAAACATAAAAGCTGAACTATGCTAGCACCTAGACGGATAGCAGTTCTTGCAGTATCTATCGCAACATTCCCACCACCTATGACAACTACCCGACCGCTCATTGATGTCACATTCTTCTTTTTCACATCCCTCAGAAAATCTAAGCCCCATTCTACTCCCTTGAGATTAGAGCCTTCCACGGGTATTTTTTTACAAAGCGATGCTCCAGTACCTATAAAGACAGCTTGGAAATTTTTACGAAGGTCAGATAGAGTTATTTTCTTCCCAATAGGGGTATTAGTTCTGAATTCCACCTTTAACTTATTTAATATCTCCAAATCCTTTTTTAATGCATCAGGAGTCAAACGGTAATCAGGTATCGCGTACCTAAGCATACCCCCTATTTTCTCCTCAGCTTCAAAAATAGTAACTTTATGTCCTGATAAAGCGAGATAATACGCTGTTGAAAGACCTGATGGACCGCCCCCCACAATAGCAACTTTCTTTCCAGTAGATTCTTTAACTTTTGTCTTGAAAGAACCGTCTTCATTATCAGCTGCGAACCATTTCAGAGCACATATGGCCATTGGTTGATTTAGCTCACCTCTCCTACATTCATCCTCACATGGATGGAAACAGACACGGCCTAGTATCCCCGGAAATGGTATCCTCTCCCTTATTACCGCGATAGCATCGGTATAATTTCCTTCATAGATGTGATTAATATATCTAGGAATATCTAAACCTGTAGGACAATTTGCGATGCATGGAACAAGGACATCTTCCTTTTCCCCTTGAGGTAGGTTTTTATCACTTAGTGCCCCTGTAGGGCAAACCTCAACACATGTGCCACAGAACCTGCAGTCCGACTCTTTATAATTTAAACTTTTAGTAGGGCCTACAATAGCCTCATTTTTGTTAAATACAAATCCTAAGGCCTCTACGCCTCTTAATTCACGACATGCTCTTACACACCTCAAGCAAGAGATACATAAGTTATAATCACTCTCAAAAAGTGGTTCATTTTTATGTTTTGGAAGATCTTTAAACACATATTTGGATAAGTCCTGCCTGATACCGATATATTGTGCAATCTTCTGTAGCTCACAGTGACCTAATAAAGGGCAGCATCGCTCGTTCTCAGGTACATTAGTCGAACAATCTGTCCTTGAACAACCATCCTGTTGAGCACATTGAAGGCATGCATGTGGATGGTTTAATAATATCTCTGCAAGGTTATTTCTGCGTGTCTCCTTTACTGCATCGGTCTCAGAATTTACTACCATTCCCTCTTCTATTATAGTATCACAGGAAGTTAACAGGCCTTCATGGCCCTTTATCTCAACAAGACAGAGTTGACATCCCTTAAATCCCTCGTTGGGCCCTGAATCATCATCCTGGTATTCGCCATCATCTCTGTATACGGTCTCAACCGGTTTCAAACCGTGTGAACTCCCCAAACTAGGATGATAACATAGTCTTGGGATATATATATCATTATATTGAGCGGCCTCTAAGATTGTCATCCCCGCTTCAGCTTTAACCTTGTTACCATTGATATTTATAGTAATGTTCATACTATCCCTCACTCTTAAAATAAAACGGGAGGAATTATCCCTCTAGGATCTCACCATGAATGGGAGATTGCCTCTTGTTTACATGCTGCTATACATGGTAAAGGCGGTCTGTTAGTCATTGGTTTACAAGGAGCACAAGTATATTTTATCTTTTTCCTCTCCGCCTCAGTAACAAATGCTACCTCTTCATCAGATAGAGGGTCGTTTTCATCAGGTCCAACATCCATTACTCCATATGGACAAGCAGTAACACAATCCTTACAACCATTACATTTGTCAGTATCTATAACTATGAAGTAGTCTCCAGAACCATCCTTATATCCATAATTTGCTATCATGAAAATTCCTCATATCTATTTTTTACCTTTCTCTACTAAAGCTTTTGCAAATAGGGCAGCACCAAGGGCTCCAGCAATTTGTGTGTCATAATCAGTGGTCTTCATTATAGTTATTCCAACCTCTTTCTCAAGCCTTGTAACTACCCCCTTATTCTTTGCTATTCCACCGGTTATAGCAAAATCCTCTTCGACTCCTATCCTTTCAAGTAGTGTCATTATCCTATGAGCCATTGCAGAACAATATGCTGCTAAAACTTTATTCTTCGGCCAACCTTCCCTAAGTAGACCAGTAGCCTCAGTTTTTGCATATACAACACATGTACTACTTACAGGTTGAGGTTCCTTATCTACATCAAGTGAAAGATCTCCAACATCATTAATAGATACACCTAAAATATCAGCAAACACTTCCATCCCGCGACCTGTACCAGCAGCACATTTATCGTTCATAAGAAAATTTGTAACCTTTCCTCGTTCATCACAATGAATAGCTTTACAATCCTGACCACCCATATCTAAAATGGTTCTAACTGAAGGCCCATACATGAAGTTGCCCCCACGAGCATGACATGCAATTTCTGTGATAGCACGTTGGCTAAATGGAACATTAACACGACCATAACCTGTACCAACAGTATAGGTTATATCATCCAGTTTAAGACCAGTATCTTCCATTGCCCAGTTTATTGCTTTCATAGCAGAATCAGGACTATCAGAACCAGTTCTCATATTAGAATAAGCATAAAGTTCTCCATCAGCAAGTAAAACAGCCTGTGAACTAACTGAACCCACATCCACTCCAGAAGTAATCAATTTACCTTTCCAGTCTAGATTAGGATTGGTCCAACGCGATTCAGTCCATCTCCAAAGTTCAGCTTTTCCTACCATATTATTTACCTCCCTTCCAACCTGCTGCTGCAAGTGCTGCACCCAAAGCTCCTACAAACTCTGGATCTTTTGGTACCACTACTTCAAGTTCAAGATCTTTGTTAAGAGAGTCAACGAAGCCTATGTTATTTGCTACACCGCCAACAAGCACTACATCTTTGTTAAAGCCTATCTTTCTAACCATTGATGTAATCCTGCTTGCCATAGCATCATGAACTGCTTTTGCCATATTCGCCTTTGAAACTTTGTTATGCACCATTGTTACAACCTCTGATTCTGCAAATACAGTACACTGTGCATTCATTGGAATCTCTTCTGTAGCCTTCAAAGAAAGAGGGCCAATTTCTTCAAGTTTTACTTCTAGTGCACGAGACATAGCCTCAGTAAATGCTCCTGCACCTGCAGCACATTTTTCATTTACCTCAAAATCTATAATTTTTCCAGTCTCGTCACATCTCATACCTCTACCTTCTTCCGCACCTACATCAATAACACTTCTTGCAGCAGGATGAAGAAATACAGCTCCTAAAGAGTCACAGCCCACAATCGACTTGGTATCATCATAAAAAGGAGCAAGTTTATCCCCAGCTCCAGTGGAAATAGTCTTATCTATTTTATCTTTTGTGATACTTGCTTCTTTGAGGGCTTTATCAACTGCTTGCTGGGCGCTTTTTTCTACCTCAAATCCTGCAAGAATATTAGATTTTCCAATAATTTTATTGTCTTCCAAAATTACTACCTTAATGTTCTTTGCACCCAAATCAATACCCATAGTAATCATTTTAATAACCTCCCTTATTTAACACCAAGTGTCTCCATAAAAGCATTAATCTTAGCCTTGGTTCTAGCCTCATCAAACTCCCTTTCATCAGCGTTATTACCCTCAAAAGCCATAACAGGAAAACCTGCATCAAGAAGTGCCAGTCTGTTTTCTGCAATACCAACAGTTAATCCTTCACAGCCTCTGTTGTAATGAAGCATAACTCCATTAAGTTTCCATTCCTTAGCTATTCGAATCATCATATCGCTCTTTAGATGACATGAATAGAAATGCTGCCATTCAGGTTTATGTAATTCATATTTAACGTATTCATAGAGAGCCTGATCCCGGTTAGAGAATTCTACATCCGGTATGGTCTTAGCACCCCAAGTACCATCTTTTTTTACTTCCCATTGGCCAATCAATCCAAAAGTGTATAACGAGCCAATGCTGACGCAGCCAAATTTCTCTAAATATCTGAATATACTTAGAAAACTCCATGGTGGTTGTGTATCTGACATCACTCGGACATGTTCATTAGGAACTGCTGCAATACCTCTTTTAACCCTATCTTTTACCTCTGGAAGAAGGTCTTTTTCATAAAAATCTGCTACTTGCTTTCCAGATTTTTGAAGAGTCCCAAGAACATATAGCGAATAAATAGATTTTTCATCCAACGGTGCAGGTATAGCTTTATTCAATTCGCAAGACTCGGCCCATGTAGATGTCGAAACAAAATGATTCCATATAGCTTTAAACAGTAGCTCATCATCATAATCCCTACCGGTAGTCTTCTCTAAAAACTTTATTCCATCTTTCAACTGCTCAACAATATACTTAATTTTACTCTCGGTGAGCTCATTAGAAGGTCCTACAGCATTATCCACAGTATACATAGGAATTCCACCCTCAAGATCTGATACAACTTGATACCATTTAGCGTGTGAACAACAAATATGATCCTGCCAGATAAAATCTGGTTTTGGAAAGCTTATTGGCTTAGCTCCCTGGAATCTAGGTACAAACTCTCCGTCTTTGTATCCAAATGCAAACTTATCAGTAATAATAGAGCCCCAGTAATTCCGCATATAAGAACATAAATCACGAGGATAGCCCTTTACCTCAGTAGCCTCCATACATTCCAATGAAAGTTCTTTATCAAACGCAATTGTAGCACTATATGGCTCGCTTGTTATAGGATAAACATCATCTCCCAAACCTGCAGGAATCGCATCAAAAGTCCATGCACCGCCAGCCCATCGAAGACCACCTTTATCATGCGCTTCAGCATAATCCTGATAAAACTTCATTCGGATATCTTTTGCCTTATTCCAGCATTTCAATTTCTCAGTTGGATATATCGCCTCTTGCTCCATATTTTTTCACCTCCTAGAATAAATCCTCCTCACCTATCATTTCAAGAAATGCTTCAACACGAATCTTAAACTGTCCAATTGGTACAGTGACATCAAATTCCAAGAATAATGTTGGTATACCAGCATCCTCCAAAGACTTCTTTATTGCTACAAAATCAAGTTCATGTGGATCACAGAACTTCTGCTGCATTATTATGGCTCCATCAACTTTCCATTCTTTACAAAGGTTCAAAATATGGGGAATCCTCTTACGTTCTTCCCAATCCTTTGAAGGGCAGGGAACTCTATTTATATATCTTGCGGCTATTGAAGCTAATGGATCCTTACCATCTTCTACTTCATTCCAAAAATATCTGGAACCCGTACAGTGATCATCTATTACAAACGTAGCACCAGATTCCTCCACCATATTCATAAAAACAGTGTCATCATCCTCAGAACCGAGTATCATTAATCGACTACCTGTTTCTCTATCAGGTGTATAACTATCTAGTTTCTTCAAAAGATCCTTCAACATCTTATTATGCTCAGCTTTATCAGTCATCTGCATTGCCATCACGACTTCCATGACCTGCTCTCCAGTTAAAGGTGGCTTATCACGTTTCCTTAGATCATATAGTTTTCTCATCAGACGACGGTTCTCATTATAGACCTCAATAGCCTTTTCCAAATCCTTATCTGTGATCTTTTTACCTGTCCACTTCTCTACTTCCTTCTTAAAAACTTTGTATTCCTCAGTCAAGAATTCATATGCATGTGGGCTCTGAACCTTATGAGGCATACAGAGAAATTTATTAAACTCTACAGGTCTATGCTTAATCCAACTTGTATAAGTTTGCCGAATATGAAGACAAGATTGAGCTATCATAAGACCATCAAGATATTTATATCGATCTTTGAGTCCTTGAGCAAGACAATCTCTACAAAACGGACAAAACATGCCAAAAATATGGGGTTCAGTTACATCCTGCGGTTCGTGACTGCCAAGAATACGTACAGGAAGTACTCCAGCAGCATACAAGATCTCTTCAGGTACATAGGTGCAAAAGTAACCCATTACCTTTCCGTCATTCTTTCCTTTCCACTCTTTAGCATAATCATGCCGTTTCTTTTCCATTTGTTTAAATTGCTCAATCAATAATATCACTCCCTTTTCATATCTTTAAAATTTAACCTGATTTAAATTCTAAATTGATAAAATTACTTTTATCAAATCCAATGGATTTGAAAAAGGCTATTAAATCTCCACTATCCCATCTTACCGATGTGTAAACTTCTATTATTCCTTCATCTCTAAAATATTTGATCAAAGCTTCACCTAGAGATTTTCCTACACCTTTTCCCATAAGCTTTGGATCAACTTCTATCATTTCAATCCATCCAGATCGTTCTACTCCAAATCCCCATTCTTTTATTACACCGATAACAAAACCTGCTACATTGTTATCAATTTCAGCAACAAGACAAGTTTTAGGGGTTTTTTTAATAAAAGAAACAAAAAGCTCTTCAATTTCATAATCTATAACTCGGCTTAGTCCCCCCCTAACAACTTTTCTATGAATGTCAGCTGCCTGACTAATATCTTTTCCATTCATAGGTCTTATAGTGGTATCTGCCATTTTAAACGACCTCAATCAACCCTGATGATTTTGACTTTTTTATCAATCCAATCTGGTGGAAGGTATATACGGCCGCTATTTCCACATTTCTTAACTATCTTTTCAAGCATTTCTTGACCATATACTTCAAATTTTGATGGATTTGCCATAAAAACCCCATAGCTACATTATAGCTATAATAAAGCTATATATAAATATTTTTGTTAACTCTACTATTTTGTTTTGTAATAATAAAATATTTAAAAAATTAAGAAAAGTAATCTAGTTTATCAAATAGAAAAGTTCTACCTTGGGATTTATATTTAACACTATACCCTTCTCTTTTAAAGAAATTTTTAGCATACTTCAGTCTTTTATTAATCTCATCCATAGGGATTTTTGGTTCAATAATTGCAGCTTCAGAGCCAGTTTTAGAAGAAAAAGGCATTAGCTGACCAGCACTAAATTTACAATCCTTAATAAAAGATAAGGTTTGTTTAAATTCTTCTTCTGTTTCAGTTGGAAATCCTACAATAATATGGGTGTGTAAGGACAGCTTAGGAAAAACTGTCTTTAATCTTATAAGAGCATCTTTTATTTTTTCCTTATCATGAAAACGGTTCATGAGTTTTAGAATACGATTACTACCAGACTGGGTAGGAACACCTATACGAATGATTTTTTCTCTTCTGATGATTTCTTCAAAATGATCAATATATTTTATTAACCAACGTGGACTAAGATTTGCAATTGAGATGAAATAATCACCAGGAATACTTGTCATTTTATCTAATAATTCTGAAAAACTAGAACCGATATCCGTTCCATATGCACCAATATCATCAGCATTCATCATAAAATGCTTATGACCATTTTTTAAACCAAATCTAAATTCCTCCAATACTTTTTCAATAGGTTTACTTTTATGAGGACCAATTGCCTTTTTTATTCCACAATAAGAACAATTGCTATTACAACCCCATGAAATCCTCATTCGATACATTGGTTCATCTACTAAAATATTATAGAAAAAAGAATGTTTACCATAAACACTTTTAAATATTTGGTTTTGGAACTTGACAAGGGATTTTTCTAACCAACCTATGTTTCCTATAAAATTTTTTAGAGCTCCAACCAAATTACCTTCATTTAAGTTAGGATATGAAGAATTTGCATCATCTATTTCTCTAAATTTGACTGCGTTTTCTGGAAATAAATCATCCATCTTATCTGGATCTTTATCTAAATCTTTTGTATTTATTATTCTTCCATGAAAAACAGTCCCTAGTTTTTCTTTCTCAATTTCAGGTAAGCAGCCGCCAACGATTAGTTCTGCATCATATTTTTGAAATTCTTTAACCATACGTAATGACTCATCTGCAAGATGATCAAATGCTCCACATGTTAAGAAAAATATTATATCTGCATCCTTTGGTTTATTAACAACTATGTAATTATTTCGAGAAAAATACTTAGATATTCTAGATGCATCTAAATACCTTAATTTACAAGAATGAGTATGAATGAATATCTTTTTCGTTTTTTTATGCCTCCCGTAAGCAAAGGTTTAGTAATGCCCTAATTAGTATTTTTGATTTAAATGTTTGGTTAAAAATATAATAAATAATAATATCTGATAGATAACCATGATTTTATTAAGAAAGACTAAATATCTTAAAGTGATTTTGAGGAGAAAAATGGCTATTATTCCAACTTTTGAACTTGTATTTTTGAATGTTCAACAAGTTTAAAGTTTCACCAAAAAATAAAATAATAGTTAAGCATACTATCAAAATTCTGCATTAACATAGTCTATAAATGGAGGAGCTGATATGGAATTTAAAGGAAAATCTGCCATAATAACAGGAGGCAGTATAGGAATTGGTGCTACTATTGCAGTTGAACTTGCTCGAGAAGGCGCTAATGTAGCAATCAACTATCGTAAACATGATACAGAGGCTCAAGAAGTTGCAAAAAAAATTGAAAAATTAGGAAAAACATGTCTCATTGTAAAGGCAGATGTAACTAATTATAATCATGCTGAAGGAATGTTTAAAAAAGTTATTGAAGAATTTGGTGGATTAGACATTCTTATATGTAACGCTGGAATAAATATTGATCGCGTAATTTGGAAGATGAATGAAAATGATTGGGACAATGTAATGAATGTAAATCTTAAAGGATATTTTATTTACAATAAATTAGCTGCTGTATATTTTAAAGATCAACGATCTGGAAAAATTGTAAACATCACATCTATAAATGGTCTTCGAGGTAAATTTGGACAGTGTAACTATTCAGCATCAAAAGGTGGAATAATCTCACTTACCAAAGCTCTAGCAAAAGAGGTAGGTAAATTTAATGTAAATGTCAATGCAGTTGCACCCGGAATGGTAATGACAGAAATGGCCAAAAAAATACCACCCGAGTTCCTTCAAAAAGCAGTAGATGAAACTGTATTAGGTCGCATTGCTTCAACGAAGGATGTTGCAAACGTTGTTCTTTTCTTATGTGGTGAAAAATCCAAACATATAACAGGTGAGGTAATCAAGGTTGATGGCGGTCAGTACATTTAGAAAGTTGGTGAAATAGTGAAAGTAGGAATTATTGGTATAGGTCATGGAAAATTTGGAAACCGTAGTGATGCAACAGTTCAGGAACTAGCTTTTGAACCATTTAAAGAAGCAATAGAAGATGCAAATAATTTGAGAAGAGAAGATATCGAGGCCTTAATTGTTGGGTCAGTTCCTGAATATCATATGCAGCGTTCACTACCTGGAGTTGTTGCAGAATATGTTGGAATGAATCCTAAATCTACTTGGCTCACTGAAGCTGCCTGTGCTTCTGGTAGTGCTGCCATTCGAACAGCATATATGGCAATAAAATCAGGATTACATGATATAGTGGCAGTAATTGGAGTTCAAAAGATGAGGGAGCTATCTACAGAGGAAATTTTAGCTCTTATGGGAAGAGTAGGAGACGTTCAATGGGAATCAATTTTCGGAACTACATTTCCAGGTTACTATGCACTATATGCTAATAGGCATATGTATGAATTCGGTACAACAAAAGAACAGATGGCTCTTGTAGCAGTAAAGAACCATTTTTATGGAGCTATGAATCCATATGCGTTTTTCCAAAAGGAAGTAACAAAGGAAAGGGTACTTAGTTCTGAGGATGTTGCTTCTCCTGTAAATGTTTTTGATTGTTGTGCTAATGCTGATGGTGCAGCCTGTGTAATTATGACAAATGAAAAGTTGGCAAAGAAATTCAATGACACACCAATATGGTTTGAAGGACTTGGAGCAGCTTCAGCGCAGATGTCTCTTCTTAGAAGGCCTAATCTTGTAGAAATTCCAAGTGCTGTTGAAGCTGCAAAACAAGCATATGCACAAGCAAGAATAAAACCATCTAATATTCAAGTAGCAGACGTTCATGATTGTTTTACAATTGCTGAAATAATGGCATATGAAAACCTTGGTTTCTGTCCAAGAGGTAAAGGCGGAAAATTCATTGAGGAGAAACAATCATATATAGGTGGTAAAACTCCAGTAAACGTAGATGGAGGACTTAAAGCAAAGGGCCATCCTGTTGGAGCAACAGGTGTTTCAATGACTACAGAAATCGTTAAACAGCTTAAGGGAGATGCAGGAAAAAGACAAATTCCAGGTGCAGAGATTGGACTAACACACAATGTTGGTGGTATCGGCCAATATACCTTTGTTCACATTTTAAGGAGGTGAAATTATGCCATTCAAATACTTTGGAAAAATTAACTTCACACCATATACTAAAGTAGATAAATTTTCTGATTATCTTCAAAAAGGAAAACTAATGGGGACTCAATGTAAGAAATGTGGTGAGAGGTATTTCCCACCTCGTGCGGATTGTCTAAAATGTATGGATGATACTTTTGAATGGATAGAGTACTCAGGTAAAGGTAAACTTCATAGTTTCACCAAAATATTTGCAGCACCAAAAGGATTTGAAGATATCGCACCCTATATTTTGGGAATTGTTAATCTTGAAGAAGGTGGACGTCTTATATCTTGGATAGGAGATATTCCAGAAAATGAGATTGAAATTGATATGAAGGTAAAAGTTGTACCTCGAATCTTCGAAGAAATACCTGAAATTAAACTATATTACACAATTGAAAAACCCTAGGATTAAGGTTTCTTTAGAGGTTTTGGCAGAACTGCTTCTTTTAGTTTTTCATCAAATGGACGTCCTTCTGCAAGGAGTTGCCGATATTTTATGAAATCTATTACATCTTTACCTGTGGTTTTTCTGTTGTTAAATGCATGGAAACCAAGGAATGCTTCAGTTGCCATATTTGCAGAAAGCCAATGCCGGTTTGCAAGTTTGGTTTGATCCCAGAAAAACTTCTTTTTCATTCGTATCCCATCAATAGATTTCATCAGACAGCCGGGCATTAGATTAGTATAGGTCCAAACAATTTTGTTTACAGTTTTATCAAGCAGTTCAAAATCTGTTTGAGAAGATTTCATAATTTCTCTTGCTTTTTTGAATTCTTCTCCCTTTAAAAATTCACCATATACTAACTCACCATCTTCTGCATATTTATCTGTTATAATTGTTGGATTTCTTATGAATTTATTTCCTTGCTTTAGAACAGGTTCAACCTTGCTAATAAGGCCAACTCGTTTCATTTTATAGGCTGACCAAAGCTCACAAGAAATACAGTTCCACATTGCATCCTCAATTCCTAGATACCATGGTAAAAAATCTGTAGAACCACCATCAGGTGCAGAACCATGCCTTGGCCCAGCCTGACCAAATATAGCAGTATCTGAGGAAACAGCTATATCACAGGCCATGCCAATTTCTTGTCCCCCAGCAACTCGCATACCATTTACACGGCATATAGTAGGTTTTTTACAGTTTAGTATTGAATCAACCATTCCATTGAATAGGTCCATATATAATCCATATTCATTTGGTCTACCACTATAATATTCAGCATATTCCTTTGTATTTCCTCCAGTACAAAATGCTTTGTCTCCAACAGCAGTAAATATTGCTGCTACTACACTTCGATCCATAGATGCCTTATGAAATCCTGCAATTACTCCTTTAACCATATCAGTTGTATATGAATTGTATTGAGCAGGATTATTTAGCATAATCCATGCAGAATTCAATCCCTTAACTTTGTTTCCCTCATTGTCAATAATTGGTTTCAATTCATAAATTATGCTTGGTGGGTCACGCCTAAAATATTCATCTCTCCATAAATCATGATTCTTTATTTTATCATCTTTGGGTAACCAGTCTAAAGACATTTTAATCCTCCCTTTAGTTAGAATTATTAATGCAGAATAATGTCAATATTATTTATATCTTTTTTAATTAAACACTCCTTTAAACAAATAAGATTATATACTCTTCATCTTATCACAGAAGCCGGGGGAAAGATATGAAAGCTGCTGTTTTATATGGAAAAGAAGAGTTAAATATTGTCCCTGATTTTGAAGATCCTATTATAAAAGAATCAGAAGTTCTTATAAGGTCAAAATACACTGGATTGTGCAGTACCGATCGTACTCTTTATCGTGGTTTTGTTCCATTCAAGCCACCACTAATAATTGGACATGAAATTGCAGGGGTAGTTGAAGAGGTTGGCAAATCTGCTAAAACATTAGAAGTTGGTGACCATGTAATTATTCCACCAGTGTATCCTGGCTGTGGAGACGAAAATTGTCCTGCATGTAAGGAGGGACTTACAAATAGATGTAAAAATTCTATTTTTATTGGTCATGGTGTAAATGGTGGTGATGCAGAATTTATTGCTGTTCCTTCTAGATACACTTTTAAAATTAAGGAAAGTGTTCCTTTAGATGAAGCATGCATCATTCCAGATGCAGTCTCAACACCATTTCATGGTTTGAAAAGTAGATCTGTTCCACCACATATTATTCAAAATTCATCAAATCCAAGTAAGTTATTTGACCAATCCACCCATTGGTTAAAAGGAAAAAACGTAGTTGTTTTTGGTGTTGGTGGAGTTGGTGGGCCAACTGTAAATCTTGCTGCACGATATTTCCAAGCAAAGAATGTGCTAGCAGTCGATATTTTTGATAATAAACTTGAATTTGCAAAAAAATTAGGGGCAACACATGTAGTGAACTCCAAAACATATTTTGAAGAAAATAATATTTCAATAAATGAAATATCAGGTAAGGATAGGGCAAAGACTATTTCGGGTTTAGCAAGATATATTACGTCCAATTTTGCAGAAGATAAATTCCAGGTTGATTGTGTTCTAGATTGTTCTGGAGTTTCAGATACTTTTCCAATAGCTGTTGAAACAGTAAGCAAGAATCGAACAATTATCCAAGTTGGATGGCCACCAAAACCTGTTAGAGAATTTCTTAACCAGAAAATCATGGATAAATATATTACGATTAATGGAACATGGGCATGCCCAATGAACGAAATGAAAGAAATCGTAAAAGCTGTAGAAAATAATACTGTTGATTTAGATTTACTCGTTACAAACAAGGACTATAAATTGGATAGTCTAGAAAATGCGATACATGATCTTGAAGCAGGTAAAATACTTGGTAGGGCAACTATTAATATTGTTTGATTTGAGGTGCTAAAATGGAATTTAAAAACATAATCATTGAAGAGAAAAACTTGGTTGGAAGAATTACATTTAATAATTTACCCCTAAACATACTTAACATTGAGATGATGAAAGAAATCAATCAAGCATTAAAAGGATTTAAAGATAAAAATTTAAAAGTCCTAATATTCAATGCAAATGGTAAGGCATTCTCAGCAGGAGTTGATGTATCTGATCATACTAAAGAAAAAGTAAAGGAAATGATTCATGTCTTTCATGAAATTTTTACAAACCTCCATAAAATAAATGCCCCAACTGTAGCCCTTGTAAATGGAGCCGCTCTAGGAGGTGGTTGTGAGGTTGCAACATTTTGTGATATAGTAATTGCGTCAGAAAAATCCAAATTTGGGCAACCTGAGATAAAAGTTGGAGTATTCCCACCAATAGCTGCTGCAATTTTTCCTAAGTTAATGTGGAGTAAAAAAGCATTAGAGCTTATTGTTACGGGTGATATAATAAATGCCTCTGAAGCAAAAGAACTCGGTCTTGTTAATCATGTACTTCCTGTTGATAACTTTGATGAAGAAGCTGAAAAACTTATAAATGAAAAACTTGCAAGTAATAGCGCAATTGTTTTGCAGCTTACAAAGAGAGCATTTATAGAAGGAGCTACTCAAAATTATTCTGATTCTATTAAGAAAATTGAAGATATTTACTTAAATGAACTTATGAAAACAAACGATGCAAATGAGGGTCTTGCTGCTTTCCTTGAAAAAAGACAACCAGTTTGGAAAAACAAATAAAAAATCATTCACCTTCTTTTCCCCTATTTTTTTATACTAATTTTAGCATAGTATTTATATATTGTTTGTTCTATAGTTATAATACTAAGTTAGGGGAGTTATACATTGGAACATAATACCTTACTCATAAAAGGAGTTGCATTGACAATATTAATTTTATTTGTTGGTGTAGATATTGTTCCATCAACAGGTAATATCTTAATTAACAATGAACAACCAACAGAACTTATCATTGGTGGTCCTACACTTGGAAAAGTAGGGGAATTATTAACCTATATCTTCTATTTAATTGATCCAGAAGGATGTGAATTTTTTCTCAAGGTGAATTGGGGTGATGGAGAAATTACGGATTGGCTTGGACCATACATCGCTGGAGAAGAAGCAATAGCTAGTCATACTTGGGATGAAAGCGGTACATATACTATCCAATCAATAGCTATATGTAATGGCTCTAACTATAATGCATCATTAGTCGTCACAATAACATCTAGCAACATCTTATATGTTGGTGGTAGTGGATCTAATAACTATTCAAAAATACAGGATGCAATAGATGATGCTAGTGACGGCGATATGGTATTTGTCTTTGATGATTCATCGCCTTATTATGAGAACATCTCTATCAATAAATCTATAAATTTAAAGGGAGAAGATAAAAATACTACAATTATTGAAGGTAAAGATGATGATATTGTTATAATTAATGCCAATTATGTTAGCATGACTGGATTTACAATTAAAAATGGTCGATATGCTATCAGACTAATATCATCCTCAAGCACTTCAATATCTGATAATATTGTTACAGACAATATGCTTGAGGGGATATATTTAGCTAATTCTTCTTACAACACAATATCTAAAAATATCGTTCAAAATAACAATTATGGTATTGGTCTTCATTGGACTTTGTCAGGTCCTGGACCTTGTAAGTATAACAATATTTCTTACAATAAAATCTTAAATAATACTCAAAGAGGCTTACATATGAGTCTTTATCATGAATATAACAATATCTTTGGAAATACAATTGCGTATAACCAAAGACATGGGATTAAAATTTGTTGTTATTGTAATAACAATAACATATATCATAACAATTTTATAGCTAACACTCAAAATGCTGAAGATCAGTTTAGTAATAAATGGCACAATGGGTATCCATCAGGTGGAAACTATTGGAGTGATTACAATGGAACAGATAAAGATTTGGATGGTATTGGTGATACGCCATATTTTATACCAGGTGGAGACAATAAAGATAAATACCCCCTAATGCAGCCATTTGGTGAAAATAAACCACCAGTTGTAGAGATTATAAATCCAAAAAAAGATTATTTCCATTTTTCTGGTATTACCTTAGGACCACTTCCTTTTAATTTGATTGCTGATGCCCTGTCATTCGGAGGTTTCAGATTAAGACCAATAATAATCAGTGCAATTGATGACTTTGATAGAAGTGAAGATTTAATTGTGAAGGTATTCCTTGATGGTGATGAACAAGGTAATGCATGCTATTGCAATGATTGGAAGTTGCATGAATGGTTTTGGACAGGAAAGGCATTTGGAAAATACAATATTTTAATTACAGCAGAGGATTCATTTGGGGAAGTAGGTAGTGTTGAAATGAAAATCTGGAATTTCTGTTTTATTTCGTAAAAATATCAATAATCATATTTAGTTCAGTTTTCATTCAACTTTTATAGTTAATTTCTCGATGATTATAAAAAGAAAAAATTAATTTAAGGAGTATACATGGATTGTTTAGTAACAGGTGCCACAGGTTTTATTGGGAGTGCAATAACAAAAAGATTAGTAAAAGAGGGTAATAATGTTTATGCACTAATCCATAATAAAGAACCTAAGGAATTAGAAAAAAAGGTTGAGTATATTTATTCTGACTTAACTCAACCATTTACATTAAAGAGTTTTCCTGATAAAATAGATGTTGTTTTTCATTGTGCAGCATTAGTAAAAGATTATGGCCCAAAAAATCTTTTTTATAAGGTAAATGCTGAAGGGACAAAAAATTTAGTAAAAGCATGTGAAAAATACAATCTTAAACGATTTTTATTTATTAGTCATATGGGGTATGAATCTGAAAAAAAGTATGGATATTATAGTACAACAAAAAAAATAGCAGAAAGGTACCTAGTTGAAAAATTCCAAAATAATAATTTCCCAGTTGTAATAATTTTACCGGGTAATGTTTATGGACCTGGTGCAACAACTTGGGTTTTAAGACCTATTGAATCTATTAAAAAAAATCGAATTGCATTAATAAACAGTGGTCAAGGGATTTTTTTGCATACCTATATTGATAATCTTGTTGATGCGTTAATAAAAGCTATGAAAGAACCAAAAGCAATAGGTCAAATTTTGAATATTAATGATGGAGATTTTTCAATTTCATGGGGAAAATATCTTAACGATCTAGCAAAAATTATTGGAGAAAAACCAATAAAAAGAAATTTTTCAAAAAGAACAGGGATGACAATTGCTAAAATTATGGTTTTATTAAACAAAATTACTAATTTAAGACCATGGGTCACGCCTTATGCAGTTAGTATATTTTCAAATGATAAAACTGTAAGTATCAAACAAGCTGAAAAAATTCTTAATTATCAGCCGAAAATAAATTATAATCAAGGAATGAAAAACGTTAAAGAATGGCTTAAACAAGAAGGTTATATTATTTGAATAAAATAGATATTTTAGTTGATTAGTTAGAATCTATTATTGAAAAGCTATTTTCCTTTGAAATCAGGTCTCTGTCTTTTTACTATAGAATTTAATCCTTCCAAAGCATCCTGTGTTGAAAATATCTTTGAAAGATAGCTAAGCTCCAATTCTAATCCTTTTTTAAGTTCAAGACAGCTTCCTTCATCTATTATTTTATTAGCAAGTTTTATTGCAATGGGTGCCTTGCTGGATATAGTTTTTGATATCTTCTGACCAAGTTCATTCAAATCTTTACTCCTAGAAAGAAGTGATTCAATGTTTTCATCAGAGAAATAATCCTTGATTATTTGGAAATTTTCCGGTATTTCTTTTTCCTTTTTCATTGATTTCTTAATCATTTTTCCACTAGAAATAAGTTCAGATATCTTGCTGTCTATTTCATCTGGTGTAAAAACGTATTCAATCAAACCTATTGAGGCAGCAGATTTTGCATCAAGAATTTTTCCTGTAAAAATTAGGTATTTTGCCAGTTCTTTTCCAATATATTTTGTAGTTCTCTGAGTTCCTCCTAATCCTGGATAAATACCAATACCCGTTTCAGGAAAACCGATGCTACCTTTATCTGTTGCAATTATCGTATCAGCAGCAAGAGCAATTTCAGCACCTCCACCCAAAGCAAGACCATCAAGTTTTACAATAACTGGTTTCTCAGATGCATCAATTTTGTTGATAACAGAGTGCCCATATCTTGTAAACTTACAGATATCATCTATCTTGTTTTGCTCAATTTTTTTGATAAAGTATTGAATATCTGCACCAGCGATAAATGCTTTACCTGCACCCTCTAAAATAATTCCTTTAACTTCTGGATTGCTTTTTGCTTCGGTGAATTTTTCATCTAATTGTTGAATCACTTCTTCGTTAATTGAGTTCATAGCTTCAGGTCTATTAATCAAGATCCTTGCAATATTACCTTTAATTTCTAAATCGACAAAGCTGAAACTCCAAGGCTCCTTATTTTTATATTGATGTTCAAGAAGATCGGGCATGTTCAACTTTGGATATTTTTCAATGAACTTTTTAACAATATTATAAGAGCGTTCAATTCCAAACTTATTCATCATTTCAAATGGACCTTTGCGCCATCTAAGACCAACCTTTGCACCTCTATCAATATCTTCAATACTTGATATACCTTCTGCTGCAAGAGCACAAGCAACTGTGAGCACTGCACCAAGAAGACGTTCTTCGACTGCTTCAATTTTAGCAGTATCAACCTCTCCACTCAAATCCCATTGTTTTTTACTTTCAAATTGTTCTTTAAGACCATTGCTATGCAAATAAAAATCACCTAATTTATTTCCAAGACCCACCGTTGAGTGATATGCAATTGGTACGCCTGTCACATTCATCAATTCAAAAGGCCCCATAGGTACTTTGAACACCTTTTTTGCAGTCTCATCTATTGTAGGAATGTTAGCTATTCCTTCTTCAAGAATTCTAGTGGCCTCATTTAACCACGGGACAAAAAAACGGTTAACTGCAAAACCTGGTGCATCTGTTACATGAATAGCAGTCTTTCCAATCATACCTGAAAAAATGTTGGCTAAAGTAATTGTCTCTTCACTTGTATTATGCCCAGGTATGATTTCTAACAAACGATTTTTTGCTGGATGGTAAAAGAAATGTAGACCAATAAATCTATCATCACGATTGATTGATGATGCTAACTCACTAATAGAAAATGATGATGTGTTAGAAGCAAAGACTGTCTTATCTTTACATATACCATCTAAATATTTGAAAAGATCTTTTTTAACATCCATATCTTCAAAAATTGCTTCAATAACAAGGTCAGCATCTTTAACCTCATCCTTATTTATTGTACCCTTTATACGGTTTAAAATTTCCTTTGCTTTTTCTTCTGTGAATATTTTTCGCGCGATTCCTTGTGAAAGAGTTTTTTTAATATTTTCTAGTCCTTTTTTAATAAATCGATCTTCAACATCTATAATTACTACATTTATTCCTTCTTGAGCAATCTTCTGTGCAATACCACTTCCCATGTTACCTGCACCAATAATACCTATTTTTTGTATTTTCATGGCTTAACACCTTTCTTAAAATATTCAAAATTAATATTAGTCAACTTTAACTTCTAAAACAATAGCTGAACCAGTATCTCCAGCAGCACAGCCATCAAATAAACCATAGCCTCCACCTTTCTCCACTAATTCTTCAATAAGTTCTATAATCAATCTTGCACCTGTAGGTGCTTGTGGATGACCATATATTAAAGAGGAACCATAATTGTTCATATCTTTCCAGTCAAGGTCCATTTCTCTGCAGAAATATATGTCGTTAACGGCAAAAGGATTATGTGTTTTAATAGCAGTAACATCCTTTATTGTTATACCTGCTTGCTTGAGTGCCATCTTTCCAGCTGGAATTATTGCCATTGCCATATAGCCTTTCTTAGCCCGACCTTCACCATAGGATATAACTTGTATCTCAATTTTTTTATTTTTACTCAATTGTTTAGCTTTATCTTTTGTCGTTACAATTATTCCACAGTTACCATCTGCTGGATGAGTTTGAGTTCCAAAAGTAACTGAACCCTCAGGTATTACTGGTTTGAGTTTTTGGAGTCCCTCAAGTGTAGTTGGATATATTCCTTCATCTCCTTCTACGGTTGCTAAGACTTTACGGCCTCTCTTATCTTTAACTTCGATAGGGGCAATCATATATTTTTTTTGAAAAGCTCTGTTGTTTTTTATTGAATCCTGATATTGCTGATAACGTAAAAGTGTAAGTTTATCTTGCTCTTCTTTTCCTATACCTATTTCTTTTGCGACATTCTCAGCAGTTTCTACCATTGCATTCTTTGCATACGGATCTTTACCAAAATTGTCCCAAACCCAACTCTCTTTATCTTGTGTTGCTCCAGGTTTTTCTGCATTTGGATAAACTAAAAGTGGACCATTAGAACACCGATCGGCATAGGCAACTAAAACGTTCTTACGTAATCCAGATTCTATGCCTAATGTAGCTAGTTCGACACCTCTAGCACCAGTAGCACAAGCCTGTCCAATCATAGGACCTGTAATATGGCCAGCACCTATCATACCCGCAAGCCATGGTGTACCATAAAAGGCTGAGATTTGTGGTATGGTAATACCAAAGATTAGCTCATCGAACTCGTTAGGATCGATTTTTTTCTCATTTAAAAATCTCTGCCCAATTTCAGCTGCGAATTTAATTGAATGAAGGTTTTGAAAACTACCTTGCCATGCACAGAATGGTGTACTCCAATATCCCCCATAAGGTATGAATGTGTTTTTGAAAGCCATAATTTCTCCCCACCCCCGTATGAAATTTATTATATAAATCTCTATCTCCGGATAGAACAGGCATCTTCTCTTTTTTTAATTCTTACAAAGATTTTTCTTAAGTTCTTCATTTAATACGGGTATAATCTCAGTGAAATCTCCAATAATCCCGCAATCTGCAATATCAAAAATCGGAGCATCAGGATCCATATTAATAGCTATAATAGTATCAGAACTCTTCATACCAACCTGATGCTGAATCTTACCGGAGATACCACATGCAATATAAAGCTTTGGTGATACAGTCTTTCCACTTTGACCTACTTGATCTGAACGTGGCCTCCAACCAGCATCAACAGCTGCTCTCGATGCGCCAACCACTCCATTAATTGTTTTAGCAAGATCTTCCAAGATTTTAAAATTATCAGCTGACCCTATACCTCTACCACCTGAGATAATAATATCTGCCTCATCTAGGCTCTTGGTACCTGATTTAGTAGTCTTAACAATTTCTTTTATTACAATCCTCATAGCCTTAGAATCTATATCTACAGGTATAGATACAATCTCTGCTTTCCGAGTAAAATCTGGTTTCTGAATCTTCATCACATTCGGCCGAGTTGTAGCCATTTGAGGACGAGCATTTGGTGAAATAATATCAGCCATTATATTCCCGCCAAAAGCTGGTCTAGACTGAAGAAGTAAGCCATCTTTAATAGATAAACCAGTGCAATCTGCAGTAAGACCAACTTCCAAAGTAGCAGCAACACGTGGAGCCAGATCCCTACCCAAATGAGTTGCAGGAAAAAGTACAATATTAGGTTTATACTTCAATATTAGGCCAGTTAAAATCCCAGTATAGTTACTAGTGTTATATTCACTGAGGTTGTTATTCTCAGCTATATATATCACATCAACACCATAAGCTGCTATTTCATTACAAAGATGTTTTGCTTTTTCACCAAGGATCACGGCTCCTACGTTCTCACCCAAAGTATCAGCAATTTCTCGAGCCTTGCTAGCGAGTTCTAAGCTCACCTTCTTTACCCCTTTTTCACGGAGTTCTACAAAAATCCATACATTCTTATATTCTGAGAGATCTTTATCACTCAGTTTTGGTCTCTCAATAAGTATAGCATCAAAATTACAGACTTCCACACAAGACCCGCAAAGTGTACAATTTGCTTCAATCTCAGCTTTCTTATCCTTGATTTTAATCGCAGCAAATGGGCATGCTTTAATGCATAATCCGCATCCTGTACATTTATCAAGAACAATCTCTATTCCCACAACTTTCACCTTTTTGTAAGGGCCTCGTTTTTACATAGAATCTGCCCTAATTTCTTTGCAGCTTCTTTAGGTTCGTCTTCAATAATTTCACATTCGCCACGTGATGGTGGAGTATATGTTTTTATAACCTGAGTAAATGAGCCATCTAAACCAAATTTTGATTCATCGCCTCCCAAAGTTTTGCATCCCAAACATTAAAAGGCTTTTTCTTTGCCTTTAATATGCTACTCATTGGAGGATGCTCTGGTTGAAATGATGTTGGAGGGAGAAGGGCTAATAGTACTGGTAATTTAGCCTCAAGAATTTGATACCCATCCTCTGTTTGTTTATGAATAGTGAGTTTGTGTTTATTACAAATCTCAATTTTTTCTATATAGGTTACCTGAGGAATGCCAAGTTGTTGCGCAAGCTCAGGTCCTACCTGTGCTGTATCTCCATCTATTGCCTGCTGTCCACAGAAAACTATATCAAAAGATCCAATTTTTTTAATAGCTAAGGAGAGAGTGTATGCTGTTGCCCAGGTATCAGAACCTGCAAATGCTTTGTCAGAAATGAGAATAGCTTCATCTGCTCCAAGGGCTAAACATCTCATTAATGCACTTCGTGCCTGTGGCGGACCCATTGTAATAACTGAAATACTTCCCTCACCAATCTCCTCTTTTATCCTCACACATTCCTCAATAGCGAATTGATCATAAGGATTCAAAATACTGGGTACACCATCCCTAATCAATGTATGGGTTTTGGGATCGACCTTCACTTCTGCAGTATCAGGTACTTGCTTTATACAAGCGATCAATTTCATTTCTATTCCTACACGACATTATCGATAGGCAAGAAAGTCTTTACCAAGCAATTCTCTAGCAATAATCAGCTTCATGATCTCTGAAGAACCCTCAGCAAGTGTAAATGAACGTACACCACGCCAGGCTTTTTGATCTTCACATTCTTTTGTATACCCAAAAGCTCCTTGCCATTGCATAACATCATTGATGGCTTCAAATGCCCAAATTGGTGCAACAGATTTTGCCATTGCTATCGCCATACTAACCTCAAATCTCGAAGCCCTCCCCTGTAATTCTTGATCATATGTCCAAAGAGCCTTATAGGCTAACTCACGAAGCGCCTGTATCCGAACATAATTTTCAGCCAACTTGAATTGAATACCCTCATATTTTCCAATTGGTCGCCCAAACGCCTTGCGCTCTTTAATATATGCAATTCCATTCTCAAGGGCTTTGGAAGCAGCACCAGCACATACTAAAGCTATAAGTCCACGTGCAAGCTCATAACCCTCATGAACAATATAAAATCCTTTATTCTCTTCCCCAATTAGATAATGCTCTGGAATCTCAACATTTTTGATATCAAATCCACCACATGAAATTGCTTCTCTACCAATATCTTCAACATAGGTAGGTGTTATACCAGGTGTATCTTTCAATGGAAGGTAAAATAAACACATTCCTCGTGTACCTTTATCAGGTGTCATTTTAGCAAGCGTGACGTGCCCTCCACCATATGCTATAGCTTCTGCCACACCACTAATATACATCTTCTCACCATTAATAACGTATTTATCTCCTTTTTTACTAATCTTGGTTTTCATAGAGCCCAAATCTGATCCAATGTCTGATTCCGTCGTAGCAATACCAATAATTTGTTCTCCTTTTATCGCCTTAGGTAAAATCTCTTTTTTTGCATCCTCTGTACCATATCTTTCAAGTACATGCCCCCACGATGTTCCCACTAAAAATAGAACAGGAATTGAACAGCTAGGATCAGCTCTTGCTAACTCTTCAGCTGCAATTCCAGCTGTCACTACATCGGTACCTAAACCATCATACTCAGGATCTATCACCATTCCAAGGAGTTCAAATTTCGCTAAAGCTTTTATGATATCCTTAGGCATTTGTCTTACTTCTCCTAATTTCTCAGTTTTCGGGACGATTTCGCTTGCACAAAACTCTTTTATACTCTCTCTAAAAAGTTCTTGCTCCTCTGAAAATCTATAATCAACTATCTTAACAACCCCCTTTAATTTAACAAGTTTATAAGGTATTACTAGTGCGGTATAATAATTTTATTATAATTGCAACTGTAGACTGTTTGTTCTCTCGTAAATATTATAGAAAAACGTCCTGCCAAAAAGAATTTAATCAAGTCTACAAACCTAATCTTTTGGATATTACAATCCTTTGAACCTCTGATGTTCCTTCACCTATTTGACATAGTTTTACATCTCTGAAATATCTTTCAACAGGATACTCACGTATATACCCATAGCCACCAAAAATTTGTATAGCTTTATTTGTTGCTCTCATAGCTATTTCAGATGCAAACAACTTAGCCATGGCAGCTTCTGTAGAATAGGGTAATTTTTGATCTTCTAAAAAAGCAGCTCTATAAACAAGTAGCCTAGCAGCATCCACTTCGGTTGCCATATCAGCTATCATCCATCGAATTGCTTGAAATTTACCTATTGGCCTTCCGAACTGTTGCCGTTGTTGTGCATATTCAAGACTGTCCTCAAGAGCACCTCGTGCGATCCCAACAGACATTGCGCCAACTGCTGTACGACCTCTATCTAGAGTGTCCATAACACCATAAAATCCTTTATTTTCTTCACCAAGAAGATTTTCCTTAGGAACTCTACAATCTTCAAATATAAGTTCGGCAGTTCTACTACCGCGAAGCCCAAGCTTATCTTCTAATTGTCCAATTTTAAAACCTTTTGTATCTTTTTCAACAAGGATTGCAGATATACCCTTTGCCGCTTTATCCTTGTCAGTTTTCGCCATTACAATGGTAACTCCTGCGATATCACCACTTGTAATAAATTGTTTAGTGCCATTTATCACCCATTCATCTTTATCAAGAACAGCAGTAGTTTGAAGGGCGGCTACATCTGATCCTGCATTAGGTTCAGTGATTGCTAATGCTGCAAAACCTTCACCATTTGTATAATTAGGAAGATATTTCTTTCGCTGTTCCTCAGAGCCATATTCATATATATAACCACAGCCCAGAGTATTATGAGCTTCAACAGTAAGACCAGTAGAACCACAAAAGCGAGAAATTTCTTCGAGTGCAATCATGTAACTTACTTTATCAATTCCAGCTCCACCATATTTTTGTGGAACAGTCATACCCATAAGACCCATTTTACCCATTTTTTTATAAAGATCAAATGGAAAATATTCTTCTTGATCAATTTTTGGAGCAATTGGTTTTAATTCTTTTTCACAAAATTCTCTAATCACTTTTTGGAATAATTTTTTTTGCTCTGTAAGATTGAAATCCAATTAAATCACCAAATCCGTGATATACTAATCCTCTAAAAACCTTTAGGTTAAAATTCAAATGTTACTTCAATATTTTTCCTGTTTCTAGGTACCATAAATATAAATCAAGCTCAGCTAAAGTAAGACCCGTTTTATTAGCAAGCTTTCTCAATAAATTTTCTATCTCGATATATTTCTTTTTTGTTAGAGTTTTGGGTTTCTTTATAAGACTATAATCAACCAATATATCAATTATATGGAAATCTATGATAGCATAATCATCAAAACCTACGTTTCTAAGAAAATGACTTGCTTCCTTGTACCCAAGCCCTCTAATATTATTTACAATCCAATCCCTTAAAGCCCCTTTATCCAGAAATTGAACAATTTCCTTTAATTTATCTTTACATTTTAATGATTCTGATATATACTCTGCTCTTGCATTTGGGAATCTATGACCATAATTTTTAAGCTTTTTTGTGAGTTCTTCTTTGGAATCTGTTAAGAAACATTCTCCAATTTCATTTTGAATTTTTATACTTTTTTCAGCGTTAAAATTAGCAGTTAATAAACAGAAACAAATTTCCTTAAAAAGTTCATCATTTGATTCTTTATCAATATTTTTAAAATCGCCTATTCTTTGTTCTACTACTCTTGCAATCTCACTTTGTTTTAAATTTTCAATTTTACTTATCAGTTCATTCATAATTAACAACTACATTAGTTAATATTATGTAATGCTTATCGTTTTATAAAAAAAAGATGGAGAGGGTTGCGAAAGCAGGGGAGGGTCTCAAAATATAGTTTTGAGGAGAGGGGGAAAGGATGGGATATAAAAAGATGGGTTCACCCTGCCTTTTTCACCCCCAATTTCCATCAGCCTGAATGATAATTTTTTAATCCTCATATTCTTAATAATCAAGAGATTTATAACCCCATTAAGCCTCTAATTAACAATCGTTAATATATATTGAGTATTTAAATGTTTCGATGCTTTTTGCATATATAATTTAAAAAGTTATGAAAAGAATAAAGGCTAAATAAGATATTTTTATAACAAGAGTTACATTAATTTACTTCTGTGAAATGTATAACTCGCAACAAATGTAACATATTAATAAACAATCGTTAATTATAAGTACACAGAATAATATTCATGTATATGAAACGAACTACCTGCGAATACATGATGTGGAATGGTTTACCCGTCATTAGAAAAGAAATTGCGGAAAGCATGATAAAAGATTTTGGCTTAAGTCAAAAAAACACTGCAGAAAAACTAGGAATCACGCCCGCAGCAGTTTGTCAATATGTGTCAAGAAAGCGTGGGAGAATAAATATTGTAGATAACTTAATTCTTAGTGAAATCAAAATATCTGCACAAAATATAATCGATAACGGGAATGGGTGTGTAATACCTGAGACCTGCAGAATTTGTAAAATATTAAGAAAAAGTCCAGAATTTTCTTTATTCTGTAGAGCATGTGACGAGTAATATAGAAAAAAATATCCAAAATTAAATGCTATCTTTATTTATATTAAAGATTTCTATCATATGATGAGGCCTGTACGACATTTTTGCTTGTCTTAAACCTGGCAGATCCATGTCAGATTCTCTATTGATAAACTTAAAATCTTTTTGAAGTATTTTTGCTGTTTCCTCATTTACAATCTTATATATTCCATCAAAATCAGGTGATCCTTTTTCATAATGAACTACTGCAGTGTCTTGATTCATAGCTTCATAAACTGCTATTGCTTCAATTGCATCTTCAATACGTATAGTAATACCTGACAATCCAAGGTCAAAATAATGGGCCATTGAATAGAGTATTGCCTTTTTTTCATTCTCAAGTAGAGGATCAGATTCACAATCTTTCCAAAGACACCATCTTTTTAGAAATTCTTGAATTTCACTCATATTTTCTTCTGTAATTTTTTCAACCTCATAGGCATAATTTCTCTTGAATTTGTTTACACGATTTCTAATTTTACTATAGGCCGAACCAGGTAATTCAGCAAGATCTGAAGCAAGATAAACATAATCAAAGTACTCTCTTTTTGGAATAAATTCTAAATTTGGATAAAGATTTGAAAGCCAATCTTTTGTTGTAATATCAATAACTCCAATAGGATATTTGGAATCTTGTTTTTTTGTAAGCATTAAAACTTGATCAAATAACTCCTTTCTTTTTTCACCAGAAGGTGGTCTGAATTGAATCTGATTTTTTATATTACTCATTATAATGATATTATCTTCAATAGAAGCATATTTGTATTTACTATATTCCACCCAACTAATTAGTGTGGTAAAATTATTATCACTGTGAACTGGTGGAAATTTTTTATAATGTTTATCAAATAACTCTTTTTCATCAAGTGTAATTAACTTAAAATCATCTATTGAAAGCATTTTAATCATCTTTTTCATATTTCATAGGAGTATATTTTGTTAAAGTTTTAAATCCAATATTTGAATAGAAACCATATTGACCTGGTTCTGCAATAAGACCTATCCATATGATTCTTTTTGATAAACAAAGTTCAAGTAACGTTTTAACAAGCTGTCGACCTATACCACTATCACGATATTCTGGTAAAACCATAAGATCTTGAATATATGCATCAGATACTCCATCAGATATAACTCGTCCCATGCCTATTGCTTTATCTATATTTTTATCAACTGCCACAGCAAAAGCAAAACTACCCTTTATCATGTATTTAAGTTTAGATGAATCGTAATAATCTTTCCACCAGCCTGCAGCTTTATACAGGGTAACAATTTCGTTTTCTGGCCATGAATCTATTATTTTGATATATATTTTTTGTTCATTCATTTTTTTCTTCCTAGCGCTTCTTAATAGATTGATTCTATAATATTATTTTGAAAATATTACTTTAAGTTTAGTAAGATATAAAATATATAAAACCATTCCTAAAAAGTGGAAGGTATAACTAGAAATGATAAAATCTATTAACATTTTTAAATTAATGGTTAAAGACCATCTTAAAATCGAAGATTTGTTAAATAATCTTGAAGAAAAAAACAACGAAGATTTCGATTCAATGCGTATTGCATTTATTAAGTTTGAATGGGAACTTGAAAAACATATTTTTACTGAAGAGAAAGCAATATTTACATCCTACAACCCTGATGATAAAACTGAAGGATACAAGATGTTACCGGAGCTTACAAAACAGCATAACTTTATACTAAACAAGTTAAACAATTGGAGAAAAGACATTCGAAATAAAAGAATGATATCTGATTTTTATAGTTTTAAGGTGTATTTGATAAGGCATAAAAATTTTGAGGAGGAGAAAGTCTATTCCATGCTTGATCAATCATTATCTGAAGATGAAAAAATGCATATAGTTGCTAAAATAAATGAAATTGTACAAAATTAGAGGCGAGATTTTGAAAATTACTTATAAATGTAAAGAGTGTGGTAAAACAGTTATAATAACTGATGGAAAAGTACCTAGTTGTTGTGGTAAGTCTATGACAAAAATGCGTCTTGATCTTTGCACTCAACCAGCACATGCAGAACATTCAAGACCAATGGATGATGAAAATGCTTGTGATGATGGAAGAGCTGGATAAATTCAGATAAATTTTTCAAATCGTTCTTTTTTTACCTTACAAATCGGGCAAACCTCCGGAGGTTCATCTCTACCGCAAAGATAGCCACATACTCTGCATCTCCAAACAGGTTTTGATAATGAGGAAATGTTATTTTCTATTGATTTTTCTTTAATCTGCTTTTTTTCCTCTTTTTGAGGTCTACGATTTGGAATTGAACCTAATTCTTTTTTCCCATCCAGAACATCCTGTGAAACATAAAGGGCACAATAACATGAACCATATTCATTTAAATCAGCATCACGATAATCACAAGGACATATTATGTCCAGATCTTTGTTTTTCTTACCAGATGCTAACCTGCATGGGCATGCCCAATAACCATATCTTCTTTCATTTACTAAAAGACCCTTAATAAGATCTTTTGTTAACTCAACATCTGAATTCAGATTATAACCAGACAACTCCGCGTCTTTGTTAAGTTTCTTATATATCTTTTCAACATCCTCTTTTTTAATCTCACTCATTTATCAATAGCCTCTCTTATTTCATCTTCATTATACCCAACTATACATTTTTTGTCATCAATTACAACGGTAGGGTAGGAATTACGAGGATTACATTTTCTTACATCTTTAATTATTTTATCTTTTTCACTATCTTCGGCTAAATCAACATAAATATATGAAAATTCTACACCAAGTTTATTTAGAAACTCTCTTGTTTTTTTACACCAACCACAAGTGCTTAATGCATATAGTAAAATCTTGCCCCTATTTTCCCCATTTACATGTTCAATATTCATCAACAATCACCTTTTATCAATATATCTATTTATATATACAAATTCATCTATTGGAATTCTTTCTGGCCGTTTTTTTTCAGCTTCAACTTGTTTATCTGAGAGTACTGGATCGATTTTATCAGAATGTTTCCCTACAATTACAAGTGCAATAACATCTATGTCTTCTGGGATACATAGAATCTCCCTAGTTTTCTTTGGACTATAACCTGCTATAGGATGAGCAACAAGCCCTAACTCAGTTGCTCTAAGAATGATTGCTCCGGTAGCCATTCCAATATCAAATCGATAGTATATCCTATCTCTAATTACACAATCATCCTCCTGTTTACCAAGAACAACAATAATCATAGATGCCTTTTTCGCCCATTCGTTACCTGAAGATAAAGCCTCATGCATCTTCTTCAACATTTCTTGATCGTAAACAAATACATATTTCCATGGTTGATTATTAAAACATGAAGCAGTAATTTGAACACATTCTGCAAAATCAGTGATTAGTTCATCAGAAATTTTGACAGGAATCAAGGATCGATATGCTCTTCTTTTACCAATTGCTTCTTTTACATCCATTTTTAAATGCCTCACTAAGCATATCCTGAAATACTAGAATCCACCCATGTAGTATTTTCAGCACATTGTGAACCATGCTCAAGTGATATCTCAACATTTTTCTTTAAAATGGCTGGATAAATTGAACCAACAAGCTCGTTTATGGGCTTACCTTTACAGAAAAATTTGAATGTAGGTGTACCCATAATACCATATCTAGATGCAATAGTTTGACTTTTTGATATATCAACTTCTGCAAATACCATCTTGTCTTTATATTCCAAAGCATACTCTTCAAAATATGGCTTCATCTGTCTACAATAAGGACAAGTTGGACTGGAAAACATAACAACTACTGGTTTTTCTCCTTTTTCTACAGTTTTTTCCCAGGTTTTATCATCTAATTCGACAACAACATCAGAACCCATAGGAACCTCCACCTTACAAAATATAAACAAACATTTCAGATTTATTATTTACTATAAATTACAAACTACCTACTACACTCATATAGATTACACTTTCATTTACACCATCAACGTCGATTATCTCATTTACTTCATCATCAAATAATGCAGCTATTTGGCAACTACCTAAACCAAGACTTGTAGACGCAAGGGCGAAATTTTCAGCAATATGACCTACATCTAAATAGATATACCTATAGGCACGCTCACCATATTTCCATTTAGACCGATTAAAGATAGCGGTCCAGATAAAAACTGCTGCAGAATTTTTACACATATCTTGCTCTAATGCAGCTTTTGATATTTCAATACTAAAATCACCAGTTTTTAATTCTTCTAGAGAGTTGTCTTTGATTGAATAGTGATAAACACCTTTAGGAATATCTAGAACTCTATTAATTACTAAATATGTCTCAATTGGATATAATGCTCCAGCAGAAGGAGCAGTCCGAAATTCAAATTCAAGTTCTTCTCTTTGAATTCCAGTCGAAGCCCATATTATGTAAGATAGCTGTTGTTTAGTAACTGGTTTTTCTGAAAAAATACGTATACTTTTTCGTTTTTTTAAAACATCATCTAAAGATAATTTTGATAAAGCTTCAGGTTTTACAAGTTTAATTTTTTTATTATTTGGATAGCTCTTGTATAAATCGGGTTGATTGTTCCAGTCAAGCCCACCTCCACCTATAGAATTACGTGAATATTTTGTGTCTTGTTGAAATTTTTCTCCAATTCCTTTGTTCATAATTCTCTTAGGAAGGTTAATACTTCATTTATATCTGGTAGTTCACCAAGTTTATATATACGTATAAACTCAATTTCTTGATCTTCATTGAGAATGAAATAGGGGTTACACCCCTATAACCCCATTCCGCCTTCGCTTCCTCGACAAGCTCTCCGCCCCTCTGGGGCTCCGGTCTTGCCGTATCCCCGCTTGGCGGTTACGCTGCATCAGGTAGACGTTGCTGACGATCATCC